>JBGOXS010000001.1:0-148209 GCA_041479245.1 Anaerolineae bacterium
GAGATTTGAGCATTTTCCAAATCGGTTTGCGCTTCATAGAACGGTGTGTGGTCAATGGTATATCATTTCAAATTATATGCTGTTCTTATCGATGAACACAAACTGTCAGGTGTCTAGATATATATCAATATAAAATAATAAGACGCACTGTTAATGAACTATTACCAAGGTGGAGAAACGCGCAATCAACTCAACTATGGATTGTTTGGCCTCATCAATCAACCGCAAATCTGGATCAAACGCCAAGGAAGAGTAATTACTAACACATTAAACTATCTACTGATTGGCGTGATCAACCAGCCACAAGTATGGACTACACAGAAAGGAGAAAATATGGATGATGAAATGGTACCAGCTGAAGAAAAAGAAGAAAAAGTAAATGTCAGGGTTCAGGGCGGTTCTTCAGGGGCTGTTTATGGATTGGGTGTCATTGGGGCGTGTATTTATTACATCAACCGAGGCACCACACCCCAGGAGAAGGCAGTGGGTTTCTTGAAAGCCCTGGTGTGGCCGGTATTCCTGGTAAAAGGTGTTCTGGAGATCCTTGATAAAGAGTAACCCAGCAAGGTGATCCAATCTACCGCTTGAGACTCGTACTCCAGGCTGGGATTGTCAGCTTGGCATGTAACTTGCGAATTTCAGCAGCAGATGATTAAGTGTCCACCGTAATCGAACCAGCCCGTGGCTGAGAAATTCCACAGGCTGGCTCTCTATTTCGCCTAGTTCCTAGTTACACGATCACTAATCGACCTTTACTCACACATCAAAATACAGGCTCATCTCATAAGGGTGTGGGCGGTTACGCACCTGATAATATTCCTCATTGCGCTTGAAATCCACCCACTGCTTGAGCATCAGCTCACTGAACACATCGCCTGCCAGCAGGAAATCATGGTCCTGCTCGAGGGCGATGAGGGCGGCATTGAGAGAATCAGGCAGGCTCTTAATTTTGAGGCGCTCGTCCTCACTCCAGGCGAAGATGTTGGCATCGATGGGACCGAACCCGGCTTCCGTTGGGTCAATCTTGTTCAAAATGCCATCCAAGCCTGCCAGCAGTTGGGCTGAGAGCGCCATGTAAACGTTGCACGTAGCATCGGGGGGACGGAATTCCATGCGAGCAGCTTCGGGCTGGGTGGCATATTTGGGGATGCGCACCGCCGCACTGCGATTCCCCAGAGAGAAGAAGGCATTCACCGGGGCTTCATATCCTGGTACAAGTCGACTATACGAATTGGTGCTGGGGTTGGTCAGTGCCAGCAGGGCTGGTCCGTGTGTGAGCAGACCACCAATGTAATACAACGCCGTCTGGCTCAGGCAGCCATAACCTTGTGGGTCATAGAATATATTTACCCCACCTTTGAACAGGTGTTGTTGGAAGTGCATCCCCGAGCCAGCTTCACCAAACAAAGGCTTAGGCATAAAGGTCACCGTCTTACCGTGGGCATGGGCGGTCATCTTGGTGACATACTTGATGATCATGGTAGCATCCCCGGCTTGAAGCATACCCATCATGGGCGTCTCAATTTCCGATTGTCCCGGCCCACCCACCTCATGATGATGGTATTTAATCGGCACGCCCATCTCCTGAAGGTGCAGGCTCATCTCGGTGCGCAAATTGAAGAACTGGTCCTTGGGTGGGATAGCATGGTAGCCGCCATGAACGGGGATATAATGCCCATGACCGCTCTGCACGCTGGTCCAATCAGCTTCCTGGCAATCCACACGGTAGCTGGCGCGGTTTACTCCATATTCGTAAGACACGCTGTCAAAGATATAAAACTCAAACTCTGGACCCCAGCGGCTCTGGTCAGCAATGCCAGTGGAGCACATGAATTCTTCAGCGCGGATGGCAATGTTGCGTGGGTCATTGGTGAAAATGGCATGCGTATCGGCTTCCAAGGTAGTGCAAATGAAGCTGAGCGTCGGTGCATCCCAGAACGGATCGCGCATGCCCGTGGTAAGCTCGGGAACCAGCACCATATCACCGGCTTTCACGCTCTTCAACCCGACCGCTGATCCGTCGAAGCCAATCCCATTCTCGAGCAGACGGGGCGAGAACTGACCGGCAGGAACAGTCAGATGATGCCAACGCCCCCACAGGTCGGTAAACTTAAGGTCCACCATCTGGATGTTCTCTTCATCTAAATAATGCCTTACCTGTTCAAATGTTTGGAACATCGATAGGTCTCCTCATTATTTATCTCGATCGGCATTAAGCTGCTTCTGGCTTAGAGCTCCCAACATCCCGCGATTACGATCGACTCATCCGCCAACTTTCTGGCCGCAGTCAGGGCAGAATTTAGCACCTGCCGCAAGCTTGGCACCGCAATTGCTGCAGTGCTGCTCATTCTCGATTTTCGCCCCGCATTCTGGACAGAACTTGGCACCAGCAGATACCTTGGCACCACACTGGGCGCATTTTATATCAGCTATCACCTCAGCCCCACATTCGGGGCAAAATTTAGTCTTACCAGGTAGAGGCTTACCGCAGTTCGGGCAGGTGGCACGCACTCCTTCGCGCCATGCCGATTCCTTCATCATGGTCAGGTCTTCTTCAGCTACCTTTGAGTGTGCCCAGATCTCCTCCGTCGTCCGGCTGGCCTGGGCGGCTGCCATTTCCACCCCGAGGTCGGGGGCGCATTGCTTGCATAAGCCGCGCTTCTCGTTCCAGCAAGTCTTGCGGCAGACCCAATCGGTGCAGCGCGGGCACTGAATAAAATCGGGTTAGATCTCTTCCACGGCCTTAAGGAAGGCATCATCATGGGCTTTCTCCCAAGAAGCTGATTTCACACTGTCACTGGCGTTTGAGAGATTGTTGAACACACCCCCGAATATATTACTGACTGTGTTCAGGGCAGTCGAGGCGGTACCAACTATCGAGCCCTGGAAGCGTGTGCGGTAACCCGTCCCACAGCGGTCACACTTGAATTCGAACTGGAAGCCCTGGTTGGTGCTTAAATCTGAATAATTACGCGTAAATTCGATTCTCTCACTCATCTACTTTTATCTCCAATCAATAATATGCCTACAGCCTAAAAAATATAGCATTCACGGATGATGCAATTTACTCTCCAATCCTGGTTATCGAAATATCAAATTATGGATTTTGGTTAACCCGCTGATTTGTTTTCTTGTGGCGGAGTGGGCAGTTCACCTTTACGGAAAGGTGTATCGGTGAATTTTTCCATCCAGTTAGCCTGATAATGCAAGGGGTGGAATCCCCCATATTGCTCATATAAACCGTGAGCGTCGCGTGAGCTGAGCAGGATGCGCCGCAAACTTTTGACATCGGGATGCGATATTACACATTCCACCAACCACTTACCCAGGCCGCGACCGCGGTGGGATGGCAGGATAAACACATCACACATCCAGCCAAAGGTGGCATAATCGGTCACCACGCGGGCGAAGCCCACCTGCTGATTGCCATCATACACTCCAAAGCAGAGTGAATTCTCGATGGATTTACGCACGATGCTCATCGGACGACCTACTGCCCAATAGGCAGTGGTGTAGAGGAAGTGGTGGATCATGCCCACATCTAACTTGGATTTTTCGGTGTTGATGCTATATGCTTCTTTATGCCATTCCATGGATACCTCGGTGAAATATTAATGGACTTCTATGGGAAAAGTATACTGTAAAACCCGGCATATTGGTATTGGCGCGCAGGATCTTCAACTGCTAGCTAATATTGTGTTGAACGATATTTTTCTATATACCTTTGGGCGGTTTAACCGGGCTGTATGGTATATCGAAGAAGCCGCGCACATCCCGATAGAATTCTGCTCCAACCAGCTCGGTGGATTTGAAACCGATCACGGGTTGGGGTCCGTCAGGCGATGCCTCTTCACCCATCACCGCCGGGACTGCGCGGATGACCACATCATCCCGTTCCGGTAGGTTAGGGTCATAGATCTGCATCGTAATCACGCCATGAGTATCCTCTTGATAGGCCCAGCATAGCACCTGATGGTTGTTGAAGATGCGCCTGGAAAGCTCTCTTAATAAAATTGCATGCTCATATATGAGCGCCAGGATGACCAGGTTCCCCTGGTCCAGCTTTCGGCGAACCTGGTTGATTTCGTCCGCTGTACGGCGCATCGTCCCAACCATAGTGTTATCCGGCAGGAGGGTCCATTGCGCCACCTTGACTGCCTGCTGCCCTAACCCACCTAATGAGTCTATCTGGCGCCGGAACAGGTACCGCTGCAGGCGGGTGCCCTGTTTCGGGACTTCGATGACCTGTGGAATAGCTCTATTTGCCAGGAGAAAATCGTACACGGAGGCGCACATGCCTCCACACAGACCATACTTTGAGGATATCTTGCGGGAGCTCAAAAAAGCAGGCGTCGAGTAGGGCAATAAATAACCTGAAAACTTGTTGGGGAACTTGAAACCATCCTTCGATGGCAGAAAAATCACAGGTGGGTTCACTGGCAGGTGAAATTTAGTCTGTAGCACCCCCAAAGAAGCAATGCATTCTTGACCGACCCCATTAATAGTAAAATTAAACTTCAGGTAGGGGAGGTATAGATCCCCCAGATCAGGTATGCGGATGATGCGCTTATCAGCCTGCGAGTCAGCGGTTTTATCACTTATTCCAGACAGATAGACGGTGTGATAATCCAGGTAGCGTAGTGGTTCATAACTGAGATTAAATCGGCCATGATCATCAGTAAGTCCTGCGGTCAAAGTGAGGTCATCATCCTCTTTACCATAGGAATCTTTATCGAAGATTCGTACGACCACGTTTGCAATGGGATCACCATTGGCGTAATACACGCTTCCAGAAAATGAGACTTTCATCCTACCTCTCCATCTTATGAGATTATAGCAAAAACGGTCCACGTGGACCACCCGTTTTGAATTCAATCAAGGAGCTTATATGGCAGGAATCATCCAACTGAACAACCTCTCCAAACATTACAAAGTTCCGGTACGAAAAGCTGGCTTGAAGGCCTCGATCGGCAGCCTGTTCAAGCGCGAGAACGTCATCGTGAAAGCCGTGGAGGAGATCAGCTTCCAGATCGATCAGGGTGAGGTAGTTGGGTTTCTCGGACCGAATGGGGCGGGCAAGACCACCACGCTCAAGATGCTTTCCGGATTGCTCTATCCCACCAGCGGCAGCGTTTCCGTGCTCGGGTTCGAGCCATCCAGGCGACAGGCTGAATTCCTGCGGCAGATCACATTGGTAATGGGCAACCGGCAGCAGCTGGTTTGGGACTTACCTGCGCTTGATTCGTTTGACCTGATGCGCTCTATCTATTCCATCCCCGCCGCCGACTTTACCCGAACCAGGGATGATTTTATTGACTTGTTAGAGCTGAAGGAGCTGGTGAATAAGCCTGTACGCAACCTGTCGTTGGGTGAGCGCATGAAGATGGAAATAGCCGGGGCGCTGCTGCACCGTCCCAAGGTGCTGTTCCTGGACGAGCCCACCCTGGGACTGGACGTGACCATGCAGCGTCGCATCCGCACTTTTATCTCTGAATATAACAAGCGCTTCGGAGCCACCGTGCTGCTCACCTCACATTATATGGCGGACGTTGAGGCTTTATGCAAGCGGGTGATCGTCATCCACCACGGCAAGCTGTTGTTCGATGGAGAGCTGAACAGCCTGGTAGAGAAGTTTTCGGCTTTCAAGACGGTGGGGGTGACTCTGCAAACCGCGGGAGCCGACCTTCAGAAGTACGGACAGGTAATCAGTCAGGATGGGACGCGTTTCACCCTGCGGGTGCCCAAGGTAGATACCGCTCAGGTAACGGCGCGCCTGTTGGCGGATCTGCCAGTGGATGACCTGAACGTGGAGGATCCACCCATCGAAGACGTCATCGAGCAAGTCTTCGCCCAGGGCAGACCGGAGGAGGTAGCTGCATGAGGCACATGCTCGATTACTACCTGACAACGATGAAGATCGCCATCCAGTCGCAGTTCCAATACCGCGTGCTCCAGTATTTCTATATGATCGGGATGATCGCCGAGCCAGTGATTTACCTGGTTGTGTGGTCAACAATTGCCCTGCAGCAGGGCGGCTCAGTGGGCGGGTATACACCACGCACTTTCGCCGCTTACTACCTGGTGTGGACGTTGGTGCGCAACATGAACATCGTCTTCACTCCATACGGATGGGAGAACCGCATCCGCAGCGGCTGGTTCTCGATGGACCTGTTGAGGCCGGTGCACCCGTTGAATAACGATGTGGCTTATTTTGCCGGGATGAAGGTGGTGGTGATCATCCTGTGGATCCCGCTGGCTTTGTTCCTCTCGTTGTTTTTCAAGCCTGAGCTGAGCCCTGCCTGGTATCAGGTGATTGGGTTTTTCTTCGCCATCTGGGGTGCTTATCTCATCCGGACGATGCTGCTCTCGCTGTTGGGGATGATCACGTTCTTCACCACGCGGGTGGGGGCAATTTTCGAGCTGTTCTTCGCCATCGAGTTGGTGTTCTCAGGGCGGCTGGTGCCGATGTCACTGATGCCGCCCGTGGTCCAGCAAATTGCAGCCTACCTGCCGTTCCAGTGGACGTTCTTCTTCCCCATCGAGGTGTTGGTGTCGACGATGAGCATTCGAACGATGCTGACCGGATTAGGGATGCAGCTGCTGTGGATCACTATCGGCGTGGTGGCAGTGAAGATCATGTGGAGGTTCAGCGTGCGCCAATTCTCCGCCGTGGGCGGGTAATTTTTTCCGATACCAACAAAAGATCAAGAATACCTCTTAGGACACTACTGACACAATAAGTTATAAATACTGACCGCAGATACTGATAAAAACAAGAATATTGCCACAGATAAACACAGATAGACACAGATAGACACTGATAATAAAATAATATTTAACTGAAAATATGGAAAACACAATGGATAACGAAAGAGATCAATTAACTGAGGCTATTATTGGATGCGTATTCAAGGTGAGCAATACACTTGGCTGTGGATTCCTAGAGAAAGTATACGAAAATGCACTTGCCATAGAAATGTCGAACGCCGGATTGAAATGTGAACAACAAAAACCGATCACAGTCACATATCAAGGTTTTCGAGTCGGCGAATATTTTGCTGGTATTCTCTTGAATGGACAAGTCATTTTAGAGATCAAGGCAGCAAAAACTATTGACGATACTCATCAAGCTCAGTTGATTAATTACTTAAAAGCAACGGGAATCCATCGAGGTCTGATCCTGAATTTTGGTACGACAAAACTAGGATGCAAACGATTGGTCTTTTAATATAATTTATCTGTGTTTATCTGTGTGCATCTGTAGTTAAGTAATTACTGGAGGATTAAATGCTTTATCTGGCGTTGAATTATTTGAGGGTGGGGATTCAGAATGAGATGCAGTACCGGGCGAACTTCTTCATCCAGCTGCTACAATCGCTCATCTCCCTTGCCACCGGGCTGATCGGCCTGTGGCTGGTCTTTTCACACACCACCGAGCTCAACGGTTGGAGCCAGCCGGAGCTCTTAATGGTGATGGGCATATTCGTCTTGATGGGCGGGGTGATCAATGCCTTTATCCAGCCTAACATGACGCGCCTGCTGGAGGAGATCCAGCAAGGCACGCTCGACTATGCCTTGACCAAACCGGCGGATGCCCAGGGGTTGATTAGCATCCGCGAATTCCGCTTGTGGTCGCTCACCGATGTGATCGTAGGCATCTTCGTCTTATCCTATGGGGTGTACCACTACCAGGGGTATGTGGGCGTCGTCCAATCACTCGAGTTCGTAGTGGCAATGCTGCTGGGTAGCATCCTGATCTACAGCTTCTGGCTGATGATCACCTCCTCTGCCTTCTGGATCATCCGTGTGGATGAGATCGTCAACCTGTTTCAAGGTGTATACGCCGCTGGACGTTGGCCGGTGAGCATCTACCCACAGTGGTTGCGGGTGGGGCTGACCTTCATCATCCCGGTGGCGTTCGCTGTCACCATACCGGCCGAAGCCCTCACCTCTCGCCTGACCCCACTCATCCTGGCAGGAACTTTCGCCCTCACCTTCTCTTTCGTCGTCCTGGCGCGGGTGATCTGGCGCAAGGGGTTGAAAAATTACTCCGGAGCATCAGCGTAATTTATGTCAGTTTTACTATTTGGTGGCTTGTGTTGAGCGGCCTCGCTAGCGATGGTAAGATTATCTTCACAACAAGGGGCATCCATTTTTTTCTCGAGGATATAAGACGTATGAACAATCATCTCGGTTCGCGTGTTTCTATCGATACACTGTGCTAACTGATCGAAGATGCCTTTGAAGGCGACCTTTCAGAATCTCTCTTAAGCAATCTCATCAATATCCGCGAAGATGACTGGGAAGCCCTACCGCGAGGTGGTAGGAGGACCATCGCTGAGATCCTGGAACACGTCGGCTGGGGTAAATGGATGTACGAAGATTATGCTTTTGGCTCAGCTAATCTCCGCGGCGACCAACCACCGCTGATTCCTAACGGAGATGCCAGCTCCCGACCACATGAAGAACTGATGGCTTGGCTCAAGAAAGGGCATAACAAATGGCTGGCTTCGGTACGCTCTCTGCAGGACGACGCGGAACTAGACCGCAACCGTCTCACTAATTGGGGCGAGTGGATGAAGACACGTACAGTCATCCAGACCATGATCGGACATGACTACTTCCATGCAGGTGAGATCAACCATTTACGGGCTTTGCTACAAAAGAATGATCGTTGGGAATATTGATCGTGTACCTGGACGCATGGTCAGAATTGGTTTAGAGGAGCAGATTCGCGATCCATCATCATGGGTTCCTTTGATATCGAAAGAGATAGGAGAGATTTCATATGAATCGATTTTCAGACCGAGAAATTCTGACTGATGGAGAGAAACCAAGCCTTAGCGTGCCCAGTGAAATCGATTTTACCTGGGGGGTGAAAATCCCGATGCGCGATGGAGTGAAGCTCAACGCCACCTTGTATCGCCCCAAAGATGGTCTGCCGGTGCCAATTATATGTACGCTGACCCCATATATAGCTGATTCTTACCACTCACGCGGAATTTATTTTGCCCAGAACGGATATGTTTTCGCTGCGGTGGATTCGCGCGGACGCGGCAATTCGGAAGGTGTTTTTGAGCCGTTCTCAAATGAAGCCAGGGACGGTCATGATATCGTAGAGTGGCTGGCAGCGCAGCCTTGGTGCAGCGGGCAGGTGGCGATGTGGGGTGGATCATACGGCGGCGCTGACCAGTGGCTGACTCTGCGTGAAGCGCCGGCGCACCTCGCTACCATCGTGCCGGTTGCCTCCGTCCATGCAGGGGTAGATTACCCATCTATTGGCAATATTCTCATGTCTTTCGAGATGCAGTGGCTGACCTACATCAGCGGGGTGGCGCGCAACAGCTTCATCATAGATGACTCCAGCTTCTGGATTGAAAAATACGAGGAGACATATCAAAACCATCGACCATATAAAGAGTTGGACGAAATCGTTGGCAACCACTCGACATATTTCCAGAATGAGATCAAGCACCCCCACCCTGATGAATTCTGGGACCGCATGACACTCTCCGAGGCGGATTATAACCAGATTTCCGTGCCCATCCTGTCCATCACTGGGAATTATGACGACGACCAACTCGGCGCGATGGAGTATTACCGCCGACACTTGAGCTCAAAATCCACTGCAAGGGAAGCTCACTACCTGGTCATCGGCCCATGGAACCACTCAGGAACGCGCGATCCCAAATCCGAGTTTGGCGGTTTGAAGTTCGGTCAAGCCAGTCTGCTGGACATGAACAAGCTGCACAAAGAGTGGTATGACTGGATCATGAAAGGCGGAAAAAAGCCTGTGTTCCTCAAAAAGCGCGTGGCATATTACGTCACCGGAGAGGAGAAGTGGAAATATGCCAACAGCCTGGAGGAGATACCCACCCGCCGCCAGACAATGTACCTCAGCTCAATGAACAGTGCCGGAGATGTGTTCCACTCGGGGAACCTGGTAACAAGTAAACCGAGTATGGATAGCCATGGTCGCACTGATATGTTCACCTATGACCCGCTGGATAAACGCCCCGGAGACCTAGAGCACAGGGTTATAAAAGATTACTATACCGACCAGACCTATCACCTGAACTTGTTTGGCAATGGACTGGTGTATCATTCTGAACCATTCACCAGAGACACAGAGATTACCGGCTGGGTGAAATTGCTTGCCTGGATGGAGCTGGATGTTCCGGATACAGATTTCAGCGTGACCCTCTCTGAGGTGTTACCCAACGGGACGTTGATCCGGCTGACCCAGGACTTGCTGCGGGCACGTTACCGTGAATCCAAACGGATTGAGAAGCTTGTGGTCCGAGGCGAGATCAATCTGTACACATTTAATGGATTCACTTTCTTCTCACGCCGCGTTGCCAAAGGAAGCCGACTCCGGCTGATCATCAGCTGCCCCAACACCATCTTCCTGGAGAAGAATTACAACTCCGGAGCTGTGGTGGCGGAAGAATCGGGCAAGGATGCCCGCACCGCCCACGTGATCCTTTATCATGAAGCTGAACATCAGAGCCGTCTGGTGCTGCCGGTAGTAAGATAGATATTTAATAAAATCAGCTAGCGGAAATATCCTATCCCCGTTTAAAACTATACTTGTAAACATTTGTCTTGCGCAGCTCAAAGCCCATACGCTGGTACAGGCGATTGGCAGCCTCCCTACTCTGGTTGGAGGTGAGCATCGCCTGCTGGCAGCCGGCCTGCTCAGCCCGCTTCAGACAGGCGCGGGTGAGGGCTTCCCCGACGCCGCTGCCCCTGGCTTTCTCATCCACCACCACGTCCTCAATCACTGCACGCATGCCGGTCAGGACGAGGTACAACACCAGAGTTGCCATACCAACGATCTCCTCGTTCCCAGTTTCCTGGTCCTGTGCCAAGAATAGGATCGATGTACGCTCGGCGAGTATACTGGAAAGCTGTGCGCGGGATGGCGGAGGATTGATATGAGTGAGCTGTGGGACCAGCCTTTGGCATGCCCGGACCAGCTCATCAGTCACCTCTGTCACCTGAATGATTTTTATAGATAATAATGGGAGAGGCATTCTCGGCTCCATGATTGCTTTATTGATACTGTTAATACGAAAGGGGAGTAGTTTAGTGCGTGGACGAAAATTTATTCGCTATGGCTGGGGTGTAGCAGTACCAACGCCTTCAGGAATGGGCCAAATCCCATTCATAAACTCAGCCACCATGGCCCTTAACTTTTCGAAATCAGCATTATATATGAACCTAGTGACATTACTACTTTCGTCAAATGTAACACCCGCTGTGAACATATCCTGCGGAAAGGAATCAGCCTGGATATTGCCCTTGGGAACGGCCTGTGCAATGCAGATCAGGCTGTTAATTTCACTGGGACTCAGGTCGGTTTGCACGGAAGCAATGAACTGCGTTGCCAGTTTGGGCAATTTGGGCAGCATGGCTGGAGATAGCAGCTTCTCTCGAAGAGCACTCAGGATGATCTTCTGGTATTTCATACGCTGGAATGTAGTCGGGATGCGATTGACTGCCATCTCAAGAGCAAGGTTGCCGTCTAAATGGTTTTTTCCCGCTGAAAGATATAATCTTGGGTCGGGAGTGCCACTGCCCCAATTCAAACTGATAGGGGAATCCAAGTTGACATCCACGCCCCCGATGGCATTGATCATACGCACAAACGTCTGCTCATCAACAGCCAGATAATGATCCACCCGCAGGCCAAAATTGAAGTCAAGCGTCCGTGCCATCAAGCCCGGCCCTTCGCCAGGACCGTCAAAGTAGCCCATGCCCGGGTTTCCATATAGGTACGCCTGGTTTAGCTTGCCGTGCGTGATCCCATAATGGTCAGAGATTTCAGGGATCTCCACCCATAGGTCACGCGGGAAATCGATGACCATAATGTTGGGAACGGTGAAATCAATCCTTACGACGTGGATCGAATCAGCCAGACCATATAGGTAGCCGGTGCTACGCTCATCTGATCCGATCGCCAGGATTGTCATGGTGGTCGGTCCATTGCACAGGGGTTGAGGGGTCGCAGTAGGTAGAGCTGTTGGTGGAAGCTGCTGGATCACTCCCGGTATCTGGGTTTCACTCAGGTTGGTATTGGAGTTTACAACTTGGCCAGAAGCGGGAGGAGTGGATGAAGCAGATATTGAAGCATTTAACCCAGGAGAGGATGTATAGGTAGGTAAGAACAATGCAGGACCCAGGGGTTTATTCCATTTATAAAGCACATAAATCCCCACGCTGGTCGTCACCAGCGTGATGATCAAAAGGAGCAGTAGGACAACCCTATGTTTATGCAATGCCGCATTCACTAGCCTGATTCTACCCTGATTCCTCAACTCTTTTGCTCAGCTAACAATAGTGTGAGCTAATTCTAGTTTGTCTTATTTAGGCCAGGTGCCGTTTAAAAAATCGGTGAGGTATAGGCGAATCTGGCTGAAGTCCGAGTCCAAGATATAAGTGTTCACCTGGCGATATGGATCATAGATATGATCGCCGGTGAACATAGTCTCCGGAAAGGCGACCGTAGTGGTGTTTTCCTTGGTCATTTTCTGGCTCAGGCAGAGCAGCTTATTGATAGTGTTGGGGCTGAGATCTGTCTGAACTGCATTGGTGAATTGAGTTGCCAGTTGAGGCAGCATGGGAAGCATCGCCGGGGTGAGCAGTTTATTCTCGATGGCGTGGATGACGATATCCTGATTCCTGGCACGTTGAAAAATCGTGGGATAACGGTTCATCGCTAATCTCAAAGCCATCGTCCCATCCAGGTGGTGACTGCCCGGTTCAAGCACATATTCTGGGTTTCCGCCATCGTGGTTCTCGTTTAAGTCGATTTTGGAATCCAAATAGATGTCGATCCCATCCATGGCATCAATCAAACGGATGAAGGTTTTTATATCAACTGCCAGGTAATGATCCACACTTATGCCAAAATTTTGTTCCAGGGTACGGGCAAGCAGACCCGGTCCCTCACCGGGCCCATCGTAGTATCCCATACCAGGATTACCAAAGAAATAAGCTTGGTTCAGCTTGCCATGGGTCACGCCGTAATGATCTGCAATCCCAGGTATCTCAACCCACAGGTCGCGGGGGATATCGACCATCGTCATACTCGGTGTATTAAAGTCGATACGAACAATGCGTATGGAATCAGCCAACCCGTATAGATAACCTTCTGAGCGCTCATCAGAACCGATGAGCAGCAGGGTCATTACTGACGGACCATCGCACAGAGCGGCGTTCGCCGTAGCAGGTTTCATTATTCTCGACACAAGCTGAGACAGCAAGGATGCTGGTGTAGCAGTGGGTTCAGGAATGGAAATCGATCCATCCTGCACATCTGCAGGCGGGTTCGACAAAGCCGCTACTTTTTGGGGCGTGGAAGTGGGTAGCCCCAGAACCGGACCAAGCGGTTTGTTCCAGACGGCCACAATAATAAACAATAGAGCCAGCGAAGCAACGACCCCTTCGACGATCAGGACTGTAATTAATATCTTCTTATTCATCATATACTTTACCTTTCTGATCAGACCAGTACCAGTAAGAGCATTCTATCTATCCGATCATCAGATCCAGAAAAAGGTCCTCCTTACAATATTTTTCAAGCAGTAAACGATATTATTTGAAATAGAGGCAGAAAATCTATTTCTTAATTCTATTGCCTCACTGAAATCCCGTCATAATGTAGACTCATTAGAACGGATTAATTCGCGCCTGAGGCCTCTGGTTTCCAATACGGCATCTCGTCATCGGCTGGATTATCGGTCAAATTGGTCGCCTGGGTGCCATCGGAATTCATCACGTAGATCTCCCAATTGCCATCCCGGTCGGTTTGGAAAGCGATCATGCTCCCATCTGGAGACCAGGCAGGTGACCAGTCGCTGGCTGGATTGTTGGTCAGATTTACCCTGCCGGTACCATCTGCATTGAGTACGAAGATATCACTATTGCCATCAATATCTGCTCGGAAGGCGATCTGCTTCCCATACGGTGACCATGTAGGTGAATAATCGATCTCGTTCCCATTGGTCAAGCGGACTACGCCTGCGCCATCTACATTCATCAAGTACAGGTTATTTATCCCGGTGGGGTTATCCCGGTCGGAAACGAATGCAATCGTGGTTCCATCGGGTGACCAGGCGGGAGCGAAATCATCCGCAGGGTTGTTGGTGAGGCGTTTCACATTCATTCCATTCATGTTCATGGTATAGATTTCATTGTTGCCGTCCATGCGGGAGGTGAAGGCGATGTGCATTCCATCAGGTGCCCAAGTGGGGAACGCCTCATCCGTATCCCGTCGATTGGAAAGATTCTGTGCATTGCTGCCATCCACAATCATGGATCCCACATAGCTGTGGGTTAGTCCAAAGCCGGTGAAAAGCATTAGAGCGTTGTTTGATGAATACGGTCCGGGGAAGGTGTTTGATTCGTTCCTGGTGAGCTGGGTGATACTCCGATCCGGAATATTCATCGTATAAATGTTCATATAATCTCCATTCCAGTTCGAACCGAACGCAATAATTCCACTACCAACCGTTGGAAGAGAGGTTTGGGTAGGCGCTTGGGTGTCTGTGGGGATGATGGGGACTATAGATGGGACTTGGCTAGGTACGTGGGTGGTTAATGACGTCGGTTTTACGGGAGTTGCTGATACCATTGGGCTTAGGGATTGTTCAGTAGCTAATAAGGTTGGGTTCGCCGGTGTACAGGCAGCCAAAAATAATATTATTGCCAAAAAAGGAATAAAACGCTTTATATTGATCAACTTGGACAATTCTCCTAACTCAAACCAAACGGTTATTCAACCGCGAGGATAATAACGCCACGGGATTGGGATATGTTCCCAATTTCGCTAGATTGTATTGGATATGTAGGTTTTGCGTTCCAGAAAAGCCTGGATGAAGCTGACAGCCTTGCCGACTCCATCCTCGATTTTCAGTTTTTCTGCCACATGGTAGCCAGCAAAGGCCAGGGTTGAATAAAGAATGGCGTCGGTCTGGCAGGTGGCAATTTCCAGGTCGGCAAAGAATTGGCGGGCGAGCGGTTTGAAATGACGCTTAATCCAACCCATCAGCCTCACCGGCCCGCCATATCTGGATAGGTTCTGTTGCATCATGCTCATTGGCACGGCTGTCACCCCTGTAAATGGCAGACCCACAGAGGTCACCAGGCCTTCAAACATGCGATCAGCACAGACCCGGACCTCGTATCCAGCCGCCCGGAGGCCTAAAGCTAAAACCAAATAAGGCTGCACATCCCCCCGCGAGCCCATCGCCACAACCGACAGATGCATATGCAGCTTACTCTAACGTACTAAGATGTAGGCAAGGCCCAATTGATGAAATCCACCAGCTCAGATTTAAGCTTGACAAGTGAGGGGATATGGATATACATCATGTGTCCAGCTTCAAAGTAACCCATGCGTAGGTTGTCCATTAGGGATTTATCCAGTCCCAGGTGTTTGAAGGTATACCGCGTCGCCAGGTAAGGGGTTGCCAGGTCGTAAAAACCATTTGCCACATATACCTTCAGATGGGGGTTGCTGGTAATTGCCTTGCGCAGTGTATCAGCGACGTTGACATACTCATTCTCAAACTCGGCGTAGCTCCATGGGTAGACTCGCTCAGAGAGGATTTCATATAGCAGGTCCGACTCAAACTTGAGTTCACCGCGCAGGTAATCGTTCAGTGTGGCAGTGTAAGGACCGGTGATATTCACCATACTGGGGTCAAACTCAAAGTGTTCCCCGGCTGAGTCACGGTCAATGCCCTTGAAGCGACTGTCGAGGCGCCCGACTGTGCGCTTGGCATGACGCAGGAGCTCTTTAGTGAAGCGTAAGATCTCAATGCGTAAGTTGGAGCTGTCAATGTAATCTTCTGAAAGCCCTGTATATCGCGCCAGCTTACGGGCAATGAGCAGACGCTCTTCAGGCTGGATATCGTCTCCCTGCATCAGGGCGTTGGCATAGTCACCCAGGGCAAAGCTCTCCACTTCAGCCAGTGTCGCAAAAAGGTCCTTCTCCATCTCATCACTTAACCGGTGGTGGTACCAGGCAGTTGCGGCATAAGTTGGCAGGAAGAGGATGTACGGCAGATCATTGCCGGTATGGAAGTCGATGGTTTGAAAGTTCAGGGCGGTTGAAATCAACATGATCCCATTGAAATACATCCCGTGACGGTCCTGCAGATAACCGGATAACCCCGCAGCGCGGGTAGTGCCGTAGCTTTCACCGATCAGGAACTTAGGAGAAGTCCAGCGCTGATAGCGTGTGGTGTATAGGCGGATAAAATCACCCACCGATTCAATATCCTTCTTGAAACCGTGGAACTGCTTGGGTTTTTCACCTGGTACGGCGCGGCTGAATCCGGTGCTGACCGGATCTATAAATACCAGGTCGGTCTGGTCGAGAAGGGAAAAAGCGTTGTCTACCAGCTTGTACGGCGGCGGAAAAGCAAAACCTTCATCATCCAGTAACACACGGCGCGGTCCTAACAAACCCAGATGCAGCCACACTGATGATGAACCAGGGCCACCATTAAACGAAAAGGTCAACGGGCGTTTTTGCTTATCTTCGACTCCATCCCGGGTGTACGCCACGAAAAAGATCGAGGCACGCGGCTTTTCTCCCTCCGACTCGCCTTCCTTATCGCCTTTCTTTTCCGCCTCTTCTTTCAATACCATCATCCCACAGGTGACGGTATAGCGTACCTCCTTCCCATCGATAGTCAGGCTGTGTTTCGTCTCGACCAGCACGTCCTTGGGAGGTGCCGGGACGCCTTCTTCATTTTTTTTGGCTTCTTTTTCCTGATCGGTCATGTTTTTCCTCTCCTAATGAACATGCAAACCAAAAAACGATGAATATAATCAGATTGATTAATAATTGCTCTCGGTCTATGCAGGATGCTGATAGGATGGATGACCTCAACCGCCTCTTTATACCAAAAACTCCATCTCAGCTGCTGTCACGCCAGCGATTTTCGCTTCACGTTTCTCCCGATCTTTAGAGGTAAAATTGTTCAGTTCAGCTGTTATATTTAAATGCATATACAGCTCCAGAACGATTTTACCACCCGGTAACCTTCAGGATGCAAAGGATTAATCTATTAATAATGTTGATAATATGGTTTAGTCGGCGACTTCAGTTAAAATGAGATGGAGAACTCAGGAATTGTGTAGATGACCGATTTTCTTACCACACCTGGTTTCTTTGGTACCAAGGCCACGCTTCGATCAGACCTTACGCTGGTATTGATTTTGATTAGTGCGGTCTTGTTTAACATTGGCTTCATCCTAGCACGCCGGAAGCACTTCACAGCTCACAGGTGGGTGCAAACGAGCGCGGTAACCTTAAACACTCTGGTGGTCTTGATTTCAATGGTTACGTCCTATATCATCCATATCCTTCCGGGAATACCCGTCAAATTGGCTCAGGGTGATTACGCCGTTACGACGCTTCATGCTTTGATTGGAGCAATTGCCCTGGTATGGGGTGTGTTCGTCGCTTTGCGGGGAAACAATCTGGTACCGAAGAAATTACGTTTTAATAACTATAAACTATTCATGCGTTGGGCATATGGGTTATATATGCTTGCCACGCTCGGTGGAGTTATTTTGTATATCCTTGTATTCGTCTACGGTATTTGAGAGACAACATGCTATACGTCCAAATCATCTTCCTGGTACTCTCAATATTACTGACATTCTTATTCTTTTTATACGGATTCAACCACTACTTTTTATTAAGCGTCATCAGACGCTATCGAACCCCAAAACTTCAACCATCCGAATCCAGCAAACGCCCCTTCGTTTCTATCCAGCTTCCAATCTACAATGAGCGTTACGTTATTCGCCGCCTTGTAGAAGCCTGCGCACTTATGGTTGAGCAATATGGAATCGACAACGCCGAGATTGATATCCTTGACGACTCGACTGATGATACCATCGAGCGTGTTGATGAAGTGGTAAACGAATACAGAATAAAGCACTACCTTATCAATGTTCAGCGCAGACCAGACAGGACAGGTTATAAAGCCGGAGCGCTGCAAATCGCTCTCCAAAATACGAAGGCAGAATTCATTGCCATTTTTGATGCTGATTACGTCCCACGCAGTGACTTCCTGCTGCGGACCATCCCTTATTTGCTGCAGGATGAAAAGCTGGCGATCGTCCAAAGCCGCTGGACGCACCTGAACCGCTACTTTAACCGGGTAACCAGTGCAGTGGCAATCGGTATCGATGTACACTTCATGGTCGAACAGACCGGTAGGTATGCCTCCAAATGCTTCCAAAATTTCAATGGCAGTGGCGGGGTACTGCGGAGAAGCGCACTGGTGGAAGCGGGTGGCTGGCAAGCAGACACGCTGGCGGAAGACCTGGATGCAAGCTACCGTATCCAAATGATAGGCTACCACATCCTGTTCCTTAAAGACCTGACCAGTCCGGGCGAAGTGCCACCTACCGTGCCTAGTTTTAAAAAGCAGCAGGCACGCTGGGCGAATGGGTCACTGCGTACAGCCCGAAAGCTTCTGCCTTCCATCCTACCGAATCCAAGGATCAAGTTTTATCAACGGCTGGAAGCGTTCATCCACCTCACCGGGTACATGCTTCATCCAATGATGTTTGTTTCATTTCTTCTAGCGAGCTTTGGAACTATCTTCGAGGTGGATACATTCCTGGTCCACTCCCATATGCTCACACCTCTAGGAGGCGCATACGCCGCATTTAACCCGAGAACAGCCGCGGAACTGCATAACCTGACGTGGGGAGTGTTGGATGCAATGATCCTACTCAGCATGGTAGCTGCCTGGCTGTCTCCCATCATCAGCTTAAAGCTGCAAAAAATCTCGATCCGCAAAAACCTGCTGGGTCTGCTGGTGCTATTCCTGCTCGGGAGCGGCATCAGCGTAAGCAACACTGTAGAGGCGGTGAAAGCCTTGTTTACCAACCGCCAGTGGGAATTCAAGCGGACACCCAAATACGCCAACGTGAGAGACAAGGAAGGTTGGCGCGAGCGGAGTTACCAGGTGCCATTGGATTTCGTCGTCCTGCTCGAGCTGGCCTCAGTTTGCCTGGGAGTCATCGCTACTATCATAGCAATCATGCACCATCATTATTGGGTTCTGGCAATCCTGATACCCTACACCACATCCTACATTTTCATCTCGTTCCTCACCTTCCAGCAAAGTCGATCACAGGTTTCAGTACACAATGTCGAGTCAGGCTCGATTAATCCCATTCAGTCGCATCAAGCGGACGTTCCTAAATAGAGACCTTGGTCTGCTGCTGGCAAGCGTGGGGGTGCAGCTGGTTCTTGGGCTTTTCTTTGGGCATGCCTACGACATAAAAATCTTCATGGCCACAGGATACCTGGTGGCAGCGGGCCAGGACCCTTACATCATGCCAGATCTCCGTGCGGTCTTCAATAATCCTGCTTTTACCAACCTGACCAGCATTGGCTATCCGCCTCCCTGGCCGCTTTTATTGGGGTTGATCTACCTGCTCACCTATGCACCCACGCACAATTTCTTGCTGTATAACCTGGCGATTAAAGTACCAATCATCATCGCCAATATTTGCCTGGCGTACCTAGTGAAGGATATTTTGGAGAAACAGGGTGCCAACACGGGGGTGTCGCGCAAAGCTTGGTTGTTCCTGCTTTTTAACCCGTTCCTGTTTTATTTCACCACCGCCTGGGGACAGTTTGACTCGCTGGTGGCACTGCTGACCCTGGCTTCTTTGGTCCTGTTGAATAAAGGACGCCTGGGACCTTCTGCCATCCTGCTGGCCCTGGCCATCTCACTCAAACCAACACCGGTGCCGGTCGTATTGGCGGCGATGGTATTCCTATGGGGGGCACCCTGGACCAAGTTGGTGCGCTACCTGGCCACTTTTTCAATCAGCATGCTCGTATTCTGTGTCTTGCCATTTTTTATTTTTGGATGGGATGCTACCCCGATCTTGAATGGCTGGAATAATCAATTCACTGTCAGCGGTGGCATGGCGCTCACCACGTTATATGAGCTGATTACTGGAACCTACGTGCTACCAGGAAATTGGTGGCTGCTGGGAGTGCTGTGGCTGCCCGCCATTCTGATCGGTGCGTACTTCTTACAAAGGGGAGACCAGGGGCTGATCAACCTGCTCAAAAATAGTCTGGTCCTGATCCTGATTTTCTTCCTGACGCGCACCTGGCTTTCAGAGCAAAACCTGGCCTTGATACTACCCATCGTGTTAATCCTGGTCTGCCTGGGCGAGCTGCCGCGCCCGACGTTCTATGCAATCTGGATTTTGCCGTTGATATTCACAATATTTAATACCTCGCCGGCTCAGCTTTTATTTATCATCCGGCCAGACGTTATGGTGAAGCTACTGCAGTGGGCCGAGATCGTACGCATACCCCGCTTATGGGGCCGCATGCTGATCGTCATCCCCTGGCAGGTGGCGGGCTGGTGGATGGTGGCGGCTGCCTACCGGAAAGGACGCCCTACGCCGGTATGAAGATAGAGCTTTCACTAAGCGAGGGTATCAGCCTTCAAATCGTGGCAGGCGCCAACCATGATGCCTCCTACCCAACAGGCAAAATGCAAAAGGGATGGGTATTATTTTGTGACGGCCAGGATTTGTCGGAGGAGGCGGTGGGGTTTGGCGTGCCCATCCTCAAACGCGGCCTGCAGACCGTATTCCCCGGGGAGGTAGAGCTGCATCCTGATGCGGTCAACCCGCAGAGCAAGCTCACCGCGCGGTATAAATTGGACCTTGAGGAGAAGATCGCCAGACCCGGCTCGGGAAGTATCAACAATCGGTTGGTTTATGCCAGTAAAAATATGCTAGCAGGGATGATCCGCGGTTTGCCGGTAGTCCGCCGGCTCCTGACTAACACCTCCAATTTGCTTCGGTCAACGTTCGGCTGGCAAACCACCTATGAGCCAGCTAGATATTCCACCTATGTGACATTGACCTACACCGTCGATGCCGGCGCATGTACGATTCTCACCGAGCTAATGAGAGTAGATTCCATCCCGGACGGCATCACCGAAATCATCCTGATGAACGAGCAGGGCGCGCATCACTTTGACTTGTATCAGGATGCAGAGGGAGTGATGCTGCACGGCGACGAAATTGGCTGTTGGAACGAAGTCACTGCGGCCCACGCGGCATTCATGAGCAGCAGTAAACACATATCCTTCAGCCTTCCACAGGTGAAAGGCGCCAGGCTCTTTCTGGGCCGCGAGCTGATCGGATCACGCCTGGCATGGTCGGGATTCGGTTATACCTTCCCACCCAGCCTCAACCAGTTCAGGTATGAGGTAACAATCAAAAGGCTGCCATGAGCAAAGTGCTGCTGATCTACCCCTTCTTCAGGCCCCCAAACGACCGATCAGTCTTCCGCTTTCCACCACTGGGGGTTAGCTACTTAGCTTCCAGCCTGATGCAGATGGGTCATGAGATTGAACTGTTGGACTGCACTTTTATTGGAAAATCAGAAGCCCTAGAAAAATCATGGGAAGCGAAGGCCGAGGTGGTGGGCATCTACTGTATGGTAACCATGCAGGAAGACGTCATATGGCTTGCCAGGCAGCTACGATCAAGCGCAAGTCTGTTGATCGTGGGTGGACCACTGCCGACCTGTGATGCAAATGCTTTCGTCCATGATTTCGATGTGGTTGTGAGGGGTGAAGGTGAAACTACGGTACTTGAGCTTCTAAAGGCATTCTCCGACGGTAGTGATTATAGCAACATTGCAGGCATTACGATGCTGATAAAGACCAGTGTAGATGGTAAGGAAGATGAGGAGATTGTAACGACACCCGACCGGCTGTTTACCAAAGAACTGGACAACCTGCCCTTTCCAGCCCGTCAGCTTCTGCCGAACGAGAGCTACATCCAATTCGGGAAGAAAAAATATGGTTATTCCATCACGACGGTGATGAGCACGCGCGGCTGCCCCTACGAGTGCGAGTTTTGCAGCAATGTCATTTTCGGCGGTTCATATCGTGAACGCTCTGCGGTGAATGTGGTGGATGAGGTCGAGCAGGCTTTGGCTTGTGGGTATGACCGCATCTCATTCGCCGATGACGTGTTCACTTTACGGAAAAAAAGGGTGTTGGAGGTGTGTGCAGAGATCGCACAGCGCGGTTTGCACTTCTATTGGGAATGCCTGGCTCGCGTGGATTCGCTCGACGATGCCACATACGTGGAGATGTACAAAGCCGGGTGTCGACGGGTGTATTTTGGGATTGAATCAGGGGATGATACGATACTTAAACTGATGAATAAAAAGATCACCGCTGAGGAGGCACGGCACGCGGTGATTGCGGCTCACCAGGCCGGGTTGGAAGTAGGGGCATTCTTCATCCTGTTCTATCCGGGTGAGACCACCCAGACTGTGTTGAACACCCTGCACTTCACTACCACACTGCCGCTCGATTACCTGGGTCTGACCATGCCTTACCCTTTGCCGGGCACCGCATTATACGAAAGGGTAAAAGGGCAGATCAAGCGCGAATGGAACCCTGGTGAAAGCGTCTTCGGCAGCCACGTGCTGATCTATAACGCAGAATTCTCCGAAACCAAGATGTGGTTCGGGATCATTAAAGGACGAGCACAATTTGAGATTAATCGCAGATTACGGAAACTTGGAAAGCTGGCGCCGTTCGTGTTGAAGTTGTTTGAGAGGCCAACCAATTGGTTGTTAACCCATCTGCATTGAGCACCAGGTTCAGTCAGCCGGCGAGTGTACCAAGTGTTGGTTGAATGTCTGCATCGTCTGCTTAATGCGGCGCCTAAGCCATTTTTGGTCAAACTCAGAAGTATAGACAAAAGTCACATCGTTCTCCTGGCTCCAGTCTTTGGTTGGGTCGATACCGCTGACCCGATCAAAAAGGGCTGAACCCGGCAGCGGAAACGGTACATTGAAGGATATCTCGTTGAGTGGCAGAGTGAGAGCAAGCGTAAACGTCTGCTCGATCGAGTCAGTGGTTTCTTCAGGATAGCCAACAATGAAGAACGCCGCCACTTCGATACCTGCCTGGCGAAAATGCTCCACCGCCCTGATTCCATCCTGCAGCGTAGCTTTCTTGTTCATCAATCGCAGGGTTTCATCACTGCCCGTCTCCAGACCCAGATATACCTGTTGACAGCCAGCTTCCTTCATCAGGTGTGCAATCTCAGCATCAATACCCGTTGAACGGGAGAGACAGCTCCATTTCATCCCATTGCCGATCATGCGCTGGCAAAACTTCTGCAGCAGCGCCAGGTTCAAGGTGAAATTATCGTCCGCAATCCACAGCTGGTTGTATCCCAGCAGCTCAATCTGCCAGATCTCCTCAAACACCACATCTAAATCGCGTTTGCGATACAGGTGACCGAACACCGGGCGGGAGCAGAAGTCGCAGTCGAAAGGGCAGCCCAAGGTGATCATGATCGAGGTGGTGCGAGTGCTATTTTTTTCCATCCACGCAGTCTGGTAGGCAGCATGGTCGAACCCACTGCGGTCCGGAATTGGAAAACTTCGCATTTCCTGAGCGCTGTAGTGGATGATGGGGCTGTCTACCAATAGATCCAGGTTGCGGGCATACACACCTGGATAATGCGCCAAATCGAGCCCGTACAAGGTTTTCCGTCCAACCTTATGGGTGAAGTAATCCTGGCAAAAGGCCGGGAAGCTCAGGTCGGCTTCACCCCTAAAGACCAGGTCAAACACTCCCGCATAGCGTTCAGGATACAGCGTGGGCATTGGCCCACCCACCACCAGAAGAGCATCGGGCAGGTGCTCACGCACGAGCTCGGCGAAGCGGAATGTGTCGCGGCTCAGCATGATCATCGACGAGATGCCGACAATATCCGGTTGGTAGGCAAGCAGTTCTTTGGCCACTTTTTCGAAAGTCTGGAAGGTGCAGTCGAATATTCTATTTTCGATGCGGTGTTGGCTCAGCTGGGCAGATAGGCTGGCTGCTCCCAGAGGTGGGAAAAGCATCTCGGTGGATGACTTTGTGCGGAAATATGGAAATATCAGTGCAACTTTAGGCATGATGAATATATCCTGAGCAAGGTTTATACACTGCTCCACGTATAAAGTACTATACGAGATAATCCCCCCTGCAGATTGAAGCCACGGGTAAAACGTGAATATTTCAATCATGGGAGGATCTGCGGTAGTTCACCTCGCGACGCTCATTGCAGGAAGTATAACCCAACCACGGTGCTGGTTTCGGAGCTCTTCCTTAGACATGCGTGAGACTTTAGTCGCTATTTCGAGGATGGCAGGTTGCTTATACGATTCTTACCCTATGAGGCGTTTAAGATCTCCCATCCAATTTCCCTACAGAGTACTCCCTGAACAGCTCTGGAACGATCACATTTACCCCCGGCAGCGACTGTTGTACCAAACTGGTTAGCTGCTCTAGTGACATTCCTCCCGGGCGAGTAAACCTGCGCAGTGGTTTATCAAGCGGACGGGTGAAATTGTCCCAGTGGATGGGTACAAAGATCTGTGGCTCAACTCCCTGGAATAATCGCAGGTAATACTGCCTTGGCTCCTGTGCCACTGCAAATATGACATCTGCCGTTTTGGGCTCAGCTGCACATACCAGCAAGCGTGTTCCATGCACATTTATATGATAGCCCAGGCATACATCCATACGGTAATCCCAAGCGAATAACGGAGGCTTTAATCCAGGTCGCAGTTTACCATTGAAAAGCCATCCGAATGGGAGATGACTGTGCCGACCGTGGATCACCTCTACATCGAAATTACCCAAATAGAGCTTATCTCCAACGCTGACCCGGTGTATCTGGGATGCTGGAACGTCCAATAGGCGCAGCAGCTGGCAGGTGTTCGGTGAGCCATAGGTAGCTGCCCCACTTCGGCGCAACACTTCGGGAATATCCAGCAGGTGGTCGTAATGAGAGTGCGTCACCAAAACGAAGTGGCATTCCGGTAGCTTACGGGCGACTATATCCGTATCGGGGACCAGTGGATGCAGCATTTGGAATAAGGATGGGCGGGAGAAGAATGGGTCCAGGACGAGCACCTGACCATCAGAGTTAAGCGCCACCCCGGCAGTTCCCAGCCAACGGAAAGTGAGACTCACCGTTCCTCCGGCGGTTTTACCGCCCGGAAACCCCGCCAGATCAGCACATCATAAATAATCTTCAGCCAACCAGCAATAACGAAGGGAGCCCCAATCAAGCCGGGGATAGCTAAAAACTGCCCAGTGATTGCAGGTGAGAGGCTGGCCCCAACCGAGCGTGAAATGCTGGTGACACCCATGGCAGCCGAACGTTCATCTGGGCTGACCACCGCCATGGTATAGGATTGGCGTGTGGGCACGTCCATCTGTGAGATACTGAACCGGAGTAAAAGTGCAGTGATCGCCAGAGGTAGCGTGGGCATGAACGGCACCAGTATCAGCAGGATATTAGAGGGGATGTGGGTGTAGACCATGGTGTTGATCAGGCCGATACGCTTGGCAATCCAGGCTGCTGATAACGCTGAGATGCCAGCCAGGATATTGGCAGCAAAGAAAATCGTCCCTAATACTGCCGGTTGAACGCCGAATTTAACGTTGAACCAGTACGCCACCATCGACTGCACCACCAGCCCTCCAGCGAAGGCGTCAAGGGCGAACAGGCTGGATAGCCGGAATACCACCCCTCGGGAACGGTGTAGCCCAAATCGTCGCTGGAGCGTAACCGTCTCATCAAGGACAGGGGCTTCAACAGATTTAGACAGGAAGAGGAAGAGGAAGGCAAGCAGCACACCGATTACGGTATAACCGAGTACCACCGCCCGGTACGAATACAAGGGCGTGTAGGCTGCATTCTGAAGCAGCTGTGCCAGCGCTCCACCCAGCAGTGCGCCTGTGGCGGTGGCGAAGGAGCCCGCCAGGTTATACCAGGCGAAGATCTGGGTGCGCCTTTCGTCGGGCACCAGCTGCGAGAGAGCTGCTTGCTCGATGGATAGGAAAGGACCGATTTCGTTGCCGGAGGGGCTGATTACCCCAATGATCGCCGTCACCACCAGGAAGATGAAATTGCCCGTCAGGCTGAAGACCACGCCAGCCATGACCATTAGCAGTGCACCCACGATCAGCATCTTACGCCTGCCTAGCCGGTCAGCTGATGTAGTGAGCCACAAGGTGATGCCGGCATCACCCATCAGGGTAAGAGTAAACAGCAAGCCGATATCACCCTCGCTCAATCCACGCTGTGCCAGGTACAATGCCAGGACGACAGATAAAAAACCGTAGGCGAACATGCGGATGATGCGCGTGGTGAACAACAGCGGAGTATCGCGGGTCATATTGTGAACGGAGTGCCTTATTTACCTTTTTTCCCCACCTTTTCGGGCTGCCAAAGCCACAGGTTGCGTAATTCCGCCAGAATGTGAAAGACTATGGCCGGTAGCAAGCTGCCACTCAAAGCATACACAATCGCAAAACTGAAGCCCGTCAGCGCAGTCGTCAGAATCCCCCTCATACCGAGGTATGCCCGGCTCAAACCAAAGACGATGCCTGATATGATGGATATTACGATAAATTGCCTGGCTAACATAGGGAAGTTCGACGGCAAATATGACATTAAAAAACCGCGGTAGAGCAGCTCCTCACAGATTCCGGCAGTGACAGCAGTAGCTGCAAACCATCGGCGCTCAACCGGAGTGGATGGCAGCGATATTGACGAGGCTTCCAAGCTTCGTTTCATAGATGCCATTGCAGCGGGGTTACGCCTGAGAAGGTAGGTTGAAAGACCAATTCCAAGGATGAGCGCTAGCAGGATGATCCAACCAATCTGGTTCGGCATCGTGAGACCCAACCAGCGGAGTGAATTAGGGATAGGGATGACGATCACCGCCAACACAACGACCCAGCTCCACTCCCATAATATTTGGGTGCGGTAGTACAGGATAAGGGCGGATTGATCTACATTGAGCTGCTTCTTCAGGTTACGGTAGAGGTTGGTGCGTAGAAAAGGCTCAGCCAAAACAGTATAAGCTGCCAATAACTGTTGTAACAATACGGAAATTAAACCCATGGCACAATCACCCGACGGAAGGATATAGACGAATAATTATCGGTATAATTTTACCCCAGGCCATTCAATATCTCCTTTGATATTATCTCCATTGATACTATCGCCATCGGCTGAACCGATGACGAGGTTGAAAAGCAGACGATTATGGTGCTAGCCACCTTCGGAACCCCATGGATGATATGATCGACCAACGTTCAAGGGAATATTCATGCCGGCTTGAAACTGGTTCAAGGAGGTCATTCTTGGGCTTGATTCAATTATTCCCGCACGGCAATCATCCCCTGCTGGGATTGCGTCAAACTGAATTGGCTTTCCGACAAATCAAGGAGTTCTTTTAGACCAACCTGGCATTCGAGCTGAACTTAATACGTGTGACAGCACCATTATTTGTGCTCTCTGGCACCGGCATCAACGATGACCTGAACGGCATCGAGCGGCCGGTGATCTTCACGGGTAAATCTATTCAGGATAACCGTGCCGAGATTGTCCAATCATTGGCGAAGTGGAAGCGACTTCGGCTGGCTGAATTTGTTGTGCTGCCCGGCGAAGGTTTGTACACCGATATGAACGCCGTTCGACTGGATGAGGTGATGGACAACTTGCACTCGATCTACGTGGATCAGTAGGACTAGGAACGGGTGATGAATCGTGAAGAAAGGAATATCGACTTTCTGAAGCAAGTAGTAATCAAAATCTGCGTAGAATTACTCTCCGTTCGCAGGAGTAATTCTTTCCAAACCTCACAAAATTCCTTTATCGTCTCCTAACAATTCTGTCATTTACTTTTTTTTAGCGTTTGCTATAATGGATTTATCATAGTATGTGAACAATATCATTTGGTTTGGGTTGATTCTAGATCATTAATAAACCAGAAAGTGACTCAACGGAGGTGCCCTCGATATCATTTTCTTCCTCTTCTCATTTATGGTCGACCAGGAAAGGAGGCGCCGAGTAAGCTAATAGACAGGTTTTGGTCAGTCCAATTGAAGGGGCAACAGAGCTCGATACATGACCGAACAGGTCACTAAACTGGATGCTCATTCCAGACATATTATTGAAAAATTTCGTAGAAACCGGCTAAACGCCGGTTTCTCATTAATCTAGTCAATTTTTCCGGTTATGATTTTACCTTCATAATTTAGTCTTACCCCTAATCTCCCGATCCCTAATTGACCATTCACTCGAATTGTGGCATAATTCGCCCCAATCGATCATCAAAAAGCGATGATGGAAACGAGTAAGCCTGGTTCCCTGCCAGCGACCCCGGGAATGGTGTGAGCCGGGGCAGTATGAAAGGCTGAAAATCCTTCCGGAGCTGCGCCCTGAAAGCAAGGTACTGCGAGTAGGAAAGCCGTAACTGCCGATCGTTACCAGCGGCACGTGGATCGTGATCTGTCCATCAGATGACTGCCCACGCAGCGGAGGTGCTCGCCTTCTGGGCGGGAACCAGGGTGGTACCGCGGGAGTTTTGGAACTTGTGCTCTCGTCCCTGATGTGGGATGAGAGTTTTTGGTTAAAAGGAGTCAATATGCCATTTCAAGAAGTGCCCAACAAGGTAGATTATCAGGCCCAGGAGCTTGAGATATTGAAGTTCTGGAAGGAGAACCACACCTTCGAGAAGATGGTTGCCCTCCACAAAGGCCAGCCTCGGTGGTCATTCATCGATGGTCCGATCACTGCTAATAACCCAATGGGCGTCCATCATGGCTGGGGGCGCACCTATAAGGACCTGATGCTGCGCTTCCGCACCATGCAAGGGCATGAGATGCGCTACCAGAACGGCTTCGATTGCCAGGGGCTATGGGTAGAAGTCAACGTCGAGCGTGAACTGGGGTTCAAATCCAAGCTGGATATTGAAGACTACGGTCTGGCGAAGTTTGTGCTCAAGTGCAAGGAGCGCGTCTTGCGTTACGCTGCCGTCCAAACTGAACAATCAACCCGCCTGGGGTATTGGATGGATTGGAGCGACACAGAGATGTTGTATGACCTTGCAGTTAAGTTGATGCAAGACCCCTTACAGGTCATCACTGTGCCCGGACCAAATGGTCCATTCACCGACACTGTCGAGCAGGTTGTGGCTCATCTGGGCCTGCCTGAGCTGGGTGGCTCGTACTTCACTTTCTCTAATGAGAATAATTACATGATCTGGGCCTTCTTGAAGAAGTGCTGGGAGAAAGGTTGGCTGTATAAGGGCGATGATGTGATGCCCTGGTGCCCGCGTTGTGCCACCGGTATCAGCCAACACGAGATCGCCACCGAGGGTTACCAGGAGATCACTCATAAATCGGTAATCCTGCGCTTCCCACTTTTGGGACGCGAAAAGGAATCCCTGCTCATATGGACGACCACCCCCTGGACACTTACCAGCAACGTAGCTGCGGCAGTAGGACCGGGACTGATCTACGTCAAGGTGAAGCAGGGTAATGAGGTGCTGTACCTCTCCAAGGGCACCCTCTCCATGCTCCAAGGACCGTATGAGATCCTGGGTGAGCTCAAGGGCACTGAGATGGAAGGCTGGACTTATTCCGGGCCATTCGATGATCTGGAACCCGCCCAACGCCCAGGCGGTTATACCTATCTGGCACAGCTCATCCGCGACGTCAAGCAGAACGCCATCCAGGCTCACCGCGTGATCCTATGGGAAGTAGTGGGTGAAGAGGAGGGTACCGGCATCGTGCATATGGCGCCAGGATGCGGGGCTGAAGACTTCCAGCTGGGTAAGCAGTACCATATGCCGCTCATCGCCCCATTGAACGAGGAGGGTGAGTTCCTGGAAGGTTTTAGTTGGCTGAGTGGAAAGCACGTCTCGGAAGTGGCCGAGCTCATTTTTGACGACCTGCGCCGCAAAGGCTTGCTGTATAGTGTGGTTCCCTTCACCCACCGCTACCCGGTCTGCTGGCGCTGCGGCACCGAGTTGGTGTTCCGCCTGGTAGACGAATGGTTCATTAGCATGGGAGTGACATACGATAAGCCCCGTGAAGAGATGACCGCTGGGGAGAAAGCCAGCTCACTGCGTTATCAGATCATGGATGTGGTCGAGCAGATCAAGTGGATTCCCGAATTCGGCTTCTCACGCGAGATGGACTGGCTGCGCAATATGCATGATTGGATGATCAGCAAGAAGCGCTATTGGGGGCTGGCGCTACCCATCTGGGAATGTGAGGCCTGCGGAAATTTCGAAGTCATTGGGAGCGACGACGAGCTCAAGCAACGCGCCACCAGCGGACTCGATGTATTGGGTAACCATACACCTCACCGGCCATACATCGATGCGGTCACGATCCCCTGCTCCAACTGCGGCACAAATATGAACCGGGTTCGTGACGTGGGCAACCCCTGGCTTGATGCGGGCATCGTTCCCTTCAGCACACTCAGCTACCGTACGGACCCTGAATTCTGGCGGCAGTGGTACCCAGCCCACTGGATCAGCGAAAGTTTCCCCGGTCAATTCCGCAACTGGTTCTATTCGCTGCTGGCGATGGCCACCGTCATCGAAGGTACACCGCCCTTCAAAGAGAACTTCGGCTATGCCATGTTGCTAGGCCCAGATGGTCGCGCCATGCACAAGAGCTGGGGAAATATGATCGAATTTAACGAAGCTGCCAGTGAAATGGGCGTGGATGTGATGCGATGGCTCTTTTCATCCCATAAGCCAGAGAACGACTTGATCTTCGCCTATGAAAAACCTGAAAATGATCTTCAGTCTGGCGTTCGTACAGGAAAAGATGTACGGAAAGAGTTCATCATCCCGCTGTGGAACGTGTACAGCTTCTTTGCAAACTATGCCCGCCTGGATGGCTGGCTACCGGGTGACAACGGAAACAAGAGTTTCGATCCCAATTACCCAGAGGGTGACACACCTCAAAGCGAAAATCTAATGGACCGCTGGATCCTGGCACGCTTAAATCAGGTGGTCGAAAGAATTAGCACCTTCCTCGATGCCTCCGACTTTATGAGTTCCAGCATGGTCGCTGAATCTTTCCTGGATGATCTGTCCAACTGGTATGTGAGACGCTCGCGCCGGCGCTTCTGGAAATCGGAACATGACGCCGACAAGAACACCGCTTATGCTACCATGTATCACGTACTGGTAAAATTTACCAAAACACTGGCCCCGTTCATCCCATTCATCACCGAGAGGATGTACCAGAATCTGGTGCGCTCGGTGAGACCTGATGCATTCGAGAGCATCCATCACACCGCCTGGCCCAAGGTTGACACGTCTATCGCGGACGATGCCCTGCTCGAACAGATGTCACTCGCTCGCAGGATCGCCTCCCTGGGGCTCAGCGCACGTGCCAATGCCAACTTGAAGGTGCGTCAGCCGCTCAGTATGGTGCTGGTACATGCAGGGAAAGCCATTTTGGGGTCAGAGCTGGTTGATATCGTCAAGGATGAGCTAAATGTGAAAGCCTTCGAGTTCGTTGAGCACGAAGGCGCTCTGGTCAAGTACAAAGTGATGCCGGATAATAAGCTGCTTGGTCCGAAATTCGGGGTGAAATTCCCCGAGCTGCGGGCTGCCTTGGCGCATGCCGACCCGACCTGGGTGGCTGGTAACGTGAGTGTAGGGATCCCGGTGAAGCTCGATGTAGCTGGTGAGACGGTCGAGCTTGCCCCCGAGACCATCCTGGTGATCACCGAGCCATTGCCTGGTCTGGCAGTCGCCTCGGATAAGTACATCACCGTCGGTATCGATGCCACACTTAACCCTGAGCTTAAGAATGAAGGGCTGGCGCGTGAGATTGTGCGGCGGGTGCAGGACATGCGTAAGAATGCCAGCTTCAACATTGAGGACCGCATCACCACCTGCTATCAGGCTGAAGGAGCACTGGTAGAGGTCTTCGTCACCTGGGGTGATTACATCAAGGCAGAAACACTCACCACACAGCTGCTCAATTCGCCGCCCATCGAGGGCACCTATTCCGAGGAGCAAAACATCGATGGAGAGACGGTTATCTTGGCGGTGAAGAGGAATAAATAAGTCCTCTCTTAATTTCCCATTAGATAGCAAAATGGGGGAGGAAAATTTATACTCCTCCCCCAAAAGTCTTGTATTTGGGGGAGGTTGGGAAGGGGTATGGTTCTCCTCTCCCAAATTCTACATTATTTGGGGGAGCTGGCAGGTGGTTGATGGTTATAATCAATCATGCCTCCGAAAAAGTCCCCTCCACTAACTTATTACCGTGCTCATAAACTTCGTCAAAACCCCACCGAACCAGAATCAAAACTATGGACCTATCTACGCTCCCATCGCCTGAATAATGTCCATTTTCGCCGACAGCACGCCATAGGCAAATACATCGTCGATTTTTGCGCCCCAAGACAAAGGCTCATTATAGAGCTGGACGGTAGTCAACATCTGGATCGTGAGCAGCAGGATGAGGAGCGAACAACCTTTCTTAATGGGAAGGGCTACCGAATTTTACGGTTTTGGAATAACGATGTGACGAATAATCTTGAAGCAGTGATTATTTCCATTGAACAAGCTCTTGGTGAAATAAAAAACAAGGAATAACCCCCTCCACCTCCCCCATTTTGAAAAACAAAAATGGGGGAGGAGTATAAATTCCTCCTCCCTCAAAAGTCTTGTATTTGGGGGAGGTCGGGAGCAGGTAAAGTTTTCCTCTGCTAATTTACGATTGATGATATTTGGGAGAACAGATTTCGTAAATAGCCAAATAACTTGGCAATAAAAGATACACCCCGGCTTATCTCTCTGGGGTGTATCTGTTTTTACGTGAAAATCTATTTGTTATTTACCCGTGGTGGCGAACCATGACCCACCAGGGCTGGTGATGAAGACGATTGGAGCAATACATGCTTGAGGTAGGGTTAAATTTGCATGAATTGTGGCATTTCCACCCCCGCTGGAAGCCGGTCCGGTAGTGGCTGGGAAAAGATCGGTCGTCACGTTCTCGACGCCTCCAGCGCTCGTCAGGCAGCTCACGGTGGCGCGGAAATTGGTGATAGGGTTACTTCCAGCATTCGGTCCGGCGGCCAACACCAAACCTTTGACATTTATCACTAGTAAACCGCTAGATAATAACCGACCATTCGCTGAAATGAGCATCCATGGTAATCCGCCGCCATTGATCCCTCGGATGGGAGCTTGTGCTCCCGTGAATGCCTGTGGGATACCGACCATGGTGTTAAATTCAAAGATCAGGGGTGAATCTGCTTTAGCTGGGGTAAGCTGACCACTAAAGAGAGCGCCGGCTAACAGGATTACCACTGCAAGTGTTGCTGAAATTACCTTTTTCATTCTATTTCCTCCATATAAACACGTTTAATATGTCTGATGTTGTTCACCAACATCTGCTGATAATTACGCACCGCTTTGAGATTTGGATTTTACTGGAAGGCAATTTCAGGCTATTTCAAATTCGGGATTAATCTATCCATAGAAATATATAGAATTGTTTATCGATGCTGCAACCCACCCACGCCCGTTGGCGATATTACGACCTATATTAACAAGCTCAAAAATCAAGCTGATCGCGCTTCTTCCCCCGTCTTACTCCTCCGCTTGCTTTTTATCCAAATCACGCCGATCCTGCTGATCTGTTAATCGTTTCTTGTCCTGCTCATGTTCCAGCTGCTGGCGTTCCGCTTGTTGCGGTTTCTGTTCGCCTTCCTGCTGCTGCTCTAAATCTCGCCGCTCCTGCTGTTGTACGATACGTTTCTTCTCCTGCTCATATTCCAGCTGCTGGCGCTCCTCTTGCCGCGGCTTTTCTTGGCCTTCTTGTTGTCGCTCTAGCTGTTGGCGTTCCTGTTGCCTTTTCTTGCGCTCATCTTCTTGCTGGCGTTCCAGTTTCTGCCGTTCTATGGCGCGTTGTTTCCATTGTTCTTCCTGCTTTTTCTCCAGCTTCTGCTGTTCTAAGACGCGTTGCTTCCGTTCTTCATCCTGTTGTTTCTCCAGCTCCTTCTGCTTACGCTGCCACTGCTCGAACTGCTCTTGCTGATCTGTTTTCTTATCTGGGGTCATCTTGGGCGCCTCTATGCTCCATTATAGTCTTTATTTCTCCAGACGCATCAATTTCCATCAATAAACAAATTCATCTTGTCTTCCAAAGTTCCTTATCCTGGAGGATGCGGCACATCGATTTTAGTATTTAATGATGCGGGAACAAATCTACCCGTAAATCCATCTGATATAAATAATGAAGAAATACCGACCGTTAATCCGAAGAAGGTTTTTAGTAATCAAAATATGCTTATATTATTCTGAATTTCCTTAGTGTCCTTTGAACCCTTTCTGGTTATTTTTTCCCTAACCTCTCCAGCTCGTTTTTATTTTCGGGTACAATAAACGGAACTCTTGTCTTGAATCAGGTATTCTATGAACCCTAATCCCACCCTGGCCATTATCGGCGGTTCCGGGCTGTACAGCATGCCCGGGATGAAGGACGTATCTGAGCACGACCTTACGACTCCCTTCGGAAAGCCCAGCGCGCCCATCATCATCGGCACGCTCGAAGGAATTGAGATTGCCTTCCTCGCCCGCCATGGGATCGGCCATCACATCTCCCCCACCGAGGTCAACTACTGTGCCAACATTTACGCCCTCAAGTCTCTAGGGGTAGAACGTGTGGTCAGCATCTCTGCCTGTGGCTCGCTGCGGGACGATTACGCCCCAGGCGACCTGGTCATCCCGGACCAGGTGTTCGACCTCACCCGCAGTCGCCGGCGCACCTTTTTTGGCGTAGGTCTGGTGGCACACATCGGTGTGGCCGACCCTTTTTGCCCTGACCTCTCCAGCCAGGTCTACGGAGCGGTGGATGCCACAGGTGCAAAGGTACACCGCGGCGGGACCTTCCTGACCGTCGAGGGACCGCGCTTCTCAACCAAGGCCGAATCGAACGTCTACCGCTCGTGGGGCATGTCATTAATCGGAATGACTACCTCACCTGAAATCTTCCTGGCGCGTGAAGCCGAGCTGTGCTACACCGTTCTGGCGCATGTCACCGATTACGATGTGTGGCACCTGGAACAAGCGCCGGTCAGCGTCGAAGCGGTGATCACAGTTCTCAATCAGAACACGCAAATTGCACAGCTTGCCATCGCAAACCTGGCTAAGAACCTCAACCCGGAGCGAACTTGTGACTGTCCGCACGCTCTCGCCAATGCTATCATCACCCAGCCCAACCACATTCCTCCTGAAACGCGCCAAAAGCTGGACCTGTTGGTGCGGAAATATCTCAAGTAAATTAGCTTGTCCGAGAATCTGATTTCTGCGACCGAACGTATTGAGCGGCGCCTGCTGATCCTGGCAGGCGCGTTCATGGCTATTTACTCGCTTTCCCTCAGCCTGGCGAACGCTGCCCGCCTGCGTAACTGGCAGGTGGATTACCGCTGGTCTCACTGGCTGGGATTCGTCGTGTGGATTGGGATAGCCTGGCTGATCCATACTCATCTATCTCGTCGGCTGCCTGAGCGCGATCCGTTTTTGTTCCCTGTGACGGCGTTGCTGACTGGTTGGGGCATGCTCACTATCTGGCGGCTGTCGAACGGGCTGGGTCTACGCCAAACCATATGGCTGCTCGCCATTGGCATTGTCGTCATGCTGGCGCTGCGTTTTGATAGCAACAAACCGGTTGGCAGGATCCTGCTTTACCTGCGCCGATTCAAATATGTCTGGCTGACCTCAGGGTTGGTGCTCACCGCAGCCACGCTGTTCCTGGGAACCAACCCTCTCGGTGCCGGTCCACGCCTGTGGCTGGGATGCTGTGGCTTTTATTTCCAACCCTCCGAGCCATTGAAAATCCTGTTGATCGTCTTCCTTGCCGCTTACCTGGCAGACCGTCAGACTGCGGGCACCCCAACGACGAAGCTGCTGCCCCTGCTGACCCCCACCCTGCTCATGACTGGCCTGTCGCTTCTCCTGCTTTTATTCCAGCGCGACCTAGGCACAGCAGCAATTTTTATCGTGCTGTATGCAGTGATCGTCTTCGCCGGCACAGGAAATAAAAATGTGCTGCTCATCGGCGCGCTGGTGCTGATCCTGGCGGCGGTTGCCGGTTATTCCCTGTTCGATGTGGTGAGCCAGCGCGTAAATGCGTGGATCAATCCCTGGCTCGACCCTAGTGGTCGCTCGTACCAGATTGTGCAGTCACTTCTGGCAGTAGCGAACGGAGGTTTCATTGGGCGCGGCGCTGGGATGGGCAGCCCAAGTCTGGTACCCATCGCCCAATCCGATTTTATCTTCTCCGCCATCAGTGAAGAAGCCGGTCTGGTCGGCGCTCTTGCGATACTGGTGCTGCTGGCATTGTTGGTCAACCGGGGAATGCGCCTGGGGATGAAATCTGCTGATCCATTCCACCGGTTACTCGCCATAGGATTTGTGGTCCATCTGGTCGGGCAGAGCATCCTGATTATCGCCGGTAACTTGAGGCTTCTACCACTCACTGGCGTCACTCTGCCGTTTGTTTCCTACGGAGGGTCGTCCTTGCTGGTGTCTTTTTTCGAGTTGCTGTGCTTGCTACTCATCAGCGCCCGGAGTGAAGAGATCCAGGGGGTGCAGCCGGAGATCTTAAAAGCTCAGACGAATCTTAATCTAGTCATATCTGGCGGGTTAATGTTAGGTCTGGCAGGCACGGCATTGATCACAGGCTGGTGGAGTCTGGTGCGTGGGCCCGACTTACTGACCCGCACCGATAACCCCCGCCGCACCATCTCTGACAGGTATGTAAAACGTGGCTCGATCCTCGATAGTCACGGTAATGCAATGGCTGAATCCAGCGGAGTGACTGGAAATATCCAGAGGAACTATCCGTATTCTGCGTTAGGTCCACTGGTCGGATACACCGACCCCGTTTACGGGCAGGCTGGCTTAGAAGCCGGCCTCGACCCCTACCTGCGCGGCTTGAAGGGCTACCCGGCCCTGACCTTGTGGTGGGAGCACCTGCTATATGGTCAGCCTCCGCCCGGCCTGGATGTGCGCCTGAGTTTGGACCTCAACCTGCAGAGTAAGGCAGACGAGTTGCTGGCTGGTCACAAGGGTGCGCTGGTACTTTTAAACGCCCACACTGGCGAGGTCCTGGCGATGGCTTCCAGCCCGGGGTTCGATGCCAACCAATTAAGTAGTACCTGGGAAACCCTGGTGAGCGATCCGAACAGCCCTTTCCTCGATAGGGCAGGAATGGGAATGTATCCGGCTGGTAATGCGTTGGGTGGATTCCTTCTGGCAACCAGCCAGGTGGACCCAAGTTCGCAGTATACAGGCACGGATCTATCCGGTTGCGCATTGGCTCCTACAGGGCTAACTTGGGGAGAGGTTATCGCAGCAGGATGCCCGGAGCCAATGATGCAGCTACTGTCAACAATGAGTGGTCAGGATTTGATTAATAATATCGATCAGCTGGGTTTGTATACTGCTCCAAGCTTAGCGGTGGAAACGCTTAGCTCAAGCAAACCCGAGGTAATCACTGACACCCGCACCTACGTCACCGGCCAGAATAAAGATAGTGGAACAGGTGCAGTGTTTCATGTAACACCACTACAAATGGCATTAGCGGCAGCTTCATTGAGCAACCAGGGATCGCTGCCTGCCCCGCGGTTAGTGATGTCGGTCGATACGCCCCAATCCGGGTGGGTCACGCTGCCGGTGACGTCAAAATCACAGCAGTCTCTCTCGGCTGTTACTGCTAACCAGATGGCCGGAGCACTTGCATCTGGTGATTTGCCTATCTGGCAGGTGGTTGCATCGAACAAGGGAAATCCGAACACGGCAGAGCAGACGGTTACAGGCTACCCTGGATACTCCTGGTACCTGGGAGGCACCTCGCCGGACTGGCAAGGAGTGCCGCTAGCGCTGGCAGTAATTCTGGAAGAAAATGATCCGCAGCGAGTGCAGGAGATCGGTCGTTCGATGCTTCAGTCAGCCATATATCCATAATATAATCTTATCAAGTCATTCTCTTCTTTTGCCATAATAATTAATATTATTGATCTTGACATACTGTATATTACATAGTATAATGTAAGAAAGGATAGTTGCTATGGAGAATATACAACCAATTGAGAACCTAATACTGGAAATGCGGCGTGGGGTGATCGTCCTGGCAGTGCTCAGCCAGTGCAGACAAGAACAATATGGCTACTCGCTGATGAAATCCATCTCCGAAAAGGGACTTGAGATCGATCAGGGTACACTCTACCCCTTGCTGAGACGGTTGGAAACACAGGGCTTGCTCAGCTCGAATTGGAGACTGGAAGATGCACGACCACGCCGATACTATGTCGTCAGCCCGCAAGGGCAGGCAGTCCTGCCCAAATTGATCATGGAATGGGAGAACATGGTCCAAATGATGGGACGCATGCTGAAAAATTAGATAGGAGAGAGAAGATGGACAGCTTAATTGACCGCTATTTAACCACCGTAAGTGATATCCTGCCTGTCAAACAGCGCAAGGATACCGTTACCGAGATCCGCTCGCTGATACAGGATGCGCTGGACGACCGTGCTAAGACCGAGGGGCGCGCACCGGATGATGCGATGATGGCCGACGTGTTAAAGCAGTTTGGACCGCCGGAGAAAATCGTCGCCCCCTACCTGCCGGATAGATACTTGATCGGACCGAACCTTTTCCCTACTTTTCTACTGGTCATCCGCATCGCCTTGCCGATTATCGCAGTCTTATCGCTGGTTGGATTTTGGGTGGGTTACACCCGAATCGTTTCAGTAACCGGGGCTGAGCTATTCACCGATATTTTCAAGTCTCTGGGGACCGCGTTATCCACAGTTGTACAGACGTTTGGCAATATCGTCTTGATCTTCGCCATTCTTCAGTGGGCTCTTCCGGAGTTTAAACTCCCGGCTAAAAGCGGGGAATGGGATCCTCATAGCCTGAAAACCATCAGTCAGCCTGATAGGATTAAACGCGGTGAGCTGATCACGGAGATCTTTTTTACCCTGGTGGGGTTGATCATCTTCAACTTCTATCTTGACCGGGTGGGAATTTATAACAGCCTCAATGGTACTTGGACGTTCACATCTGTCCTAACATCTGCCTTCACCCCATATATTGCCTGGTTCGACCTTCTTTGGGTGCTGACGATTATTCAGGATGTAATCTTGCTGCGCAAAGGTGCCTGGCAGACGGGCTCACGTATATTCTCGATCGTGTTGAGTGGATTCACTATTGCCCTCGCTGTCAGCTTGATGGCTAATATCCCGTACCTATACACCCTGCAAGGTGCACTGGGGTTGCAGGGGTTGGAGGGCATTTTGCAGTCACTGCTGAACCAGGTTTTGATCTTCGTGTTTGCCATCGTGATCATCGTGAACGCGGTGAAGATCGTCCAGATGCTGTTGCGATTGATACGAAGCAGATCGCTAGCATAAAGTAATTCATTAGTTCAAAGTCAAGCCTCTTTATTTTGAGTGCCTACAAATCAAAAGGTGTATAACCCAGCGGCCGGTTAGTAAAAACCGGCCGCTGGTTGCATGAGCTTTATTGTGATTGTTCAATTTCTGTGTAAGTCATCATTAACAATGAAGGGCTATTCGTTCGCTAAGCACATGAACCGATTTTTTACACCAGGCTGATGCTTAGCTTAATTCAGGTTGAGAGGCCAGCCCGTATAAAGCCTGGTAATATGGCAGGATACTGGGAATAAAATGGCGCTCATCCTTGGAATGCGGACCTAAACCACTTTGTCCCCATACCACACCCTGACCATCGGGCGCAAAACGGGCGCTGGTTGCGTGTAGTTTATACCCAATTCTCGGCTCTGCGCCAGAAAGTATACGAACAGTTTTTATCAACGCTTTTAGATATGGATTGGATGGCGAGCAAATTATGCCATTTTCCTTCACGTGAATTTTTAACTCTATTTCGTGCTCGCGGCAATAATTTAACAGCTCAGCCTGGATGTCCGCAAGATTATCTTGCGGGATCGGCCGCAACTCCACTCCTAACACGCCGTAATCTGGAGAGACATTATATATCCCGGGGGTACCAACCTGTATAAAAGGCATCCGCAGCTGTGATTGCCAACCATCCTCACTCTTCAACGTCAGGCGGGAGCCAAGGGTCGCCATTAGGTCATTGCGCGTGGTCAGCAACCGATCGATCAGGTCTGCTTGAGAAGGAGCTGTGCTGGAATGGAGGCGTTGCCCATGAACAATCAAATCGAAGCGCATAACCCCGCGGTTTTGGGTACATATCTCACCCCACAATTCATTCCCTTTTTCTCCCGTGCGCTCTCCAGCAATCAAGAGCCTGGGCATGAGGTTATGGTCATCTCCAGCCTCATCCCTCAACAAGCTAAGCACATGCGGAGTACCTACCGGTTCGCCCTCACCATTCTCTTCATTACCAACCAGCAACAAGCATATCTGTGGATAAGGAATGCTTTTTCGTAACGCGTCCTTCATCCAAACCAGATAAGTCGCAACAACAGTCTTCATATCAGCGGCGCCACGACCCCATAGAAAATCCCCTTCGATACGTGGCTCAAATTGGATGTCATCAGGTTCAGGAGGAACGACATCGAAATGACCAGCCAGCATGATAGGCGCAGAAGTAACACCAGGGAAAGTAGCCAGCACTGCTGGGTATTTTCCCTGGTTGAACAACCTTACGGTCAACCCATGATCACTCAGATAATCATACACCAGCCCACTCGCTCGCTGCACCTCGTCTAATCGCTCTTCCGGGCAAGCTGTGACGCTGGGAATGCGGATCAGTTGTTCTGCCAGGTCGATAATTTCACTGGTTTTATCAGCGTAAGTGATATCAATTTCCGTAGACGGTCGAGGGTGAAATGGTATCCTTACTCGTTCATTACCTCGCAGGTCGCTATGGGCATTTTGGACAAACTCACCTATACGGGTGGTCTCAGATGGTATGTCCAGGCATGATGCAGCGATCATCTCAACATCTTGCCGCACCTGGTTTTCCCGCTGCTCAACCAAAGATTTCAATAGCTCAGCGGGGACTTCATCGATGCTACCTAATTCGGCTTTGAGGCATCTCCTGATGTGCTCAGCGGTATTCAGCCCACCACCAGCCATCTCATACAAAGGAAGTAGTGCTTCTGTTAGAGCCAGTGCTTCAGCCAGTGGCTCCACCTGCAATAGGGTCCAACCAAGAAAGTCACGCATGCCGACGGGTTTACCGGTAAGCGGGTTGTTAATCTCTGCTCGCAGACCTGCCTGAGCAGCTTCCGATTCATTGCTGCGAGCCCTGGCAATATCTTCGCGATCATAGCGGAAGGCACGGGCAAATTCTGGATCAGCGTAAAATCGCAGAAGGAGCAGGTGTTTTAAGGTCAAATTAGCAATTTCCACATCCAACGGATGCCCCCCGTCATCGGTGCGCACTTCGACGCGCGCCATTGGCAGGTTGATCCGCGCCATAAGGTTCTGAATCTCAATCTGACGGACCATCTCTTCTGCAGGCTGCTCTCCACCAACTGAGTAAAGGCCTCGTGTGTATAAATCGTCCAATTGGTCACTGGTCACTGCGATCAAGCGTTCGACGGGTTCAGCAAACGAGCGGGCACGGATGGGTGTCCAGTTGTTATTCCCAAAACGCACACCGCGCCTGACCAGGTCGTAGGACAGGTTAAGGTAATCAGTGTAGGAGCGGTATAGATCAGGCAGGTCGAGGGTGGGTGGATTGGGAAAGGTGAGATTTCGTACCGAGTCATACTCGGTCAATATAACTACCGGTTTCCCGTTCCTCATCTGCGACTGTAATGGGGTGGAGGCGCTTGTGGCGATAAATAACGATGCAAATGCGCGCATCAATCGTGTGGCAGTAATATAAAACTCACTTTTGAATTCATCCAGATATTGGGGTGAGGCACCTCCATTACCAGAGCTCATCCTTTGGGTGGGTGAAAGGTGAACGAAATCCCACATAAAAAGAGGGTCCGGCAGGGAGAGATTTGTGTGCGTACCTGCAGTAGCCAGGTTGTTTCCGTACAGCTCAACACAGCGTTCCAAATATCGTCGTTTTGCAATATGCCATGAGGTGGGAATCGCCTGCTGATCAATCGTGGTGAGATAAAGTAAATTTCCATGCCAATAATATAAACGCTGATTAAATATATTCCCTGAACATTGCAAGGCATTGATTAACGCGGCTTCCATCAAGCGTGCTTCATAATTCGCACCCAATAATGTATAGTATGGTCGGGTAGCCCACTCGATCATCCAGTGGAACACTTCCAGCTGGCTGAATTCACGTATCCATGGAGAGAGACAATTTGCCCGCAGGTGATCAACAAAGGACTGCTGGTTGGGTCCCGATCCTACCGTTAATAAAGGTCGAAGCTGCTCATCCAGCAGGTTCCACTCGAGCTCAAACCCTGCCACACCACCCTCGGGCTTTTCTTTGATAGCAGTCTCGAGTGCGAGCTGGTATTTCTCAGCAAATTGGTGTGGGTTATATGACATGGCAAAGCTTCAAAGCCAATTGATGCAGACCGTTATAAGGCATTCAAACCTTCTAACAGGCGCTCAATGGCACCTTGCGTCCTTTCTGGAGGGGTCGCGTACGAAAAACGTAACCATTCTCCACCATAAGGCGAGAAGAATGCTCCAGGCACGATTGCCACTCCGTGCTCCTCGGCCAGATATTGCCCTAACGGCTCCGAATCTTCCCATTTACGCCTGGTTAACCAATCTCCCACGTGGATAAAAGCATAATACCCTTTGCCCATGATGTAGGTTAAACCGCTTTTGTTCAGAAAATCTCCCAGCACCTTTCGGCTGGCGTTGGTTGGCTCAACAATCGATCTGCAGGCTGATGAATAACCCATCTCATATGCAGCCTGCGCGACGGCTATGGAATAGAAGGAGGGCATGACGCTATGAGAGGCGCGTGCTACAGTGTATTTGACCACCTCTTCGGAGGCTATCAGATGGCAATTCCTGATATTCGAGGCGCCCAGGCTTTTAGTGATGCCATCCAGGAACATTAATCGATGGTGTTCATCCGGCTCAAACATTAGATAGAAAGAATTAAGATCCATTGGCTGCTCATCGGTCACGTAGTGATACATCCAATCGAAGAGCACAAAGGCCACTCCGGCGTGTAAAGCGGCTTTTGCGAGAGCCACCTGGCGCTCAATGGAGATGGTTAGTCCAGTCGGGTTATCCGGGCAGGTGATGATCAGACCTGCCACCTTGCGGCCGCTACGCGCAGAGAATTTCACACACTCCCGCAGGCTATCTTCTGTATATGCCCAGCCTTCCTGTGGAATGCCGGGAGCATACAGAACGTTCGCCCCAATGCCGTACGGACCCCAATTGTAGGATATCCAAGGCACCCGCGAGACGATGATATCATCTCCGATCCGCCCGTATCCCAGTGCCAGCATGGCCTGATAGGCTTTAACTAAGGCGTCACGTCCACCGGCCGTCGCGATTACGTTCCCTGGTCCTAATCCAACATGAGGGTCCAGCTTCCAATATTTCTCGAGAACGATTTTCCGGAATGCATCTGTGCCATACGGCATATCATAGGCTGTGCCATGCTGCAGTTGCAGCTGGGCTGCACGTTCCAGAATCGGAACAGGAACCCCGGGCAGGCTGGCGCCACCATCTCCTTGTGAGGCATCATACATTGGGCGATCGGGATACTTTTCGTGAAATACTTTGAGTGACTTATTGATCAAGAACATGCGCGAAGCAGGGATCGTTAACTGATTATTCAAATAATCGTTCGGTGGTACTAAATGAGCCTCCGGAACAGCATACGTAGGGAGATTAGCTGGAACAAGTGAAGACATATGGCCTCCTCTGGCAATGGCGATACCAAAACGCCCCTTAGCTGGGGCGTTTTGGGTTAGAATTTGGTAGGTTATAACACTGTGAGGATGGGCAGTCAAGGGTTGAGACAGAAGCCGTTCTTATGGTTTTATAGGAAGGCATAGACTATCGAAATTTATATCACATCATTTGTTGATTAATTATCCGCTTTAATCTTGCTTCACATTCAAGGAGGGCAGGTATGAATAGAAAGGGTTTCCATCTATCAAAATTCTTTAGCGTGATGATCTGCCTGTGTATCACTTCCATCCTTGCTACCAGTGCGACTAATCTACGCGTCCAGGCTTTGGCTCCATTTGGGGCACCTATTCTAAAGTGGCAGCTGGGAGGGTGTTACAACTCATGGTGCGAGACGGGTTGGTACTCCTCGCCAGCTACCGCAGATTTGGATGGCGATGGCCAGGTGGAGGTAATTGCTTCGGCATATTCCATCTTTGTGCTCGATGGATCGACCGGGAAGCTGGAGTGGAAAATGTCCTCAGGTCATGACCGGACGGAGCCTGCCGCATCCAATGTCGGGCGGACCTGGCCAGGCATCGTCCTCGCAGATGTTGATCAAGATGGTGCAAAAGAAATCGTTACCGCTCACAGTGGCGGTTGGGTATCCGTCTACAACGCACAAGGTTTCTTCGAACCTGGATGGCCACAACGTCCAACATCCAATGAGCTGCGTGGTTTATCCGTTAGCGACCTGAACGGCGATGGCCTCCAGGAAATTATCACAACTGCTGCGATAGGTAGTCAGCTGAATACGTGGGTATTCCAGGTGAATGGTTCATTGCTCCCTGGTTGGCCTCAATTAAGCAATGACAGCGGATATGCCTGGGGTGTCTACAATGCCAATGCTTCGGCAGGTGATTTAGATAGCGATGGCGTCAATGAGATTGTGGTGCCATCAGATGTACACTATATATGCGCTTATCAGGCTGACGGCACTCAGATCCCTGCCAATGCCATGTATGGTGACAAAGGTTGGGGCAAGGTGGGCGTGTGGGAAAGCTTGGCCGTTGAGCTACGTGGTTGGGGCAAGTGCAATGGGGTACGGGAAGAGAGTTACCGAACCAATTTTGCTGACGGACCGAGTGTTATTGCAGATATGAATCAAGATGGGGCGGTTGAAGTGGTTGCAACCGGAAACGTATATGATTGTTATGCAGGTTATCCACCCAGCAGATATGATGGTGTTTACATATTTAATGCCGATAGAAGCCGATTCAATGATGGAACTTTTGACTGGCGGAGTGCGCCGGTCGATACTGGTGCACCGTTGAGCGAGGATTACGGCGTGATAGAGAGTAATCAGCCCAACCCGGCAGTGGCTGACCTGGAGGGTGATGGGCGGATGGAAATTGTGTATGCCTCATATGACGGGCGGGTGCATGCCTTCTGGCTGGATAAAACCGAACATGGAAATTGGCCATTCTCGGTATATAACCCAGCGGAAAGATTTTATCGCTTTGCCTCCGAGCCAGTGATCGCCGATCTGGACGATAATGGTTATGCCGAGGTGATTTTCACCTCCTGGACGCAAAAAGGAAGTTACGCCACCGGTAAGCTGCACATCCTGGATTATTTAGGGTATCCAATTTACGAAGTCAGCCTGCCAGGCGCTTTTGGTGGTGAAGACTGGAATGGCGCATTGCCAGCGCCCACCCTGGCAAATATTGACTCTGATCCTGATTTGGAAGTGGTTTTACTGACCGCTAATTCCGGCATTGTAGCATATGATCTTCCTGGTACGGATCATGCGACGGTGCTGTGGGGCACCGGGCGCGGAGATTATCAACGCGATGGGAACGTTTCGAACGCAGTCCAGCTGACATTGAGAAATTCAACCATGGTCCCCGGCTTAACGAATGCGAATCCTGGAGATATGATCACATATACCATCACCCTACGCAATCCAAATCAGATACTAAATGATATCAGTATGACCGACCCATTACCCCCTGAACTCACTTTCGCCGGCTATCTATCGGCTTCATCGGGCACTGCCAGTTATTCCAATGGGGAGGTGAGATGGAATGGAGCAGTCAGCTCTATAGCGGATGTAATCATCCGTTATGATGTCACTGTTGACCAGGAAATCGCCTCACCGACAGTCATAATAAATACTGCAACGATAATAAACGGAGACGGTCGTAGCTGGCAGCGGCAAGCATATGTCTTTGTGTTGAGCTTTTTCAATTTCCTACCTATGGTAAGGCACTAATGTCCGACCGAAGCTTAGCAATCCGAACCACGTCTTATCAAATCCCAACAATTTCATATATACGTGCACCAGTTAAATCTTGTTCGTGGTAACGATTGGGTATATCATTATAGGCTACGTACCACAGCTGGTTTCAAGGATCGCAGCAGAGTCTGCAACCGGTCTATTTAAGATACGTATATAAGTACAGATAATAATAAAAGGAGGCCATCATGAATCGAAAAATGTTTTTTATACCCATCATATTTATCGCCGTTGTAAGCCTGGCTTGCTCGGTTACCTTTAACCTGCCCCAAACAAACGTCAAAACAGGACCGACCGTAACGGATAACATTAACATACCTCCCCTGGCGGATAGTACATCAACCGCTAATGTGACACTTGGTTTCGGCGCCGGGAAACTGAACCTTACGACCGGATCTGCTGATGCACTGGTCAGCGGCACGGTCACCTATAATGTAACCGACTTCAAACCGGTGATCACCACGAACAGCAACGATATCACCATCAATCAGGGAAATTTGAAGATCAATGGGATCCCATCCCTGAATTCAAACGTAGTCAATACTTGGGACCTGACCTTTGGGACCAGCCCGATGAACCTGGTCATCAATGCGGGCGCCTATGAGGGCAACTTTGAGCTGGGCGGGCTTTCCCTTCACAGCCTGGCTGTCACAGATGGTGCCTCCAAGGTCGATTTGAGCTTTTCGAAGCCCAACTTGATTGAGATGACCACATTCAAATACAGCACTGGTGCGTCTCAAGTATCCGTAAAAGGGCTCGGATATGCCAACGTCAGCGATGTGACGTTCAGCAGTGGGGCTGGTGGCTACACTCTCGATTTCAGCGGTCAGCTGCAGCGAGACATGACGGTGACCATCGAATCCGGGGTCAGCAGTGTCACCATCATCGTTCCAAATGGGGTTCCGGTATCATTGTCAAGTGAGAGCAGCCTGGTATCAGTCTCGACCACTGGTGGCTGGGAACAGCTGGGCAATACATACCAGCTGTCGGGCAGCGGATATAAGATCACCATCCAAACGAAAATGGGTGCCGGCAGCCTGAAGCTTGAAACCAGCCGGTAGAACAATAAAAATGACAGCCGGCGGGAAAACTCGCCGGCTGTCATTTTAACAATACGATCATCTCACAATTTCTCACAGGGTTACCTGGATCGTTTTACCAGCCAACCCGTGCGAATTTATTACTCATTGGCCTTATAGCCAGGTCCCTTAGTGTAGAAATCGTAATTGGGCTGGATATCTTTGGTTAGGTCCACCACTTCACCGGCTTTTAACGTCTGCACGCAGTTCAAGACCACGGGTTTGCCATGATGGTCGACCCCATCGTAATGCTCGCTAAGACCGACCATGCTGACTTTCTCGCCACCTTTGGCTTTATAAGCAGATGGTACTTCATCTTCAGGGAAAATGGCTTCGAACGGGCATTCCGGGATACAGGCACCACAATCGATGCAGGTATCAGGGTCAATATAAAACCAGGGGTATTGTTCGATTGGCTTGCCGCCTACAATGCATTCCACCGGGCATACATCAACACATCCAGAATCGCGCAGGCACAAACTAGTAATGATATGGGTCATGCTGAACTCCTCCTTTTGATATCGATATGAATATGGCTTACTCGCTCATCTATCGAAAACTGTATCGCTGCTACAGAAAAATTTTATTCCCCCCTCTCCCCTTTGTCAAGCGAATACCATTAGATATGCATTAATGAAGAAAAAATCCCTCTCGGGGTATCAGTGTTAATGGAGAAAATACAATTAACTCTCATGCTCAACTGGTATGGTTTCGATTATTCCCGCCAATATCCACGGGAAGCAAGTGCGCAACAAGCAGATTAACCTGCGCTTGGAATTATTAAAATCTCATTATCTGCTACGGCTTGACAAGTTGTATTAACATCATTATTATCCTAATGATAATTCTATACATTCGTTCGATATCCAGGAGGACATATGATTTACCAAATTTTGAACAAAGTTGACCAAAAATTGAATATTGAGACGGCTAAAGCGCACTGTGACATACCGTGCGGGATCTACGATCCGATCGTCGCCCAAATCAGCGCTCTGACGGTGGTGCGCATGCTGGACTTAATGACCGAATTTGAAGCCAAGACACCCGACCGCAATAAGGATTATATGAACAGCATGTCACGCTATATTGCAGTGAAAGAGGAACATGCTGAGCGCGCCAAGTCTGAGATTCGTGTCATCTGGGGCGACTATTTGAAGGCCCAGCATATCGATAAATATCCGAATGCACATGCCCTGGTCCACAAGATCATGCAGCTGGGTTCCAAGGTTCGGCAGACGACCGATCGTGACCAGGCTACCCAACTGGTTGATGCAATCAACGAATTCGCCCAAATGTTTTGGGAAACGAAAGGCATCGCCACCAAGCGCGCCAAAGCTCCCTATGCCCCAGCTCTGGAGTTAGTTTATCCGGCTCTGTGATACTGAAGTTTTTGAAAGTCGGGGGGGATAGCTTAAGCCCTAATTTCAAACACGGAGATTTTGTGCTGGTGAGCAAAATCCCCTTTTTGCTTCGTCCACCCGCTCCGGGTGATGTTATTGCATTCCACCAGCCAGGCTATGGCCTGCTGATTAAGCGCATCGAATCAGTAAACCCGGACGGGGAGGTCAATGTCATCGGCACCCAAGCTGAGAGCATTGATAGTCGGGTGTTTGGTGCCGTCCAGCAGGAGGCTATGGTCGGTAAGGTGATCTGGCATATCCGCAAGACCTAGGAAACGACACCACAATATTATACGCGGGTAAATTCGTCTATAATTAGTTTTCGCCGATGAATTCACCTAGAAAGCCCCCGATTTCGCCCATCGTCGCCATTATATTCGGAATATTGGCGGTCTCGACGGCTTCAATTTTCATTCGTTTTGCCCAAGTAGAAGCCCCTTCAATAGTGATCGCTGCCTGGCGGTTAACCATCGCATCGATTATCCTGGTGCCTATAGCCGCCTCCACTCACAGGCGTGAGCTGAGCTCGCTCAAGCGCAATGCGCTGGGGCTAGCGTTGCTCTCGGGCGCATTCCTGGCGGTGCATTTCGCCACCTGGATCACTTCACTACAATACACCACAGTTGCCAGCTCGGTGGTGTTGGTCAGCACGATACCGCTGTGGGTGGCGCTGCTCTCCCCCTTCACGATCAAGGAACCCATTACCCGGGCAGTGTGGATCGGCTTGATCTTCACCCTGGTGGGAGTGATGGTAATTGCAATCAGTGATTCGTGCAACATCAGCTCAGTCGGAATCAGCTGCCCGAGCGCTTCAACCTTTCTGCATGGTCGTGCCTTCCTGGGGGATGTACTTGCATTATGCGGTGCGATTGCCGGGGCAGGTTATTTGTTGATCGGAAGAAAGCTACGCGCCAATATGTCGCTGGTCAGCTATATATCGCTAGTCTACGGCATGGCCGCCATAGTGCTGATCATTTTCATGCTCAGCGCAGGCGAAAGCCCATTTGGATACTCCCCGGAGATTTATTTGTGGCTCATTCTGCTGGCAGTGATTCCCCAGCTGATTGGACATTCCACCTTCAATTGGGCATTAGGATACCTCTCGGCGGCATACGTCTCGATCACCCTGCTCGGTGAGCCGATTGGATCGACTATCCTGGCCTATTTCATCCTGCACGAAAAACCTACTCTGATCAAGCTTATGGGAGGTGCGCTGATCCTGGTGGGGATTTATATCGCCTCCCGGGCTGAGGCGGGTAAAATACCCGAGCTGCCAGATTAATATTTGGAAGGCGTGGTGGAATCCCGCCGTAATACGGCATTTAGAGAGCTGTACGACTGAATGAGTAGCCAAAAGTTGATGTATACTAGAAATCAGCATAGTGAGATTACAAATAACAACTTTCTATCAGGTCAATGACACCCAAAACAGCTAGAAACTCCGAGATCAAAGAAGCACCCAAGACGAGTGAATATGACGACATTATCCACGATGGTGTTGGATTCCTGGCGCGGTTCCAGCGTTTCACCTATGATTTCATCGGGATATTCTTACTGGCATTTTCACTGATCACGCTGATCGCACTGTTCCTGCCTCAGCTTTCAGAGGGTACGCTGATTACCCTCTGGCGCAACCTGATCCGCCACGCATTCGGCTATGGCGCCATCCTGGTAGTTATCGCGGCCGCTGCTGCCGGTGTTATGATACTGCGCCTGCGATCTAGCCATCCGGGGTTGAACGGTGAGCCGGGTGAAGGGTCTGTGCAAAAGGTGCCCTGGGGGAGGGTGATTTCATTGGAGGTGGCAGCATTCTGCTTGCTCAGTCTGCTAGCTGTGATCGGCGGTAGACTGGTGGACCGGGCTGAACAAGGCCTGGACGGTGGGTTTATCGGCTGGGGGTTGGCGGAGCTGGTGGCGATGGGCTTAAAGATGGTGAGCCTTGACCGCAACCTATGGGGTGGCGTGGTCTTTGGATTGATCCTTGTGCTCTGCATAGTCTACGGCCTCGGTCTTGTCACGCCGTTATATAGACTCCTTCAAAAAATCTCTGCACCCAAGCACGTGAGCCCGATAGTGAATGAGCCAGTGGTCAGTGTCGCCCCGGCGGCACAAGCCGGAGCCGCATTGGTGGGATCCGACCGCCGAAAACGTCGACCCTTTGTGCCACCCGAATTTCGAAAGCGGCTTAACGCGGACAATACTCCAGCGAAGCACATTCCCTTGCCACCTCGGGATGAGCATCTACCCTCCCTTGAATTAATGGTTAAAGACGTGCTCGATCGACCGGATGAGCGCAGCATCAACCAGACCGCTGGCATGATCGAAAAATCCCTGGCTGAGTTTGGTATACCCGCTAAGGTGGTGGGATTCCGGGTGGGACCGACCGTGACCCAGTTCGCGGTTGAGCCGGGTTTTGTGGATAAAGGCAACTCGGAGGAGGAGCAGGACAACCGCATCAAGGTGCGCGTAGCTCAAATCGCAGGTTTACGGCGCGACCTGGCACTGGCATTATCTGCTGAACGGCTGCGCATCGAAGCCCCGGTGCCCGGGCGCCCCTATGTAGGGATCGAGGTGCCGAACAATCGTACCAGCATGGTACGCCTGCGCTCTATCCTCGAGACGGAGGCATTCTATAAAGTTGGATCTCCATTGACCATCGCCCTCGGGCGCGACGTCTCCGGTCTCCCCGTAGTGGCAGACCTGGGCACGATGCCCCATCTATTGATCGCCGGCACGACCGGCTCGGGAAAATCGGTATGCATCGCTGCGATCACGGTATGTTTGGTGATGAATAATACTCCCGATGACCTACGCCTGGTGATGATCGACCCAAAGATGGTCGAGCTAGTGCGCTTCAATGGCTTGCCTCACCTGTTTGGCAAGGTGGAGACGGATATTCAGCGCATCCTAGGCGTGTTGCGCTGGGTGGTAGCAGAGATGGACCGTCGTTACAAGTTGTTGGAGGAAATGCACGCCCGCAATCTTGACTCATATAACCGTAAAGCGCGGCGACACAAGGTTGCTGAGCCTCTGCCACGTATTGTGGTTCTGCTGGATGAGCTTGCTGACTTGATGATGACCGCGCCAGATCAGACCGAGCCCATGCTAATCCGATTGGCACAACTGGCACGCGCCACCGGAATCCATCTGGTGGTAGCCACCCAACGGCCGAGCACGGACGTCGTGACCGGACTAATCAAGGCAAACTTCCCTGCCCGCCTCTCCTTTGCGGTGGCCTCGTCGGTCGACTCACGGGTCATCCTCGATACAGGTGGCGCTGAAAGCCTGCTCGGACATGGGGACATGCTCTTCATGCCCCCTGAAGTGGCAGCCCCGCTCAGAGTGCAAGGGGTGATGGTTTCGGATGCTGAAATTGATAAGCTCATCCTTTATTGGCAGACGGTACACCCTACCGAAGCCGGAACGCCTCCTCCCTGGGAAGAGATGATGAAGGAAGATGCTGTGATGGCTGACCGGGACGAGCTGGTAAAGAAGGCCATCGATATGCTGCAAGGCGAGAAGCACACGAGCGCCTCCATGCTACAGCGCAGGCTACGCATCGGGTATCCGCGGGCGGCGCGACTGATGGATGAGCTCGAAGAGATGGGGGTGGTCGGTCCGGCTCAAACAGGGGGGCGTGAGCGCGAAGTTCTCCTGGATAGTGAAGAGACCGAGGAAGAGCAATAGATTGTAAGAGTTAATTTATCTTGACATCCGATGACGCATGAGATAGCATACGTCATTCCGAATTTAGATTAGAGAGGTAGCGTGGAACAGGTGGAAGAATCACAACCCAAAAAACAACCCGTGACATTTTCTGACCGGATGCGCGTGGTCTTTAAAGGTGTGTTAGATCCGGTTGGAGCGTTTTTTAATCACCTAGGGATTTTGCCCAATACGATGACCCTGATTGGACTGATTGGCACGGTGATAGGTGCCATTCTGCTGGCTTTGGGTCATATCATTGTTGGGGGTGTGGTGATCATGATCATGGGTCTCGTTGATTCTCTGGACGGTACCATGGCGCGCTTAAGAGGGATGCCGTCCGATTTTGGTGCCTTCGTTGATTCGGTCACCGACCGTTATTCCGAGCTCGTAATCTATGGTGGTCTTTTGTATTACTTCCTCCAAAAAGGGGATATGCTTGCGATCCTGGGTATTTATTTGGCAGCGAGCGGATCGGTCCTTGTATCTTACATCAGGGCACGTGCGGCATCCTTGGGAATGGATACCAAGGTGGGATTTTTAAGCCGGTTCGAACGTTATCTTGTGCTGGCGCCATCATTAATTTTCAACATTCCCATGGTCGGTGTGTGGATCATCGCAGCCCTTGCCAATATAACCGCCATCCAGCGTATCCTCGATGTTCGCCGCCAGGCGTACGAGCAAAACAAAATCCTTCGTAAGACTTAGGTAGCACGAGCTGACAAAGGTTGGTTTAAAGAAGAACGAACTTTAGAATTATTATTTATTGAAAAGAGGTTTCCATGCCAAGTGGATTTCCAATTGGACCCATAACTCTAGGACCGATTAATATTCCAGAGATTTATATTCGTTTTTACGGCATCATCCTGATGCTTGGAGCCCTGGCCGCGGCTTTCCTGGCAGAGCATGAGGCCAGGCGCAAAGGATTGAAGAGCGAATTTGTTTGGGACGCGCTGATCTGGGTTCTTATTGCCGGCATAATCGGCGCACGCCTTTGGCATGTTTTCACCCCACCTCCATCCATGGTTGAACAAGGCTATACCACACAGTATTACCTGCTTCATCCCCTAACGATTTTAATGACCTGGAAAGGCGGTCTTGGTATCCCAGGCGCAATCATCGGTGGCGCAATAGGACTATTTTTATATACCCGCCATAGGAAGCAGAGCTTCCTGGTATGGGCTGATATCGCTGTCCCTGGAGTGGCACTGGCACAGGCAATCGGGCGCTGGGGGAATTTCTTCAACCAGGAGCTGTATGGAAAACCAAGCACTCTACCGTGGGCGATCTTCATCGATCCAGCACATCGGGTACCAGGTTATGAGCAATTCTCAACCTTCCAGCCCTTATTCCTTTACGAGTCGATCTGGAACCTGTTGAATATGGTATTTTTATTGTTTATGTCAAGGAGATTCTCGGGCTGGCTGAAGGATGGCGATATTCTCCTGATGTACCTTATCAGCTATCCCATGGGTAGATTTTTTCTGGAGTTCCTGCGCCTGGATTCACCCCGAGTAGGAACGATCAATGTCAACCAGATGGTCATGCTAGTCGTCGCCCTGATCTCTGCCTTTCTGCTTTTCTGGCGGCATCGTAAGCAAGAAACCCTACCCAAGGGTGCTGAACTACCCCCTGCGGCATAGCAATTTTTTATATTCGCTGTCTATATCTGTCCAGACATATCGATTGAATGCCTTGGTTGAATGATCCAAACTGAAAATCTGAGCAAAAAATTTAATCATTTCCTTGCCGTCGACCAGGTTTCATTGGAGGTCAAATCAGGGGAAGTACTGGCATTACTCGGTCCGAATGGCGCGGGAAAGACCACCACCCTACGCATGCTTACCTCGGTGTTGCGCCCCACAACGGGTTGGGCGCGTGTGGCCGGATATGATATCGTCACCCAATCGGCACAGGTACGTGCTTCGGTGGGTATCCTCACTGAGCAGCACGGGCTTTACGGGCGTATGACCGCCTTGGAGTACCTCGATTTCTTCGGTCAAATTTACCGAATGCAACCTCTGGCTCGCCGTCAGCGTACAAATGAGCTGCTTGAGCAATTTGGTTTGTGGGGTGATCGCAAGCGTCGGATTGGGGAATATTCAAAGGGGATGCGTCAAAAATTGGCCCTGGCGCGTGCACTATATCACAACCCACCTGTCCTGTTGATGGACGAACCTACCTCTGCCATGGATCCGGAAAGCGCTCGCCTGGTAAGAAATGCGATCCATGGGCTGCGCAGCGCCAACAGGGCGATCATTATTTGTACACATAACCTGGCTGAAGCAGAAGAGCTGGCAGATAAAATTGCCATCATCCATCGGGGGAGGATTATCATCTCCGGAGCAGTCGAAGAGCTAAAGACGCATCTTTTAGGTGCTCCTCAGTTCGAAGTCCGTCTGGGAGCCGACCTGCAGACAGTTAATTTAACCCTGCCTGTCCCTGCCACTCTCACCGGACAGGGAGAAGATTGGATCCGCTACCAGGCTGCAAATCCAATTGAAACCAATCCACTGGTTGTTGCATATCTGGTAAGTATAGGTTTACCAGTGATCAGGCTAGCTGAAGTGCCACGCAGCCTGGAAAAAGCCTACCTGCAGGCGATGAGTGAGACCGGTGTCGCTGAGCCAACCCTGGAACTGGCTGAACCTGGACTGACCGGGGGAGATGCACACCATGCTGGATGAAATCCGCCCTGCGCTGATCATCACCCGGCGCGAAATCCGTGACCAGCTGAGAGATTGGCGTATCCTCCTTCCCATTGTAGTACTCACGCTCATATTTCCATTCCTGGCGAACTTCACCACCCACCGAATATTGGATTTCGTTGAGAAATATGGTGCCAGTCTACTCGCCGAGCGGTTCATCCCGTTCCTCTTGATGATCGTCGGCTTCTTCCCCATCTCCATCTCACTCGTCATCGCCCTGGAAAGCTTCGCCGGTGAAACCGAGCGCCGCAGCATCGAGCCGTTATTAAGCAGCCCTCTAACAGATGGTCAACTGTATCTGGGTAAACTGATCGCCTGTATCTTCATACCTCTGTTTGCCTCCTACCTGGGGATGTCGGTTTACCTGATTGGGATTTACAACAACACCCTGTGGAGAGCTGACCCGATGTTCCTGCTATTAATTATCCTGCTAACCGCGGTGCAAGCCCTAGTGATGGTCGGCGGTGCAGTGGTCATCTCCACCCAGACCACTTCCGTGCGAGCTGCCAATCTATTAGCATCCTTCATCATTATCCCGGTGGCGCTGTTGATCCAGGTCGAATCGGTGATGATGCTCTACGCAGATTATCGGGTCTTGTGGTGGGCCGTCCTGGCGATGGTGATTTTGGCAATCCTATTGATCCGCATGGGCATCACCCACCTGAACCGGGAGGAATTATTAGGACGTGAGATCGACACCCTCAACCTACATTCGTTATGGGATGTATTCCGCCTGCAGTTCGTCGGCAGTGCCAAATCTCCATGGGATTGGTACAGGCATGAAATCCCCCGCACGCTGCGAAAAATAGCCGCGCCGATCGGGTGGATGACGCTACTTTTGATTGCAACGGTAATCTTTGGCGCGCTCGAAGTGAAGCAGCTGGGATTAACTTCCGGAATGTTTGGGATTGACCGCCTAAAAATCGTTGATGAGCAAATCTTGGGTCAGTTCCGCCAGATTGGATTTTTCAGCACCTCCAGTGTGCTGACGATCTGGTGGCACAACTTACGCGCAATGAGCATCGCTGCGGCGCTGGGAACTATCACCCTGGGGGTGGCTGGAGTGCTCATACTACTTCTTCCCATGGGGATTATCGGGTTTTTCTCTGGCATCGCCAGTCTCACTGGGCTAAGTCCTTTAGCCGTCCTGGCAGCCTTTACCATGCCGCACGGTCTGCTGGAAATCCCAGCCATCATCATTTCGGGAGCAGCCATTCTGCGGGTGGGGGCAAGCTTTGTGAGTCCCAATCAGGGGTTGTCGATCGGTGAGGGACTGGTAACATCCATCGCCGATTGGGCCAAGATCACCCTGGCACTGGTGATCCCACTATTTTTAGGTGCAGCAATTTTGGAAGTATTCGTCAGCCCACAGCTGATGATCAGGCTGCTTGGCGGGTGATGAAGGCAGAACCGGCTACCAGCCGGTTACGAAAGGTAGCCACTCCTGGTTTTCATGGATGTGACGGGCAAATAAATATGATGCTGAGGCTGGTGGGACGGAGGGTAGTCGCAGCAGGCGCATTTGGGCCTGATTAATCGTCCGCCCGCCTTTACGATGATTGCAGTGTGGGCAGGCTGCCACCAGGTTAGTCCACACGTGTTCGCCTCCGAGGTGGCGCGGGATGACATGGTCGACCGTGAGGTAGGTCACGTGCTGACCACAATACTGGCAGGTGTAATTATCCCTGCGAAGGATCTCACGTTTGGTGAGCTTGACTCGTGGGCGCGGGCGGTGGATCATTTTATCCAACCGGATGATCGATGGACGCGGGAAAGTCTGCCGTACAGTCTTTATCTCGCCGCGTCCGTTCAGGATAAGGTTGGCTTTTCCATCGATAATGAGGGTGATGGCACGGCGTGTATTGCAGACGTTGATCGGCTCGAAATTCGCATTAAGTACAAGTACAGGGGCCTGCATCTCTGCCTCCAATGGCGGGAATTATAGCACACTCATTCTCCGCTGGCATGGGAGCTAAATTTATCTAATCGTCACCTATGGGATGAGGGACCCAGCTGGAGGAAATTCCCGCCCGTTGCCCCAAGAACATATTCAATTGTGCCGCGTGTTCCTGGACGTGGCGCATATTATCCATCTGCAGCTCTGCAAAGCTGAGACCATTCTCTGCCCAGGTAAATTTACACAGCTGATGAGCCATTTCCTCCGTCAATTGCTCGATCGTCTCTCGGCATTTCTGGTGGCAGTGGGTAAGATATGTCAGCAATTCATCCTTGGTATAACATCGCTCTGGAAGCACTCCCCGCGGATCCAGCTCGTCCAGGTTATACGGAGCAAGGGGAACAAAACCTTCCCCTTCGCCAGAAAGGTATAAATCAAGCCAGAATAGGGTGTGGTAGGCGATATACCAGAAATCTGAAAATTCGGGCTTCATCGCAGGGTCATTCCACATGTGGGCATTCCATAAATCATCGGGGCACACACGAAGCGCATTCCCAAGCATATCGATCGTTGCTCCGAACTGCCTCAAGAGTGCTACTTTCCAGAGTTCATCCATAAATACAAATCCCAATCAGTACATATCATTCTTTAAGAAATTAAATAGTTATGAATAGCCAGTAATCTTAATGACTGGTAGTTGAATTATTGAGTACCTCTTCGATCTGCTGAGCATGTTCATGCTCATGGGATACGAAGATCCTGACGATGCTGGAAATTGTGCATTTACCTCCCCAAGGTGCCGGGTATTTTTGGGTCAGCATTTCCGGTGGCATCTCGCGCAGCACCTGCACCACGCGCTGGCGGGCAGCATCGTACTCCTGCCGTGACTGTTCGATCGACACATCCATGCGTGCCGCGACCGAGGCGGCATTAAAGCGGTCAATCCCATCCTCCACCATCGGAGCAGGCATTTCTCCTTTTTTATAAGCCAGCAAAGAGGTATAGACCAGCTGATCCCAGCCTGCAATGTGGTCCATCACCTGTTTTACCTTCCATGTGGGGTATATATCAATTTGCGGAGCCACCTTGTCCAGGGCTGCATTCAGCTGTGCTCGAGAGCGTTCCATCTTGGTAACCATTTCTTCAATTTTAGCATCCATGATTTAATCTCCGCGATCAATAATGGTATAATCGGCGCATGAAAAATTGCAACAAAAGGTATCTTTATTATACAAGGCTTTGATCCCCTGCTGTGGAGCGTATGACGCGCCCTCCCACACAGGGCGCGTTTTTTTGTTATCAAAGAGACCTGGATTAGAACTAGTAGCGGGAATTATATAAGGAGGTGAGAATGGACATAACCAAGATGAGCATCGATGAGCAGGTGGAATACCTTATGCGGGGCACCGAATATGGCGATGAAGACCTCAAGCAGGCGATGAAGAATGAGCTCCGCCAGCGCTTGATTGAAGCCAAGCAGGAAGGTCGCCCATTGAGGGTGTACTGCGGCTATGACCCCACAAAACCAGACCTGACCCTTGGTCACACCATCACCATGCGTAAATTGGCCCAATTCCAGGAGCTGGGGCATGAAGTGACCTTTTTAATCGGCAATTACACCTCTCTGATCGGTGATCCATCTGATAAGGACAAACTCCGTCCGATCCTCTCGCCCGAGCAGGTGGCAAATAATGGCCGCACCTATGCTGACCAGGCACTGCGCGTGTTGGATCCTGAAAAGACCATCATCCGGTACAACGCTGAGTGGTTATCCAAGCTGACTTTTGAGCAGCTAATCAAGATGGCCTCCAACTTCACCGTCCAGCAGTTCATCACGCGTGAGAATTTCAGGCTGCGATGGGAAGGGAGTGAGCCCATTTACGTGCACGAATTCTTCTACTCCATCATGCAGGGGTATGATGCCTATTCCATGCGCGCCGATGTGCAAGTAGGTGGGACCGACCAGTTGTTCAATATCGTCACCGCTGCCCGCAAAATCATGACCTACCTGGGTGAAAAACCCAACATCGCCATCATCATGGGGCTCCTTCCCGGGACGGATGGTGAGGTAAAGATGAGCAAATCGATGGGCAACTACATCCCCATCGATACCACTGCTGATGACATGTACGGTAAATTGATGAGCGTGCCCGATAAAGCCATGCCGATTTATTTCCGACTGGTCACCCGCTGGATCCCGGCAGTGATTGAAGCATTGGAAAAGGACGTTTCCTCGGGGAATGTTCATCCACGCGATGCTAAGATGAAGCTGGCGCGAGAGGTGACCGAGATTTTCTACGGTGTTGAAGCAGCAAAACGGGCAGAAGAAAACTTTGATACCGTTTTTCGAAAAGGCGGCTTGCCGGATGATATTGCTACCTTCAAATTACGTGCCGGACAAACGGTGCTGGATGTGCTCATTGAGGCAAAACTCACAGCCAGCAAGAGTGAAGGCCGTCGATTAATTGAACAAAAAGGGGTTCGTCTGGAGGGTGAAACACTCACCGACCCAAACCAGGTTTTCCCCCATCCAGGGGTGCTTCAGGTAGGTAAACGCCGCTTTTTAAAAGTAACTGGTTAGATTTCTGACGAGTTTAAATATTGGGCCTGAGGGTCGGTCATCCAACGTATCCTTAATGTTCTAATAAGCTACTTTTCAGTGCATACGACGTATAATAAGTGTAGTTAGGATATAAGGAGGATTTTATGAGCGAAAACAATCCCAATGATAACAAGTCTTCAAGTGATACGATCAGTGATCAGTTGAATCAGCTGGGTAAAAACCTGCGTGATACTCTCCAAAACGCCTGGGAAAGCGATGAGCGCCGCAAGCTGCAGCAGGAGATCGAAGAAGGTATGGCAAGCCTCGGTGCGACACTTAGCCAGGCAGCCAAGGATTTCTCCAACACACCCACCGGCAAAACGATTTCAGAGGATATGAAAGATCTGCAGCAGCGCTGGAAGAACGGTGAAGTTAGCTCGAAAGTTCACACAGATGTCGTCGATGCGCTGCGGCGAGTCAATGAAGAGCTGCAAAAAGCCACCGGTAAAAACCCCCCTCCTCCATCGGATAAGCCTGGGGCATAGGAGGAGCTATGTTCGAAATTGAAAGGGATATTCGGAGCGGTGAATCCCAACATGTAGGCGACTACGAGATCATCCCTCAGACGAACGTTTTCTTGGTCAAGCTGCGCGGGCATCATGGCGGGTTTATCTGGAACCGTCCTCGGGCAGTGATCGTCCGGACTATCGATGGCGAGGAACGTATCCTACCGGTTCAAGATGTCACCCGCAATATCCTTTGGGGCATGCTGGCCGGAGGACTACTGGGGGCAATGTTAATCGGAATGATAAACCGTAACAAATAAAATGAGAGCGAATAGAAGGAGTGATAACTATGACAGATGAAATCAGCACGACTCAATCAGGTGAACCAGGCCTGGATGCGTTTCAAGATACGATGGAAGAGTTCCTGGCCGCAGCTGATGTGCGCGTAGTGTATGGTGAGCCAATCCAACACGAGGATACGATCGTCATCCCAACTGCAGAAGTGCTGTGTGTGTTGGGATTCGGCTTGGGTAGCGGCAGTGGCACCAATACCCAACAGAATGCGGAAAGCCCTTCAGTGGGCAAAGGCAACGGTGGCGGCGGTGGGGGGCGCATCCTATCACGTCCGGTGGCGGTGGTTATCGCTTCTCCTGAGGGCGTCAGGGTGGAACCGGTGGTGGATATCACCAAAGTCGCCCTTGCCGGCCTTACTGCCATGGGTTTCATGATCGGAATGATGTTCCGCATGAGCAGGCGGCGTCATGCCCTGCGTTCAATACAGACCTAAAGCTGATCGAAGCGGCATTCCGGTCACATCAAATTCGCACGTTACTATAAACGGCGTTTAGGTCGCAGATAAATTAGATCAAACATTTTTGATTGATATTAACCGTGAATAATAGATCCACATGGAGCTATATCCATGTGGATTTATTATTCGCTGGCAGACATGTATTGTGGTGCAATCTGGTAAAATTAACCAGCAAATCGCTCAAATCTTGTGGCATATCGCCAGAGAAACAGGAAGATCGTAATTGTCCTTGGAGGAATGTATGGATATTCAGAAAACAGAGTTCAAACGCTGCACCGTGGTCAAAACCTCCGGTCGGATTGACGGGTCTAATGCACATGAGCTCGCAGCAGCTCTGAAAGCCGTTACGGCAAAGAATATGTACAACATCGTTTTTGATATGACTGAGGTCAACTTCGTCGCCAGTGCCGGGTGGTGGGTGCTGATCGATACCCAAAAGACCTGTAAGCCGAGTGGTGAGCTGGTCTTGGTCAAAGTTGATAAAGGTATCAGAGAATCACTTAATCTTGTCGGTATGGGGTCATATTTCTGTATCTTCGAAGACATGACTTCAGCAGTGGGGAGTTTTTAACTGCCGTAATGTCGACGCAACGGTTTTCTTGCAGTCTGCATAACCTCGAGAAGATCAGTGATTTCATCACTGCATGTGCCAATAACGCGGGGTTAAGCGACGTTGAGGTTTATGCCGTCCAGCTGGCGGTGGATGAAGCCGCGACCAATATCATCGAACACGGTTACGGTCAGGAATGTCCCAGCCGGATCGATGTTACCTGCGAGTATTTAAATGATGGTCTGAAGATCGTGATCTACGACGATGCCGAACCTTTCGACCCATCATTGGTTCCCGAACCGGCGATAAATGTCTCATTAGATGAAATTAAACCACGCGGCTTGGGAATATTTTTGATGCGCAAGATGATGGATGAGGTGGTTTATGAGACCAGTCCAGACAAAGGCAATACCCTCACCATGATCAAACACCATAAATCGTAATTTTAAACCTGGATTAATGCCTGCCTGTATCTTCCGGCAGGCATTTTTTATTATTTCTCTCTCCCCAAAAGGACCAGGGTTAGGTCGTCAAAACGAGGCGCATCACCGACGAAGCGGTGCACTCGATCCAGGATGCTTTCTTGGATCTCGTAAACGCTTTTACCCATGTTCATTTGAACAGTGTTCAGAATTAATTTCCGATCGATAAATTCACCAGCATTATTTTGCGCATCGATCACTCCATCAGTGTAAAGTAATAAGACCTCACCAGGCGCGATGACGATCTCGTCCTGGGTCCAGTCATTCTCCTCGTCAATTCCTAAAGGCATACCGGTGTTATTCAAGGTTTTTATCCCATTATTCCCCAGTAGATACGGCGGGTTGTGACCGGCATTTGCGTACCGCACCAGACCTGTTGACGGGTCGAGCACAGCAAAAAATACAGTCACAAACAGGTTAGCCCGTGCATTGCGCAGGATGTGCTGGTTGGCGGTTTTCAACACCAGCGCCGGGTTGGAGACATATTCGTTGGCAAATGTGCGGATCAAGGTATTGCTTAATGCCATGTAAAGCGCCGAGCCTAATCCCTTATCGGCGACGTCAGCGATCAAAAATCCCAATTTCCCATCCGGCAGGTTGATGAAATCATAAAAGTCACCGGAAACTTGACGGGCGGGTTCGAGCGTGGCTGTGAGCTTCCAGCCCGGGATCAGCGGGATGGATGCCGGCAGGAAACTTGCCTGTATCGAACGTGCCAACGAGAGCTCCTGGAGTGTTCTTTCCATAGCCAGCGATCGTGCATACACAGTGGATTGGTGGATCGCAGACGCCACCTGGGCAGCGAGAGATTGTACGGCTGGCAGCTGCCTACGCAAGTTGCGTTCATCCCACGGGATGTTCAAGGTTTGAAGCTCAATGAAAACTTCACCGATCGGTTGGTTGGACTCCACATCCTTGATCGGGCAGAGGATCACCGGCCCCGAAACTGATACACTCGGTTCCCATGGCAGCCTTTTAGCTGGCATGGAAAAAAACGCCTCGTTTGTATCGCGCAGCCACTTCCATGCCAGCTCACGATTGAATGAGCTCGCTGCCGGCTCCTGGACGAGCACACCTGTGGAATCGGTCCAGATCAGCATGGCCTGCGCAGCGAACATGGAAGAGACGTGCCTCTTCAATACCGCCGATAACTCAGACCCGTTGGGGGGTGAATCGAGGATGGCGCGACCTAGTTTCTCCAATTGTTCAATCTGACTGGACTGCTGGCGTGAGTATTCCGCTGCCTGGCTCAGCCTCCGGGCGAGGACGGCTACCAGGATTAAACCCATCATGATATAAACAAATTCCCACGGTCCTGCCGAAATAAAAATACCTGCTGCGACAATCCCGAATGGGTTCGCCAGGGCAGGTAAAGAAAGCGCCAGTGCAAAGAATGAGATTGCAGGTCGAATAGGAGTATGCAGTACGTTTTTAAGCGACCAGACCACGTAGGCAATGTAACCGGAATAAATCGCCACAGCACCAAGGTATTGGACAATGATAGCCAGGAATGCTGGAACAATTGCCGAGATGGAGATGCCGCTAATCGGGATTTCCCCGCCAATCCAGCGATACACTGTTATGGCGACCAAAGTGGCTAACAGATCGGAAGAAAGGTCAGCTGAACACATCCTGCCCCGGTTCCAGAAGGATTGGATTGTCCTTTCCCTATAAATTGAGCTGATAAATATCAAGACATTCCATATGACCTTTAACCACAACGCAGTGGGACCCAGGATCAAGATGGCAGCCCATACTGCGATCCCATCCATCGCTCCGTCCGAATTGGCATAGCCTCCTGTGCGGATCTCAGTAATGAAGAAGAAACGCAAGCGGTTGAAAATGTACAAGATCACCGCCAACATGAGGTAGACCATCCCATGGGTGCGGATGGTCCCCCAATCCGACACGGCAATCAACCAGACGAGTCCGATCAGCGCTAAGGGTGCGGTATATACCAGAGTGAAAACATCAGCAGTCGCACTCATGCGCTGCTGGCCGCTATAACTCTCCAAATCGGGGCGTAGTTTTTTTGCTAGATTGTAAATAATATCGTTCATGAATCAAGCCACCATATACATCCACCCTCAGCTAAATGACAGAATCTAAATTCAAACACTATATACCACCGCTCACGATTTCCTCCTTTGTTAAAAATTATACACGATGACTCGCATCTCCAGGTTAGTAGTTGGTAAGCGAACATAGTCTGGCAGCTTGCTCCCTTTTTATGCTTTTCCGTGTGATGTGCATCGATAGGATATCAAAACCCGGTCCGAGACGAACCGGGTAGTCTATATAGATCATTCAATTGTCCTGCTCACTCAGAAGGTCAACATCAGTGCCTTGGAAGCCAGGTTCAGCAGGGGTTGTGCCGCCAAGGTGAGCACAATCACCAGTATTGCCATCGCGGCTGCGGTGAACTGTACCCAGAATTCAGTGCGGGCTTCCGGCTCTCCTTCACGCATGTACATGATCACGATGATGCGCAGATAGTAGTATGCTGATATCAATGAAGTAAATACGCCGATCAGCGCCAGTCCAAGATAGCCACCTTCAATCACCGTGCGGAACAGGTAAAACTTCCCCATGAAACCTATCGTAGGGGGCACGCCGATGAAGGAAAGCATGAAAACCGCCATCGAGGCCGCCAGGAGTGGGTATTTTCGCGCTAAACCGGCATAATCGTTCAGCTCTAATCCTTTCCCCTCTGCCTTTTCGAGCGCGATTACCACCGCCCAGGCTCCAAAACTGGTCAGAGCATATGCCACCAGGTAGAATAGTGCGGCGCTAATCGTGTCTTTGTTGACCGCAGTGTTTCCATAAGGTACGAGCGCCATCAATATGTAGCCTGCGTGGGCAATACTCGAATACGCCAACAAGCGCTTAATATTCGACTGGGCAATAGCAACTACATTCCCCAAGAACATCGTCAGGGCGGAGATTGTCCAAATAATCATCGTCAGGTCGGTAGAAAGGGCGGGAAATGCTGAAACGAAGATGCGCAGAAGGGCGGCAAACCCGCCGGCCTTGGCCCCCACTGACATGAAAGCCGTGACAGCGGAAGGGCTGCCTTGATAGACATCCGGCGTCCACATGTGGAATGGCACAGCCGCTACTTTAAAGCCAAAGCCCACTAGGATTAGTCCGGCACCCAAAGTGAGCAGAGGCAGATTGGTGGTATCTGACCTGATGGAGGCGAAAATATTTGTCAGGTTGGTTGTGCCAGTGGCACCAAATATCAAGGCAATCCCGAAGACAACGAACCCCCCAGCGAACGCACCCATCAGGAAGTACTTCAGAGAGGCTTCTTCCGATTCCAATCTTGGGCGAGCAAACCCTGCCAGCACATATAGCGGGATGGATAATAGCTCCAGCGCCAGGAAGACCACGATTAGGTCATTGGCAAGCGACATCAACATCATCCCACAAATCGAGAACAAAAGTAAAACATAATACTCGCCACGCTCGATACCCATGCGCTTGAGGTAATCGTATGCCAGGGCGATCGCTGCCAAACCGCTGAAAAGGAACAGCATATTCAGGAAATATGAAAAGCCATCACTGATGACCATACCGCTGAAACCGGTGGTCGCAGTACCGAAACGGGCAATGCTTATCCCCAAGGACAACAGCAAGCCGATTGCAGCCATGACTGCAGTCCACCCTTTATGCCCCTTGGGGATGGTCAAGTCCACGATAAGCAGCATGCAGCTCCAGGCAATCAGGACTGCCAGGGGTAGGATCACATTCATGTTGTTCAGCAGGTCATTTACCGTCATTCCTTAATCTCCTGCCAACCGCTTGCACCACGGTGTATTCCTGTTTTGAAGTGATAAACCTCGCTCAACCCGGATGGGGGCACATATCAGGCAAGCTATCATGGTATACCTGCACCTGCCGCCGTCGAAATGATACTGACCAACTTGCCAACCGCCGGACCCATAATGGTGAAGAATGGCTTGGGGTAAAGCCCGATCCAGAAAATGAAGATCAGCAGAGGCACCAGGGTGAGGATCTCGCGCCAGTTAATGTCTTTCAGGATTTTATTCTCTTCCTTATCCAACGGTCCAAGGAATAATTTCTGGAACATAAACAGCAGGTAGATCGCTGCCAGGATGATGCCCGCTGCAGCCAGACCAGCGAACCAGGGGGAGATGTAAGATGATCCGAACGCTCCAAGTAGGATAGTGAACTCACCCACGAAACCATTCAGACCGGGCAGCCCCATCGATGAAAGTGTAACAATCAGCATCAGGGCTCCGTAGATCGGCATGATCTTCCATAGTCCACCAAATGCGTCCATTTCGCGGGTGTGGCGCCGTTCGTAGATCATGCCAACGAGAAGAAACAACGCTCCCGTGCTCAAACCGTGGTTGATCATCTGCAGGATACCCCCTTCAATACCCTGAGCATTGAGGGCGAACAAACCCAGCATCACGAAGCCCAGGTGGCTTACAGACGAATATGCCACCAGCTTCTTGGCATCTTTTTGGGCGTAGGAGACGGCTGCTCCATATAGGATGCCGATAACCGCCAACCCGGCGATCCACGGCGCCAGCTTGATGGCTGCATTGGGAAACATCGAAAGATTAAACCGCACGAAACCGTAGGTGCCAAGCTTCAATAGTACGCCCGCCAGGATCACAGAACCAGCCGTGGGGGCTTCAACGTGCGCATCTGGCAGCCAGGAATGTAGCGGCCACATAGGGACCTTGATCGCAAACGCAGCTGCAAATGCCAGGAACAACCAGAACTGGATGCTGGCTGGAATGCTGCCCTTATCGATGAGCTCGGTGACGGAGAACGTACCCTGGTTGATACCAAGCCATAAAATCGCCAACAGCATCAGAATGGAACCGGCCATAGTGTAGAGGAAGAACTTCAACGCGGCGTACATGCGCCGTGGACCACCCCACATCCCAATAATGAAATACATCGGCACCAGGCTGAATTCCCAGAAAATATAGAATAAGAAAAGGTCTAGTGAAACAAAAACACCCACCATGCCCACTTCGAGCAGCAGGAAGAAGATCATGAATTCTTTAACTCGATCTTCAATCGCGGTCCAGGTGGAGAGAATTGAAAGCGGGGTCAACAGGGTGGTAAGCATCACCAGCAAAACGCTCAAGCCATCCACACCCAGGTGATAGCTGATGGTCCAATCAGCGAACTGGAACCAGGGAACATTGATTTCCATCTGCATATCTGGGTTGCCGACTTGGAAATAGGTCAGCATGACCACCGAGATGGCAAAGGTTGCGGTAGAAGCTACCAGGGCGACCCATCGAATGGGATTTTTCCACTCGGGTTTCAGGAAGAGGATCACCAGGACGCCTACCAGGGGTAAAAAGACCGTCAGGGTAAGTGGATGGAGTACTAAGTTCATGTCTGTTCCTCTATAACAAAATAGCATTCTGCGGTTAGCAAGCCACCGTAGTCTATCTTAAACGAATGATCAAATAACCGATAATGAAAATCACACCGAGAAATATCGAGAGGGCGTAATTGCGTACAAATCCAGATTGTATCTTCCGGAGCTGTGCGGCCAGCTCTTTAAAACCATCACCCAAAAAGTTGGCAAACCCATCGATGACACCCAGATCAATCGGACCAGAGAGCGTACGCGTCACCCAGTTAAAACTACCGGCCAATATCTTATCGTGGAAGAAATCATGCCAGAAAACCCAATCCACTTTATCTGCCAGGAATGCTGATAGCCACTGGTAGGGTTTAACAATGACATAGCCGTAAAACTCATCGACCCAATACTTATTCTCCAATAAGGTGAAGACAGGACCGATGATCGAGCGGAGCGGGTCATCCCGACGCTGATTGCTCGGCAGCTTCTGCATATCGCCCGCCCGTCGCATATACAGATACCACGCCAGGACGATACCTCCCACCGCCAAAACGGTGGAAACAATGGCGACTACAAAATTGAAGCTGACCGCCTCACCTTCACCACTGGCCAATGCCAATACCGTATGGTCCAGCCAGGTAGTTAAAGTGTGGAAGGAGGGAAAATTGAGGAATCCACCTATGAGCGATAACAGAGCTAATATCATCAGCGGGATGGTGATGATCGCCTTACTTTCCTTTGCATGCGCAGCTGGTTCTGAACGTGCTTCTCCGAAGAACACCATGAACACCTGCCGTCCCATGTAAAACGCGGTGAAGAAGGCGGCAATTAACAGAAGCCAATATACAACCGGGTTGAGCGTGCTGGCCTCTGCCAGGATTTCATCCTTTGACCAGAAGCCTGCCAGAGGGACGATACCCCCCAAGGCTAAAGCACCGATCACGTAGACCCAGAAAGTGGTCTTCATCTTGTGGCGCAGACCACCCATGTTACGCATATCCTGCGGGTCAAAATGCTGTTCATGCTTCATGCGTTTACGCAGGCTCGGGTCGTGCTCCACTTCGTGTTCGCCGCGTTCGACCCCCTGGATAACCGAGCCGGCTGAGAGGAAGAGCAGGGCTTTGAAGAAGGCGTGGGTTACCAGCTGGAACATCCCTGCTACGTAAGCACCCATCCCCACTGCTGCCACCATGAAACCCAGCTGGCTGATAGTGGAATAAGCCAGTACTTTCTTGATGTCAAATTGAGCTACCGCAATCGTGGCGGCAAATAGGGCGGTGACGCCCCCCACAATTGCAACCCAGTTCTGGGTCACCGGCACCAGCGAGTACAAGGCGTGCGATCGAGTGATCAGGTAGACGCCTGCTGTCACCATTGTAGCCGCATGGATCAGTGCCGAGACGGGTGTGGGACCTGCCATCGCATCAGGCAGCCACACGTATAATGGCAGCTGGGCAGATTTGCCGGTTACGCCCAGCAGCATGAACAAGGTGATCGCCACGATCACCGACGGCGCTACCTGCGGCGCCAGATTAGCTACCGTCTGAAAATCAAAGGTAAAGATGCCGTTCGGTGCCAGGGGCTGGAAATACTTGAACATCAGAAACGCAGCGATGAGGAAACCAAAATCACCAATACGATTGACGATGAAAGCTTTTTTACCTGCCAGGGCATTTCCAATGCCATCCTTGCCCTTCTCGTACCAGAAGCTGATCAACAGGTAGGAGCATAATCCAACACCCTCCCAACCGATGAACAGCATCATGTAGTTATTCGCGCTGACCAGGATCATCATGGCAGCGATGAACAAGTTGAAATACACAAAAAAGCGACGGAAGCGACCGGGGTCGCCATTGTGGCGTACATCATCGTGCATGTAGCCGACGGCGTAGATATGGATCAATGTGCCCACCCCACCCACCACCAGCATCATGGTCACCGAGAGTGTATCCACACGGAATGCCCAATCCAGCTGTAGTGAACCAATGGTGATCCAGTTGAGGTACGGGAGCGACATTCCCTGGGGTTGACCCGTTAGTGCAATCCCAAGCAGGACTGCCACCACAAAAGCCAGGCCTGACGCCAGGCAAGCAACCGTCCCAATTATTTTCTCACCAAACCACTTTCCGAATGTAATGTTGATCAGTAGGCCGATGACCGGGAAGAAGACCACAAAAGGAACAAGGTAGAAAAATCGTCCCGCATTCAGTGCATCACTCAATCCCATGGTGTTTCTCCGATAACCTGACTAACCCTTTAGTGTGCTGATCTGATCTACGTCAATACTTGCCTTGGTGCGGAAGATGGTCACGATCAGAGCCAAACCAATCGCCACCTCGGCAGCCGCCACCGTCATAATAAAGAATACGAAAATCTGGCCGTTCATCGATTGCCAGTAACGTGCGTAAGCCACGAATGCCAGGTTGGCTGCATTGAGCATCAGCTCCACTGACATAAAGATCACGATGGCGTTACGGCGAATCAGCACACCCAATGCGCCGATAGTGAACAAAATGACGGATAATCCCACATAGTAATAGACCGGAAGCATATGCACTCTCCGTTATTTTTTTTCGCCCTTGGTCAGTACGATGGCACCAATCATGGCTACCAATAACAAAACCGAGGTGATTTCGAATGGCAGCAAGTAGCTGCTGAACAGCGCTGTGCCCACCTGGGCAGGGCTGCCAAAACCCAAGGGGATTTGCTTGTCAACTACTGTCCCCAGGCTTCTATGGGTATATATGATGTACCCTGCTTCCAAAAGCAAGATGATCGCCAGGGTGATTGCCAGAGGTCTCTGCCATTGGATCGCCTGGATAGGACCTGCCCGTTCTGCGCCGAGAAGCATGATCACGAACAGGAACAAGACCATGATCGCCCCGGTATACACGCTCACCTGGGCTACTGCGATGAAAGGTGCGTCCAGCAACAGGAAGAAAACCGCCACTGTGGCAAAATTTACCACCAGGAACAGGGCTGAATAAATGGCATTCCGGCTGATGAGCATCCCCAAGGCTGAGGCAATGGCAACCAGGGCTAAAATCAGGAAGAGGAGCAGTTGTACGGTCATAAGCTGTGTTTACTCTCGACTATCAATCCTTCGGATTTTCCATGATGGGTATGGCACGGTCGAATGAATGCGGTTCCACTTTTTGAGGGGTTGGTTCCCCTCCCGGTGGCACCGGCATTAGTAGCATCTCTTTGGTATAGATCGCCTGGCGCCGGTCGGTGAAGGAGAGCTCATAATTATCGCCCAGGATGATCGCTTCCGTTGGGCAGGCATCCTCACAGTAGCCACAAAAGATACAGCGCAGCATATTGATCTCATAGGTGCTGGCATAACGTTCGCCAGGCGAGTAGCGCTCATCGTCAGTATTCTCGGCAGCCTCTACAAAAATTGCGTCTGCAGGGCAAGCGGCGGCGCACAGTGCACAGCCAATACATTTTTCCAGGCCGTTATCATAACGATACAGGTCATGTCTCCCCTTGAAGCGCGAATGCATCGGCCGCTTGACCTCCGGATATTGGGTGGTCACCGGCTTCTCAAACATCATTCGCAGCGTGGTCCACAGACCACGCCCTAATTGCACGATAAACATACCACTAACCTCCCCTTATCACGGTGATCACGGCGGCGATGAAGACATTCAGGAATGCCAGTGGGAGCAGCACTTTCCATCCAAAAGCCATCAGCCGGTCATATCTGAAGCGCGGAAAAGTTGCCCGAACCCAGATAAAAATGAAGATCATGATGAGTGTCTTGATAAACAGGTAGATTGGTCCCAACCAGGGCAGCTGGGTCACAAATGGACCCAGATAACCGCCCAGGAACAACGTGGAAGCAATCATACTGATAGCTATAATTTTGATATATTCGGCCATGAAGAATAAGGCGAACTTCATGCCGGAGTATTCGGTGTGATAACCAGCTGTCAGCTCTTGCTCTGCCTCCGGCATATCGAAGGGTGAGCGGTTGGTTTCAGCCATGCCGGCGATGAGGAAGATAATGAACGCCAGGGGTTGTGACAGGTTCCAGACAATCCAACCGAGGATACCATTCGCACCCTGCGTCTCGACAATATTCACCAGACTCATCGAGCCGGCCAGTAGCGTCACGCTGACGAAGGTTAACCCCAGCGCCAGCTCATAAGAAATCATCTGGGCTGTGGAGCGCATACCGCCCATCAAGGCATACTTATTATTCGATGACCAGCCTGCCAGGACGATCCCATACACCGAAATTGATGCCACAGCACCAAGATAGAGAATAGCTACATTAACATCAGCCAGGTACAAGTGTATCTGGCGACCGAACATAGTGATGGTCCGGCCCCAAGGTACCACGGCAGTAATGATCAAAGCGGGGACGACGGTAATCACCGGAGCCAGCAGGAACAGGAGCTTATCCGATTTTGCCGGGATGAACTCTTCCTTGAAAATCAGCTTGACCCCATCGGCAACTGGCTGCAGGATGCCAAACGGACCGGCGCGGTTGGGGCCGATGCGTGACTGCATGCGGGCTAAGGCTTTGCGCTCATAATATGTGACATACGCAAAGCCAGCTGTCATTCCAATCAGGATGATCCCCGATTTAATAATGTATTCGATGAGTAAACCAGCAGTCATGCCGACCTCGTTCAACTGTTAATTCGTCTACGTTACTGTCTACCTATCCTTACTCTTTACGTTTTACTTCAATCGGTGTGGGTGTTCTTAATGGCACACCTAAACTGCGTGGAACAAGTGCTACACCAATGGGAACCTGATCATTTACCTGTAATTGAGCTTCTACAGGATTACCATTCACAGAAAATTGAACCTTTGCTCCATCTGTAATATTCAAATAACGCGCGTTTTCGGGATTTAATAGAATGTGTGCCGGTGGAATGCGCTGGTGAAGTAACTCACTAGGCATTATTGTTTGACCTCGGTCATACAATATCGTAATCGGCACTGCGAGAATTGTACCTGCAGGCAGGTACACTCCTGGTACTTCGGGCCATGCGAGAGATGGCATCAGGGAGGGGAGTGATAGCTGCACACCCAACCCCTGGGCATTGGCATATAAAGTGCCGCCATAGTACATGTCACCGCGACCCACAATTGGCCACTGCTCTGTCACCTGGGCTAACAAGCGGTAATTTATCGCCGCAAAAGTGGGAATTTTCGCTGCCAGGCGGTTAAAGATCCGCAATGGTACCGCTTCCACATTCACTCCGGCCAGATTGGCGATGCCAGCTGTAATGGCGTAATCCGGCTTGTATTCATGCCGTACAACTCCCGGATAATAACGCTGCACACGGCGCTCACCAGAAGTGAACGTCCCCTCACGCTCGGTGATTGGTTGCGCAGGCAAGACCACGTGAGCAAGTTTGGCTGTCTCCGTCAGGAACAGATCCTGGACGACCACAAAACCGGCTTTCTGGATGGTTTCGGTGAGGGTTGGGTCATCTCCAACCGGATCAGCTGCAGTAATATAAATCGCTTCATATTGTGGAAGCGTTTCCTTCAAATTGGACAAGGGACGGAAGCCAATTTCCCAAGCACCCTGGTCGTTGGCTCGAGGCCAGACCGGGATCAATCCATTATTCACTTTACGCACGTGATTGGTAACCATGAGCAGGTTGGCGCAAGCTTGTGCCAGCGCCTGGGAGGCTTCCAGGCCGGTGCCTTCGCTGCCGTAAAATACGATCAGGTTTTGGGCGTTGGCGATGGATTCCGCAGCACTTCTTACTGCCTCGCCACCTTGTGCGATTTTGGGAGCTTTGGGGAAATTCTGCTTGGTGGACAGTGTGTTGATCATTGCCAGGATGGTAGTGGCCTCTTCACCATAACTGTAACGGATCACCTGGCTCGCATAGCGTTCAAGCCTGGTGTAGCGCGGGTTTGCCACGATCAGTGTAGCGCCTCTCTCTGCCGCTTGCTTAATCCGCAGCCACCAGATCGGCGCTTCCTCATGCAAATCGCTGGCCACCACCAGGATCACCGTGTCACTGCCCAGGTCAGATAAATTGGTGCCTTTTCCCACCCCGAGCTGAGCCACCAGGTCACCACCTGCCATATCGGTGTATAGGGCAGCTTTTCCACCCAATCCGCTGGTGAGCTCGTTCAAGTTGAACAGGTCTTCATTTGAAAGCCGGCCACTGGCGAGGGTTAGCAGGTTTTCCCCTGCATCCTTGAAGTTCTCCGCCGCATAGCTGAGCACCTCATCCCAGCCGATTTCCACCAGCTCTCCTTCCCGACGTACGAGAGGTTGAGTCAGCCTATCCTTGCTTTGTGCATAGTGATAACCAAAGCGGCCCTTATCACAGATCCAAATCTCATTGACTGCTTCATTTTGCCGCGGCATAATGCGTTTGATCACCACCTCGCCGTTCGAGCGCGCTTCCCGGCGCAGGTTGATCGCAAGGTTGCAGCCTACCGGACAGTGAGGGCAGATCGAGGCAGTTGTGCACAGTTCCCATGGACGGGCCTCAAAGCGAAAGTCGGCTGTGGTGAGCGCACCCACCGGGCAGATATCCGTCGTATTGCCAGAGAAATAAGAGTCGAATCCCGGCTCTGAATTGGTGAAAATCTGAAGACTGCGACCGCGTTCCGTGAAAGCGATCACCGGATCATCAGCGATATTGCTTTGGAAGCGCACGCAGCGCCCACACTGGATGCACCGTTCTCTGTCAAGGTAGATCAGCTCTCCCAATGGGCATTTTTTAGCCAGGTGCATCTTATCAGTATAGTCAAAGCGCGATTGCCCGGGACCATGCCGCATGGTCAGGTTCTGCAGCGGGCATTCTCCGCCTTTATCGCAGATAGGGCAGTCCAAGGGATGCGAGGTGAGCAAGAATTCAAGAATTTCCTTACGTCCAGCGGCTGCTTTGGGAGAAGTACCAATCACCACCATCCCTTCGGACACAGGCGTAGAACAAGCGGTTTCCAGCTTGGCTCCAAATTGAATTTTCGGTGAACCATCAGCTTCCAATACCGGAGATCCGGTAGCGCGGTCGATCACCGGGCGGCCCACTTCCACCAGGCACTGGCGGCACATCCCCACAGGTTCCATCTTGGGGTGGTAGCAAAATACCGGTATATCCACCCCGATCAATTTAGCGGCATTCACGATCAACGTGCCTTCCAGCACGGTCACTGGTTTTCCATCAATCGTCAGGCTAACTTTGTTTTTTATCGGCATATCGGTAGTACGTTCCTATGCATTGGATTTGTTAGTGACGGCTTCAAAATCTGCAGGGAAGCGTTCGATACCTGAGAGCGGGGCTTCAACGGAAAATTCTCCCAATGCACACAGGCATTTACCTTTTATCTGAGAAGCAACATTTTGGAGCAGCTGCACGTCAGCCATCGTAGCCTCACCAGTGGCGATGCGCTCAGTGAGGTGCATCATCCAATACGTACCTTCACGACATGGAGTGCACTTCCCACATGATTCGTGCGTGAAGAAATGGACGGTCTTGTTGATCAGCCATGGGATGCTTACTGAATCATCGATGACGATGACCGAAGCGGATCCGAGCTGGGCTCCCAGCTGAGGTACACTTTCGTAGTCCATGGGTGTATTCAACGCATCGTCATTAGCCACGATCAGTGATGACGAAGCCCCTGCGGCCATGATCGCCTTGATCTTATGCCCTCCAGGGATTCCGCGCCCATGGTCCATGATCAGCTCCCGGAAGGTGGTCCCCAGTGGAAGTTCATAGTTGCCTGGGCGGTTGACACACCCCGATAGGCTGAAAATTTTCGAGCCCGGACTCTTTTCCGTTCCTATAGTCTTATACCAGGCTGCTCCGCGGTTGATGATCATGGGCACGTTGGTGAGGGTCTCAACATTGTTGACGATTGTTGGCTTGTTATAAACTCCCACCGCAGGCGGGAAGGGTGGGCGCAGGCGTGGCTGCCCGAGCTTGCCCTCAATCGAATCTAGTAATGCAGATTCTTCTCCGCATATGTATGCCCCAGCCCCAAGGTGAGTGTGCAGGCGAACGGTGATGTTGCTGCCGAATAATTTATCCCCAAGAAACCCTGCTTTCTCCATCTCGATAATACATAAATCAAGTTTTTTTGCGATGGGCCAAAATTCACCCCGCAGGTAAATATAGGCATCATTAGCTTTGACAGCATAGGCACAAATGGCTACCCCTTCGAGGAATTGGTAGGGATTGCTTTCCATGATCTCACGGTCTTTAAACGTGCCCGGCTCAGATTCGTCTGCATTCGCAACCACGTAGTGCGGCCAATTGTTCCCGTCGATAAAAGACCACTTCATGCCGGTTGGAAATCCAGCGCCGCCTCTTCCACGCAAACCCGACGCCTTGACTTCATTGGTCACATTATCCGGATCCATGCTGGTAATGGCTTTTTTAAGAGCGATGAGCCCTTCATTTTGGCGGTACGTGTCGATCTGGTCCAGACCTGGGATGGCGCGGTGGCGAAGGAGGATGTGTTCAGCCATGTCTGTCACCCTTCTCTCAGCTTGCTGATCACTTCGAGGGCTGATTCAACTGTCTGGTTCTCGTGATACTCGAGCCCCTCCGAGCTCTGCACCTGGAACATCGGAGCTTTGTCACACCCTGCCAGGCACATAACTGACTCGACGATGATCTTTCCGTCAGCTGAAGTTTCACCCACCTTGAGCCCCAGGTTTTCGCATAACTTTTCAAGGAACTCATCTGCCCCGTGTAATGCACACGGTAAATCTGTACACACCTGTATGTGGTACTTTCCGGTTGGCTTATCATGATACAGGGTATAAAATCCGATCAGTGAGGCAACGTCTGTCGTGCTGACCTCACAGATTTCGGCGATTTGAGCAATCGCTTCCTTGGTAATATAACCATTCTCTCGCTGTGCCAGGTACAGCAAAGGCATGACCGCTGAGCGTTTCCCCGCCCTGTCTGGCGGGTACTTCGCCAGGATTACCTGGATTTCGGTGGAATATTTCTCAAGCAATGCGTTCACCGGTCACAATCTCCCAAGACGATATCGACGCTACCAATGATGCCAACCAGGTCAGCCACAAGGTGACCCTTGCACAAGAGCGGCAGGGCTTGTAGATGGACAAACGAAGGCGTACGCATGTGGACACGGTAGGGTTGATTGCCTCCGTTGCTTTCCACGTAGTAGCCTAGCTCTCCCTTCGGCGATTCAACCGGTAAATACACTGCTCCTTTGGGAACATTAAATCCCTCAGTCCAAAGCTTGAAGTGATGGATGACGGCTTCCATACTAGTGCCCAGCTCTGCGCGCGGCGGCGGGACGTACTTTCGATTGTTTGAGCGCCACGGTCCGTACGGTAGTTTATCCAACGCCTGCTGGATAATGCGCAGGGATTGGCGCATTTCTTCCATGCGCACCAGGTACCGGTCATACACGTCTCCGTGGGTACCTGTCGGGATCATGAAGTCGTACTGTTCGTAGCCTGAATAGGGCTGCATTTTACGTACATCATAGGCCACACCCGAGCCACGCAGCACCGGTCCAGTCAACGACATGTTGATGGCGTTCTCTGCGGAAATTTTACCGATATTGCGCGTTCGGTCCATCCAGATCGGGTTCTTGGTCAGCAGGGCTTCGTACTCTTTAATTCGGTCGGGCATCATGCGGATGAATCGGCGCACCGCGATCTCGAATTCATCAGGGAGATCACGCCACAAGCCTCCTGGGCGAAAATATGTAGTCATCATGCGCTGCCCTGAGCATAACTCTTTGATGTCAAGGATGGATTCGCGCTCTCTAAAGCAGTATAAGAAGAGCGACATGGCCGCCAGGTCAAGGGCATGGGTGCCCAACCACACCAGGTGGTTGGAGATGCGCTCCAATTCGACCAACATCACCCTGACAGCTTGCGCCTTGGGAGGCACGTCCAACTCGGTCAGTTTTTCGATTGCCAGGCAGTAGGCCAGATTATTGCCGGTGTTATTAAGGTAGTCTGTACGGTCGGTCATCACCTCCGCCAGCTCCCACCGCTTGGCTTCCATGTTTTTCTCAATCCCTGTGTGGAGGAAGCCAATATCTGGCACGCAGTTAATGATCACCTCGCCATCCAGCTCAAGCAGCAATCGCAACACGCCATGCGTACTGGGGTGCTGTGGACCCATATTCAGCAAAACGGTCTCGCCTTTTAATGCCCGCTCCGAGACCAGGTGCTGGAGTTCTTTATAATTTACTTCTAACGGTTCATCCATCAGCGTCAGGCCTCTTCATAGCGTCCGTGGTGCTTCCGCTTGTCAATCTCATCGAAGTTGAATGTGAATTGTGGTTCTTCATATCCTAATGGGTAATCTTTGCGCAGCGGATGTCCTTCCCAATCGTATGGCATGAGGATGCGGCGTAAGTCAGAATGCCCCTCAAACTTGATTCCGAACATATCCCACACCTCGCGTTCGTGCCAGTTCGCTCCTTTATAAACGCCCTCGATAGTATGGATGGAGGGGTCATCCCCATTAAGAGGCACCCTGATCGCCATGCGGACGTTTTGGGCATGTGAATAATAGCCATACACGAGGTTAAAGCGAGGCTCCTCTTCCGGCCAATAGTCCACTGCGGTCAGCTCACACAAAAAATTAAACTCAAACTCATCCCGCAGCGCCTGGCTCACTTGCACAATCTTATCGGGCTCACAGATCAGGGTCGGCGGGTAGTTCATTAATTCCGATTCCCGCAGACCATAACGGTCTTTCAACGCTTTTAATGTGGTTTTGAGGTGTTCTTCAGACATTTCACATATCCGTGGCTAAATCCAGGTATTGAGTTTCTCGTGGCGAACTTTGTCTTGCAAAGTAATGATCCCATGGATCAGGGCTTCTGGGCGGGGCGGACATCCAGCTACATACACATCCACAGGTACAACCTCGTCCACCCCCTGAAGCAAGGCATAATTATTGAATACTCCACTGCATGAAGCACAGTCACCCATCGAGATAACCCATTTTGGGTCGGGCAGCTGGTCGTATAGACGGCGAAGGACAGGCGCCATTTTTCGCGAAACACGTCCTGCAACAATCATCAGGTCTGACTGACGTGGGCTGGCGCGCATCAGCTCCATACCAAAGCGGCTCATATCATTATGAGCTGCTTGAGCGCTCATCATCTCGATGGCGCAGCAGGCTAAACCGAAAAGCATCGGCCACATGGCATTGGTGCGTGCCCAATTGACCACTTGTTCCAGGCCAACGGTGACGACACCCATGTTGCCGGTTTTTTGTTCTATTCCCATTCTAGTGCTCCCGTCTTCCAAGCATACACAAGGCCTACCAGTAAAATGACAATAAAGATAATCATTTCAATGAGTGCAAATACCCCGGCCTGTTGCTGGACGAATTGTTTGAGCACTACTGCCCACGGGATGATGAAGATGATTTCGATGTCGAAGAGAATAAATAGCACTGCCACGAGATAAAAGCGCACCGGTACCCGGCGTGTGCCCGGTCCGATTGGATTCATACCTGATTCGTATGGCATTGACTTGCGTGCTGATGTACGCCTGGGGCCAAACAAATGACCGAGGGCAACAATAAAAAATCCGAAGACCACGGCCAAGATGACAATGACAGCAATAGGGATATATGGTGCTAGCATTTTGCCTCAGCAGTCAGTAAGTTTTTATGCCTAGTAACAGTCAGGTTATAACTACTACCAAAGTTAGCTCTCCACAATGGGAATATCCAATGAATCTTAGCGATATAACCCATCCTGACAAGATTTCACCTGATTCTGAACTCGTGAAGTTTATCATATGCATACTTCGGTGTCAATTTACGTTTCTAATATGTGATTAACACCGAAAATTCACAAATGGAACGCCATGAGAGCATCTAGAAATCCACCCGCATGGCTGCCTTGGCGCTGCACAGCGAGATGCTGTAGAAATAAATTGGTTAAATATTGTCTGAATTAGATTAAAAAATCGCGCAGGTGCCGGCTGCGGGTAGGGTGACGTAGCTTGCGCAGAGCCTTGGCTTCAATTTGGCGGATGCGCTCGCGCGTGACGTTGAATGCCTGGCCTACTTCCTCCAGGGTATGGTCCTTGCCATCTAGCAGGCCAAAGCGCATCTCCAAGACTTCCCTTTCGCGTGGTGAAAGTACTGCCAGGGCATTTTTGACCTGCTCGCGCAACATCTCGCGCGCCGCCGCGTCCATCGGCTCCTGGGCTTCTTCATCCTCAATAAAATCCCCCAGCATACTGTTATCTTCGCTGCCCACCGGGCTTTCCAATGAGACGGGTTCTTCAGCAGCGCGCAGCACCTGCACCACCTTGGAAGCTGCCTGTGCCCAACGCATGTGCACATCGTGGGGTAAGATGCTGGCATCACCTTTGGCGTGCTGGATCACCAGTTTATCCTTCGGGTCCACAAAGTCAGCCTCCAGCGCTAATTCATCGGGGGTAGGAGACCGTCCCAGGGTTTGGGTGAGCTGGCGCTGGACCTGCATCAGTCGGTTGAAAGTTTCAAAGATGTGTACCGGGATGCGGATCGTGCGTGCCTGGTCAGCAATCGAGCGGCTGATCGACTGACGGATCCACCAGGTGGCATAGGTGCTAAATTTATAACCACGTGAGGGGTCAAACTTTGAGACTGCCCTCAGCAATCCCAGGTTTCCTTCCTGGATCAAGTCGAGGAACGAGCTCCCGCGCCCGAGGTAGCGTTTAGCCACGCTCACCACCAGCCGCAAGTTGGAACGGATCAAAATTTGCCTCGATTCCTGGGCACGATACTGGACGTCCTCAAGCATGGATCTTAAGCGGTCTTCATCCGGTAGCTTGACGCTTTCTTCTTCCACACTTTCATCATCTGAGTGCTGATTTTTCTTCGTTTTCTTTTTTACATCTTCATCGTCTGTCTGCTCACGATCAACTGCAATCAACGCAGGCATTTTGTGCCTTTGGGAGTAAAAAATTTCAATCGCCTTGGCGGTCTCTTCAGGTAAAAGGTAAAAACAAATGAATACAATCAGCGCATTCCTGGCTACCTGATCCCATAAATGGTCAACTCCCCAGCGTCCGTTGTCCAAGTATGCCCGCAGGTAGGAGGGAGTGTCGCTTTCCCAGGTTTGCCTTAGAGTGCGAGCTTCCACGCGAATCGAGGACAGATCCGGGCTGTCATAACCCAGGCGATGAGTATCTTCCACCAAGCGCCGCCAGGCAACCCCAAGCTCATCCGACGTGGCGAGATAGATACTGGTGGAATAATACTGGCCTCGGCGCGCAATGGGGTGATCACGGTTAATCACATCTACCCGGCGGGCTGCCTCGATGCGCGTCGCTAGCCAGAACTCGTAATCAACACTCAGCAGCTCGATTTCGCCAATTTCACGCAGATAAAGCCTGACCGGGTCTTCACTCAGCTCAGCCTCCAGGGTTGGGCTGAGCAGATCGAGCGGCTCGTCTTCCGCAATGCCACTCAATCCGTCGGCTTCACGCACGAGGAGGTCCTCATCCGGCTCATCGATGACCACATCGGAATCGATCTCAGACAGTATTTCATCCACCTCCTCACCCGTCTGGGTGTGGAGTTCCTTCTCATCATCTTCGGATAGGTTCTCTACTGATGAGTCTTTTTCCTTAGTTCTTTTCCGTTGGCGAGCCATTCCCCAATTATCCTCTAAATTGTCATTTTTGGCGAATCATTGTATCCGTGATCGGATCTTTGTAGCCATGATCGGGTTTTTGTAGCTGTGATCGTTGATCACGGCCTATGCGGTTCTGGCCGGAGTGCCTTTGTCTGGGCGAATCGCGACTCGCCCAGTCAATATATTCGATCCTTTTACGGGTAATTTTCTGGAATGCGACCCACCCTCACTTTGCTGGTCGCCACATAAACCAGGTGGGTAATCCAATGATTGCTTTCTCGTGGGTGACTTGGAATCCAAATCGCTGATAATAAACGGTATTAACTGGATTGGCATTTTCCAGGTAACACCCCGACCCTTCAGCATCAGCTCTATCACACAAATGCTTCAAAATCGCTGAACCCACGCCCATCCCCTGGTATTCGAGTTCCACACCAATATATTCCAGGTAATAATGCGGTTCGGATGGATGCATTTTGTCCACTTCATTCAGCCACTTAATCCAACCACCTATATCATAAAAACCGTTCCCCCATATCGATTTCAACAGCAGCCTCCATTGAACAAACGCCGGTAAGGGGTATGCCCCAGGGGGATAGATCACTGCTGCCCCCAAGATTTTATTACCAGCGTTCGCCTGAACGGGACTGCCTCTCAGCACACATTCCATCACTTCAGCGGTGAAATCAACCATCAGGGCTTTGATCCGCCTGTCCACTGAGAAATCATGATATACAGCCACTGAAACCGGCTCGTAGACGAATGCCCGGCTAAGCACCTGCGCTGCCTGTCGATAGGTATGCTGCGTGGTCGGCTGGATTTCAATGGGCATGACCATATTGGATGGAGCCTCCTTAGATGTTGTGGTCATGAATCCATTACCGAGTTTTTTTTACCTGGAACTCATAAACCGTTTCTGTGCCTGGTGAATGCTCCGGAGAGACCGAGTGCATTTTGCAATGCCTTCTTCGTTCTCCCTGGTGCGGGGTTCTCCCGTCTGTACCGCTTCGTCCATCTGGTAGCGCAACTGGTTCATGATCTCATTCACCTGGCGCCGGCGGATTTCCAACAAGGCGCGCATAACATCGTCGCGCACCCGATCTTCCTTCGGGTCAAGTTTATCGGTCCGCTCCAACAACGTGTCTACAATTTCCATCAACGGAAGCGAGAGTCTGTTTAGCACATAATTCATCGGCTCCGTTTGGTCCTGGGTCAATGATTCTTTCACCAGCCCAAAGATCGCTTGAAACTCAGCACGTTCAAAATCCAGTCGCGATAAGTTGGTAAGATGATCTTTATTCAATTCCCGATCGATATAGAATACCATCTCGGGTCGGCGCACAAGGATGCCGAGGCAATGTGCCTCAAGCAAGGTATTCCCTGATTGAATGACCAGTTCAGGCTTAAGTTCCGTCGCAATAGTTTGAACTGGCCTAGTCCGGCGACGCGTGGGGCGTGTGGTACTCTCACCTCGCACCAACAATCGTTCATCGACCTTGATCAGGCGCGCTAGCTGCTGCCGGTACGCTTCGCGTTCGATTGCATCAGGGACTTCATTGATTAATGGCATCACCTGACCGGCAATGTCAGATTTAGTCTTGGGATCGTTCACATCCCGGCCTGCTGCCAGGGTTTCCATCACGTGGATCACTACCGGTTTGGCGTTCTCGAGGATGTGCTGCCATTCAGCCGGATCGCGCTTGACAACTTCATCCGGGTCCATCCCCTCGGGGAGCGTGGTGACGCGTATATCTGCCTGCAGACGTGACTCGTATGCCAACAAGCCGCGTGCATCAAAGACCGGCTCAGACTCACGATCCATTGCCTGGCGTGCCACCTGCAAGCCACGCATGGTTGCCTTATCACCTGCCGTATCGGGGTCGAGCGCCAGGACGAAACGCTTGGTAAGCCGTTTGAGCAAGCGCATCTGGTGCTCGGTTAGAGCCGTCCCCATGGGTGAGACGGTATTCGTGAAGCCAGCCTGATGCAGTCCGATCACGTCCAGGTACCCCTCAACGATCACCACTTGATCCAATGCCCGGATTGGGTTGCGGGCATGCTCTAAACCATACAGCAAAGCGCTCTTATCAAATACCGGCGTCTGGGGAGAGTTCATGAATTTGGGGATATCGTTCGGGTCAAGGATGCGCCCGCCAAAACCTGCCATCCGCCCGCGTCCATCCCGGATAGGAAACATGATCCGGTGGCGGAATTTGTCGTAAACCGACCCATCCTCCCGCTCCGAGACCAATCCGGCTTCTAACAGCTGCGCTTCCGACCGCCCTTTGCCTCTGAAGTATTGGATGATCGCCCCGTGTGAATTGGGAGCGTATCCCAAAGCGAAGGTTTTAATGATTTCGTCACTTAACTCTCGCTTGTGTAAATACTCGAGCGCTTTTTGACCGTCAGGGGAATTACTCAGCTGATGATGGTAATAAATAGCAGCTTCTTCCAGCATAGCACGGATTTGGGCATGTTCCTCTTCGGCAACCAGGTCTTCCGGTGTTTGCGGTTTGAGCTGGACCCCCGCCTTATCCGCCAGGTATTTAAGCGCCTCCGGGAAATCCCAGCCCTGTTTCTTCATTGTGAAGCTGAAGATATCGCCGCCTTCATTGCACTGCCCAAAACAGCGCCAGGTGCCTGAGATAGGAAATACTACGAAAGAGGGTGTTCGTGTGTTGGTATGGAAGGGGCAGAAACCGGTGTAATTCTTACCGGAATGCTTGAGCTGTACAGACTCTGATACCAGGTCTACGATATCGATGCGCGCTTTGATTTCATCAATCGAGGACATAGGCTTCTCTCATCGGGTATGAAGCTGAATAAGCTCGGTTAGATTATACCAGCCGCAAATGGCGGGTTTCGGGCGGAACATATGTAAACTGCATCTGCACAATTGAAATCTTCGCCAACTACCCTTGACGATAAATAATAATTATGTATAATTAATTCGATACTTATCTAATTAATTCGAACATATTAGATGATTGGACGGCGTAATAAAGCGATAATACCGCCGAATAAAAGGACTTTATGATAAACGCACTTTCTATACAGAACGACGAACAGTTATTAACCTTCTTCAAGGCTCTGGCAGATGCCAACCGGCTGAAGATCATAGGATTGCTCTCCCAGCAGCCATACTCGGTTGAACAGCTCGCAGCTCTGCTAAACTTAAGGCCACCCACTGTCTCGCACCATCTGAAACTACTTTCGGAAGCCGGGCTGGTGAGTGCACGGGCGGAAAGCTATTACAACGTATATCAGCTCGAATCAGGTGCATTGGAGCAAATCGCCACCAGCCTGCTTGCTCAGGATAAACTGCCGAAAATGGCATCTGATGTGGATATGGAAGCCTACGACAAAATGGTTCTGCGCAACGTTATGCTGCCAGATGGTAGATTAAAAGTCATCCCAGCCCAACGTAAAAAACGCGAAGTAGTGCTCAGGCACATCCTCAAAGAATTTCAGCTCGGTATCCGCTACACTGAGCAGCAAGTCAATGAGATCCTTACTCGTTTCCACAATGATACTGCCACTCTGAGGCGCGAGATGATCGTTTACAAGCTGATGGATCGGGCTGAAGGAGAATATTGGAAAATTGAGAATGAAATGGACGATGAAGGTAGAGAGAAATGAACACACTAAGGAACGATGATGAATTATCGAATTTCATGAAATCGCTCGCCGATGCGGAACGTTTGAAAATCGCCGGGTTGCTGGGGGTTGAGGCGCTCACCGCAGACGAAGCGGCACAGCGCCTGGGGATGGAACCCGTTCAAGTGGCGCACCATCTGGAGGTGCTCGTGGATACCGGGCTAGCGCATAAGGAAGGCAGCCTCTACCGGTTGGATAGCCAGGCGCTTGAAAAGCTCACCCGCAAGGTGCTGGCCCAATCTCGTCCGCCAGCGCTTGAATATGAGGGCGACGAATTCGAGGTCAAAACGCTGCGGGCGTATATTGCGCGGGATGGCACTCTAAAATCCATCCCTACTCAACAGAAGAAGCTCTTGGTCATCTTGAAACAACTGGTCAAAGACTTCGAGCCGGGAATGAAGTATCCCGAAGCCCAAGTCAATAAGACGCTCGGGAGATATCATGAAGATTACGCCGCCCTGCGACGATACATGGTGGATAACGGTTTGCTACAGCGTGAGAAAGGCGTCTACTGGCGAACTGCAGGTCAGTGATAAATCATTCCAACGAACCGAATAAATGCCGCATAGCTAAAGTGTGCGGCATTTTTATTTTACCGTCATAAAATGTCAATGGTTAAAGGTTTAGCTTAGCTCCAGCTAATATAAAACTCGGTCAGATTAAGTGAGTGGGATTATCTCATCAACCCGTAATGTGTGGCGAATGCATCATTATCATCGTACAGATGATATCCATATAAGATGTACACCATCACTCTGTCTTCGCCAACCGGGTCAAGAATAAGCCGTGAATGGCCCCCACTACCATTCCAGTCAATAACAAAATGACGCCCATACACAGAATAATAGATGAAAGATTTCCTAACTTCTGGATAGCATCGATGCCCCAAAAGATGATTGGCATTCCTACCATCCAGGCAAGCATGTTCGCAGGAATCCAAATGGATGCTCCTTGCACTTTGCCGCGCATCGTGATCCATTGTGGAAAGGACAACACCGCCCCACCTACCGCACCCAACCCAGCTGCGAGCAACAGAACCAACCATTGGCCGGGTTCGGCTATAGTTGCCTGGCTTGTAGAGGTCTGCTCACCCAGGCTCATCAGGGTGGAAGGTAAGTAACCCAACACATAAGCAACTAATGCTCCAACCAGGGTAGCCAACCACCAGGCTCTTTGCTTTATCACAGGGAACCAGGGATGCATCGCCTGCCACTGTGCCAAGCCGACCACGGTGGCTTCGATAGCCCCACTGGCAACCGCTACCAGGAAGATTAAAAGGATTCCGGCCACGCTGTGTTGATTTCCCAGTCTGGATATCACTGCCACCCCCACCGCAAATGTCAGCCCCAGACCGAACATCTCTCCCAGACCATTTGCTGCCACCCAACGTAGCCATAAAGTAGTCGAGAATTTTGAATTCATCTGGGGGATCTCCTGCGCAGGCTGAACGCTTCATCACCGGCAAGGAAACCATAAAGTGGGGAGGCTGAAATGGGCAGCACGCGGCTGTTAGCAAAATATGCCCAATCGAACCCGGTTAGGTCACCTTCTTTTTTACCAGGTATAGGCATCAGGCGGGCGGTGAGCGGCTTCCCCAACCGTAAGGATAAACTCGCCAGGTCGAGTAGGACGGCGGATATGCTCTCGGCGCTGGTGTCCCCAGGCAGCGGCACACAGTCCAACCCGGTTCCGCAGACACATGAATACAACAGCAAGTCCTTTACCCCCAGGCTGCCTTCTTCTGCACGCCTGGCAAGGGTAGCATCCTCCAAAATGGGGAGCAGTAAACCGCTGAACCCTGCGCGCAAAAAATCAGCCTGGTCCATTGTATCTGCCAAAATGGCTGCTGCAGTTAGCGAACCGTGTTCACCCAGACGGGGTACTCCTAATCGTTCCAGCGCGGTTCCCAAAGATTGCTCCTGAGAAGGGTATGGAGCCAGCGAAAAATCGATACCGCCGAATTTAACCTTTGATAGCCTTTCCACTTGACTAGCGATAGCGGTCAGGGCTTGCGCATGCGTCTCCATCGACTGCACCAGGTTGATTCGCGCTTCTTCTAAGCTGCCAGATTGGATGAACGCATTCACCGCCAGGTCTGCTGCTTCGGTGGCTAAAGCAAATGTCGGCTCGCCACCTGTGTGATAAGCTGCCGGAAAGAAGGGTGAGCCTGGCGGTACGTTCGCCAGGGCAGCAAAGCGTAGATTACCGAACCCATCTGCAGATATGCTGCTGGCACGCTGGATGACATCGGCGCATTTGCGCACAGCAGGCAATGAGATCCTACCATCTGGGGTAGTCATCGAACCTGAGAAGAAGGCATTCTCCGTGGATGCGAGGGCGTCTGGGATGGCTGTATAGTCCTCCAGTTGGTCTGGGAGGGCGTGGCCGAGTGAAATATAGGCGTAACCCTCCGCGCCAGCCGTTTCCTCGAGCTCATGCCCGAGTTGTGATAACTTTCCCAGTTTTTGGCCTGCCATAAGCTGGGGGAAAGGAACGGTCGCAAGGCGGGCAGTTTGTACCTTATATCCCGTGTCTTCATATGCCGGTCTGGCGATTCGCAAGAATTCGCCGGCTAACTTCAATTTCTGGGTATCCAATGGAAAAGATGGGTCAAGAAAATACGTGATCGAACGTAGTTTCATGGGGAGGATTCTATCAGGGTTGAGGGACGCGGACAAGTTTTCCAGACTGACTAATCATAAAAAAGACAGGCTTCTTATTAGCAGCCTGTTCCAAAAAATGAATGTGCCCCTCCGTATGTTTGCATACGATGCACTGAATTTAGATTGTGGTTATATTACCTCCGTAAGCTCTCCACTTTCCTTGTGAGCAGCAGCCCAATTCTATCAATTCTCGATGAATCCATTAAATCTTATCCAGCAGCCGGTATGCTTCGCCTGCCATGACTGATTCGAATGGCTGCGGGGTGATCGCTGGGTAGGCGCCTTGCAGCACATAGTCATAGTCTCGGTTCAACTGCTCACCCAGGCGCACCAGTTTGGCCAGACCCACCCGGAAAGCCGCCGAGGCAGTGTACCCGAATCTAACCAGCTGGGTATCGATACGGCAGCCACTGTCCTGTAAGCCGTTAATATAGCTGGTAAATAACGTCTCTGAGATGTCATTTAGTCTGTAACTTTTTAGATTCAAGTACGTGCCGTATACCAGCTGACCGAGGTCATCTCCCAGCGGCTCGATGCCTGCCAAAGACCAGTCCATCGCCACGGTTTGCTCAAGTTTTCGCTGCGAATGGTGAGAGATGAAATTCGCCGGGTTCGTATCGCCATGACAGATCGTTTTAGGCAGTTGGTCAAGCCGGGCGAGGAAGCGCTCGTGATCATAGAGCATACTTCTGAAGCTATCCAGCTCAGGGTTGGGGAACTGCTGCCAAACCTGCGGATGATCCCAAGGAAAATCCTGCCAGGCGATCGAATCCAACCATTGACGAGAACGCTGCCTGCTGAGCCACGGGAATGACGGCAGCTCACGCCGGGAAATGTAAATGCCGTTCAAACGTCCCAGGTGCCGGGCAGCGAGGGCATAACGATGCAAAGGCCAGCTGCCTGAATAGGTGTCATTGATATCTTCCAACCACATCCCGGCGATGCTGCCGGGCATCTCGACAGCATCATAACAGTGCGGTGCACAGATGCCCTCTGGCAGACCATCGAGCCAGCCTGATTGGTAAATCAGCAGCTCTCGCTTCCAATAGTTCCAGTGGCTTGGGTTATCCCCCTCGCTGTAATTCATCAAGCCCAGGTTGGACGGGGACTGGATGACCTTAAGGATGACTGACCAATCCAGCCATTCACCTCGGTCTACACCCACCCCCTCGAAGCGATACAGACCCAGGCTGACGGGGTTGCCTGTTTTGCCATCCAGGTTGCGTGACCGCCAGCCCTGGATCTGGAAATTATTGCGGTTTAATGCCTGGCGCACCACTGACGACAGTCTGGATTTATTGATTGAGCGCAGGGCTGCCGGTATATCGTTCTCCAGGGCAAAACAACCGTGATAGTCTAAACACACCCGCAGGGTATCGTGTCCCTCCATTACATTGCCAGCTAAATTGATTTGAGTTGGGGTTTTTAAGTATCTGGGAGAAGAATGTTGAGTGCTCGGACTGGTTTGCCTCGTGCCCTCCCTGCCGTAGTACGACAGATAACCTGGGGTTGTCGTAGTCGACCGGTGAAAGTTGGTTTTGTAGGTGTCCATGCACGTTATTCCCTTCTATTGCGATGAAGAAATATAAGCTTCCCAAATGGTTATCAGCCAAATCTCGTATCTCCAAAAAAGATGAAAGGAAGATTAAGGTTATTTTAGAGTTTTATTTGATCAATGCCATTTGAAATAATTGGGATTAATTGGTAGGGCTCCAATTGTAGGCTGACTACATTGTATAGAGCAGGACATGGTATTCATTCCTTGCCTAATGAAAAACTGCCCTGCCCGGCTAATAAATCATCAAAAACAAATAGACAGGCTCCCGAGTGGCAGCCTGTCTAAGATGATTATCCCCTGCTTATCTATTGAGGATATTTGTTAGTAATCCACTCCTTGGACGATTTCCCGGGTCACATCTGGCTGTGGATCGATCATATCCGGACGCATCATCTCATTGTCCTCATGATCGACGATGTGGCAGTGCCAGACGTATCCACCACCCAGCGCAGCTGGGTCAAATGGCAGGGCAGCATCTTCTGGCAAGGTATCCGCAGCGACTTCCTGAAGAGCAAAGCGCACAATGAAGCGCGTTACTTGGCGCGGGAGCACCATTACTGTATCCTTCCAGCCTATTTCCTGAGGTTTGGGTGGCTGGATTTCTCCCCTGAGGAAGTCTGTGACGTCAGGGTTGCCACCTATTTTGCCATTAATTGGGATGTTGTAAGGCAATGGGGGACCAAATGCAGGGACGAAGTTGCCTTGAGTTACATCTGTTTTCTGCGTGTAATCGTATCCTCCCGGGAACGCTGCTGAGTAGTTCGTCGACATGTACAGATCAGCGTTAAAATCTTGCCGGTTCATAAGCTGGAATTGGACCAGGTGGGTGTGGATTGGATGAGCATCCGCCGTCAGGTTGACGATCTCCCAAAGCTCTGTCTGACCTTCTTTTGGAAATTCGGATATAAAGTTCCCGTCTAAATCTGTAGGCCAGCTTTCATCGATGGGTTCCATTGTATACATCTCCCCTTCGTCACCAGGCTCGGTACCAGTGATCCGCATTCCATCCCATTTGGTATTGTTGACCAGGATTTCTATTGGCCCACCCTCGTAAGTCACTTCCAAACCAGTGACCGGGTCGATAGTAATCCGCGATACATCAATTGCAATCTCATTGAGGGTGAGCTGGCGGGTTTTATCAATATTAACAACAGGCACACCGGCCACTGGATCGACCAGACGCACCATAGGTTTCTGGCGAACCTTCGCACCAGGTAAAGCTGGGTTAAAACTGGTATCAGTCATCGGCTTCCCATAGGCATTGAGCTGCATGATCCGATCGGTAGCACCAGGAATTAAGGGATCCCCATTAGGATAAGGAGATAATGCTGCATTCCCGAGCAACCAATGTCCAGAATATTTCTGACCATTAGGGCCTCTCATACCTTTCTGAAAACCAGCAAAATCGATAATAACCATATACCGTTCACCTGGCATCATGAGAAATGTTGAACTGGCTGGTGAAGCCGGTGGATCGAGCCTAACTGGTTTATCTAAATAGCCACCATCCGTCGCAATAATCCAGAAGGGTGGACCCGGATTACCAGAAGTAGGATCTACCAGGTACATACCATACGAACGGGCGTTCGACCCATTCACAAATATGAACGTGTAACGTTTGGGCAGAAGATCTATGTACGGCCAGGTTTTACCATTGACGCAAATTGTGTCCCCAAGGAACTCAGGCACCCAGTATGGGTGCTCAGGGTTCGGTGACTCCAGGTTTCCGCCTGCGCTGTCTGCTGGGAAGAACAGTTGCCCATTCGTATCGAACATGCGGTCCTGGATCACCAGGGGTACGAGTGGAGGTAAGTTTTGCGGATCATTTGCCGAGTCTGTAATCAGGTAAGCACCTGCCAGACCCATGTATACATTCAAACGAGTAGCGCCCAGGGTGTGGTCATGGAACCAGATGGGTGAACCTTCCTGGTAATTGGGGTAGCGGTAAATGCAGTAGTTTTGAGGTTGATCCCCCTGCGTCCAACCCTTGGAATAAAATCCTTTTCCGATATAGTGCCCATCGCTGGTGAACCAGGAATCAGGCCCACCATCCAGCACCGGTGGCACGTAACCACCATGCAGGTGCGGGCAGGCCGGTATGGGTCCATTATAGTTTTCAGCACCTTCCTGGTCTGGATCAGGTGGCTGCGCCATATGGTTCCACATACTAGCTCCCCCGTGCAACGGGTCAGCCCAGTGCAGGGTCTGATCGGTCGAGTATTTATATGCCAGTGCATGAGTAGACTGAGAATTACCCAGATTGTTGACGAATTTTATCTCGGTTGGCTGTTTTCGGGTCGCTACAATTACCGGACCAAGATAGCTGGCTCGGCTGGTCTGACCCGGTTTCAGGTAGCCCCATACCCAGGTTTTCGGGTAATGCTTGGGGAGTATTTGGGTTTGAAACTCAGTCATTCGCAGCTCAATTTGCCCGGGTCCAGCAGCAATTGTGTCTAAGCTTGGTAATGTGTCAACAAACTGCGGTATGGTTGTTGAGTCTAACGGAGTTTGGGGAGATTGATCGGCCCTGGCAACTTTAAAGAAGTTCCTACGGGTCGCAACGTAGGTTGCCGCTCCCCCTGCGATTGATAATTTTAAGAAATTACGTCTTGATAGCATTTTTTCCTCCTGAAATACAAAATGACTGTTTAATAAAACAGATGGGATAATTCGACTTGGGTTTATGCGAACCCCTGTTTACCTCCTCACTCAAAATAATTTGCATTACTACTGCTTATATTTTATTAAATATTAACTTTATATAAATTGGAATTAATTTGCGTTAATTTGTACTACACCAATTATTTGTATTATTTGTGAGGTTATAAACTATCCCACCGCTTCCTCGGATGGTCACATAGAAATAAAAAAGGCAAGCCTGTCATGGCCTGCCTTCATAATATATTTCATCGGGCGTAACAATATCGAAGACTATCTCAAGATCAACACACTCCCATCGCACAACATTTGGAATCGAGCTCGTTTGTCTGCTACGGATGCTAAATCCAAGAAAAACCTACCCCACCTTACGTCTTATTGCCAGTAAGGTGATATCGTCGATCTGCATCGTGCCAGCTGCATATACCTTCAGCCGGCTTTGCACCTCATCCAACAGGGCTGATAAGCCCTGATCTCCTGTAAACAGCGGGACCAATTCCTCAATGTCGAAGTACTCGCCGGCGGGGTTAACCGTATCGGTCAAACCATCCGTGTGGGCAAACAGCATTTCGCCGGGTTCAACCCTCACTTCGCCGACCGTATATTTTGTTCCGACGGCTAATCCAACGGCTGGACCTGTGAGAGTGAGTTTTTCTTTTACCTTTCCCTGCTCGATCACGACAGGCGGCAAGTGACCACCATTAATATATTTCAACACTCCCGAGTTTGTATCGAGGATTCCAAAAAAGATCGTACAGAACATATTCGTTCCGCCATGCGTTTCGGCGATGTAATTATTAGTCAGCGAGATCGCATTTTCAATCCGCCTGGCCGGGTCGATCGTACTTGCATACTCGGCGTTGGTGAAGAAATCGATATTCGATACAGCCCGGATCAGGCTGCGGAACAATGTCATGAATAATGCAGCCCCCAGCCCTTTATCACAAACATCTGCGATCACCAGCCCGATTTTCCCATCGGTTAGCTCGAAGACGTCATAAAAGTCACCGGTGACCTCGCGCGCCGATTTGAGTGATGCCGCAATCTCCCAACCCTTAGGCTGAGGCAGCGTTTCAGGCAGGAACCCTGCCTGGATTTCCCTGCCGATCTCAAACTCACGCTCCAGGGCTTTGCGATATAATGCCTCCCGTTCCCACAGTTGGGCATTTTCAACCGCAATGCTCATCGCGTTGGCCAGTGTTTTCAGCAGCCGTATGTCTGTGGAATTGAAAGCGTATTCACTTTCCATATCCTTCAAAACAATCGCCCCGTGCAAGGCATCCCCCATCATGATCGGCACGTATAATGCCGACTTAGGAAGTCCCTTGCCGGACGAATAGACATTTTGATACCTGACCACTGCCTCTTCCATGTTCTCATCAATCAACAGGGGTTGTGGGTTCTGGATCAAAAAGCCCATAAAACCCTTCCCACCCACATTATATGGGGGCTGCGCAATTTGCTCACCACTTTCAACCTGGAATGGCGCCGAAAGCTGGTCGGTCTCGTGGTCATAAACCAAGATTGCCAGGTCAGCCGGCTGGAAGTATTCCTCAAGCTTCTCACCCACAAGTGCATATATGGTATCCAGGTCCAGCTTTTGTGCCAGCCCTTCCTGCACACTGTTGATGATGTGCAATTCGGTGGCGCGCTGTTCCGTCTCATTCAACAGTCGTTGGGTTTCATCAAACAAGTGGGCATTTTCGAGGGCGACACTCATCGAAGCCGCCAGGGTTTGCAACAGCCTGACGTCTGATTCGTCAAACGCATTCTCACGATCCAAGTTCTGCAAGCTCAGAATCCCAGTCACCTGGTCGCCTACGATCATAGGGACTCCAAGCCAGGACTTGGGCGTGATGGTGCCGGGAATGGTATGCTGACCAAACCGCGCAGCCAGTTTGGCCACATTCGTGTTCACCAGGACAGGCTGCCGTGTTTGCACAATCTGAGTACGAAACCCACGGATTGGGTAACGCCCGGGTGCGAAGATGTGCTCGCCGCGCTCGATGGCATAGCGGTGTTCGATCGTTTCTGTCTGCGGGTCATAGGTGGAGATCATCACTACTTGCAAATCGAAGATATCGCGGATTTTGTCCCCCACCAAGTTATAAATTGCCTGGACGTCCAGGCGAGAAGCCAACGCCTGCTGGACGCTGTTGATGAGCGCTAATTCAGCCTCACGCTCCACCAGCTCTTGGTGGATGATTTCGCTTTCTTGGGATAATGAGGCCTGATTCGTCATCGTCACATTTCCTATGATCGCCATACTGATCTGTCATTGAACTCCAGTCAGTTATCCGGTACTATGTCGGGTATGGCTGGAATTTGGGTTGCGTTTTTTTGCGGCTGCCATTGCAGTAGAACTTGATTATCCCATGCTTCGGCTGATTGAAGCCAGGCTATCAGATCATGGGATGTATTAAGCCGCCACAACATTACCATTGATAAATCTACCAAACCTGCAATCATGGATCCGGCATTCAATAAAGACGCAATCGCAATCAGTAGGCGCCATTGTCAAATATCAGTCTGTTACAGTAAAGCTTATCAGCCAGTCTGTAGGATATGCGGACCAGTCTATGTCGGCTGGAGTTATAACCTCCCGTACCAGAACGTGTCTATTCCATTCTAGGTGGTTTCGGTCGCCGTGTATTGTCCTCGATGTCCATCAACACATAAACTGCTTCAGAAGCCAGCATTAATACAATCCATAGAAACCCGCTTAATACAAAAGGAACTAAAAAGGGTGGTAAGGCAAAAGCAAATTGCTCGATCGCGAGATGGTTATGGAATATATAATACGCAAAATAGACAATGATCGCCCCGCAAACTACGAATAGAACGAGGAATAACCAGGATATCCATTCTGCAATCTGCGCCAGCCGCATTAGTGTCTTCTGGTCATGATAGGTATCAGGCTCTGGTACAGGAACTTCGCTTGTTTCGGTCATCTGCTCAGTCATTTTAGATCCTCCTTGTAGATATGACCATGCTCGAACTTGGAATTCATCCTAATTAATTTAGAACGAACTTCACATGTTACCTTTCATAATTTTTAATTGATGATTGGTTTCATCCACATAGATTATAACGGGATTTAATGAATGCACCGTGATATCTCCTGGTCAATGAGATGAAAACCCACTTTCGATCGAATGGTTATGCCCTCAATGAGCTCTGTGTGTAATTATCAGGAGGTTCGCCCAAACTGAGTTATGAACCAATGCTACCTCATCGAATTCAATTTGCATAATTAATGCGTTCAAAATTTGACAATATCTTTACCGCCAGCCGTGTGTTACTGTGTCTCAAGCTTAGATGTTGTAGAGCATGTTCATTGAGCCTGGTGGCTTATCATTTTCCCGATCAATAAGTGGCAGGATAGCGTAAAATTCAGTAGAATCAATTTGTCGTCCCTATTTATATACTACTTAATTCTTCGGAGGTTCTATGGCTGTCAACTGGGATGAAGTACAGAAGGTCCTGTCTCCGGTAAAGGATTATGAAGATTTATGCCATCGGTTCCAGGTATCCTTCTCGTTTCCATTCGTGAACGCAAAATTCAACTTTACGATGCTTCACTTAATCGATTACACCAATAAGTTACTGCTGGGCGATTCACGCGGCCGTTACAAAGAATATAATTCCAGGTTGGTCGACGTAATCACAAGGCTAGATCAAGCCGGTGTGCAGAATGTGCTGGAATTAACGGAAAAAACAGCAGACCGCGAAAAGCTGGAGAGTTTTGTTGATCAATCTCAGCTATCTGCCCCTGATATCATTTTGGTTTTGAAATACCTGGTCTACTGGCTTATCCCTGGTGAGAAATATCTAAGCGGGTTGGTGCGAGCTGACCCCGAAATCCTTGAAGCGATCAAAGTATTGCGGGAATTAAAGGTTCGGACCAATCTGGAGTTGTTGGAGAAGGGGATCACGGTTATGGGGCGTAATTCACTGGTTAAAGCCAGCGGGTTGCCACCAGCTATGATCACTCATCTGGTCAACCGGGCAGATTTCTCCCGCCTGCCCTGGGCTAGCAAAGCTACGATTTCGAATTTCATCGGTGCGGGTTACAGCAGCCTGTCGCAGTTGGCTAACGCTAACCCTGATCAGCTTTACAAAGATTTCATGCGTTATGGCCAGTCCATTGGGAAAAACTTGAAGCTAGGTAATGAGATCGAGAATTGTTACCGCATCGCCAGGATTGTACCAGTACTCCTCTAAGAAGAGTGATCCCCGCATCTAATCACTGTGCCCATAAAAACCTCATAGGATCTGTGGAACTAGATTCGCTTGGAGCCAGCGAAGCGAAGGAGCAGCTCTGTTATTTCCGTGCGTCGATCAATGGATGCACCAGGGTATTTTAACCTAATAAGGTCGAATAGGCATACAATTATGGGGGTTTGAATGAACATATTTTATGATGCAGGATTCTTATAAACGTAAAACGATGTTGAATTAACCACTTTCAAGGGAGGAAGCATGAATAAATCAGAACGCCATGTCAAAGGACTGGGAGAAGTATCAATTCGCGTGAACAACTTGGATTTGATGCATAAGTTTTACGAAGAAGTAATCGGGCTCGAAGTGCTGTCGCGGGGAGAGAGTCATGTGTTCTTCAAAATCGCTGAAGGGTATGGAGGTCATTCCCAGAACCTAGCCCTCTTTAGTGCGGATAACCGCATGTTCCTTGAAAACAAATCACTAAAAATAAATTCAGCTCAATCCACGCTCCATCACGTTGCTCTCAATATCGCGCTTGAAGATTTCGATGCCGAGAAAAGGCGCCTCGAGGATTTAGGAATAAAGGTGAATGCGACTATACATGAGTGGTTACATGTTCACTCAATGTATTTTTCTGATCCAGAGGGCAATCTGCTGGAGTTTGTCTGTTACGATGCTGATGTGAAATAATAATATTGTGGCTTAAACTCAATGATCACCGCCTGGCGCAGGAAGCAATAGAGCAGAATCCTTGATCCAACCTTAGCGTTTGGATGGGAAGTGAAGGTGATAAAATAAGGGCGATTGGTAATATTTTTAGGAATCGCCTTGAAGCTTGTTGATGGTCAGGTGGGAAGTGGAATATGTCAAATTCGGTTTTTGTCGGTCGCGAGGCTGAACTACACAAGCTAAAAACCTTTCTGGATAATGCAACCCTCGGAAAGACTCAGATCGTATTTATTGCAGGAGAAGCCGGGGCGGGGAAATCATCCCTGGTCACCGAATTCATCCGTCGCGAGGAAGAAGCCGACCCAAAACTAATCACCTCGATGGGTGAGTGCAACGCGCAGACTGGTATAAGCGACCCATATCTCCCCTTCCGCCAGGTACTTACCGCTTTAACTACCGGGAATGAACAAGAAAAGACCTCCAAAGAAATAGCCGAGCAAAAAAAGCTGGACCGCTGGAAGGATTTTGTGCAGGTATCAACGAGAACACTCATTATGCTCGGGCCTGACCTGGTCGGTATTTTTGTACCCGGAGCCCAGATCATTGGAAAAATTGGAATGGCGGTTGGGCTCAGTAGCAACCTGTCAACGAAACTGTCCGAGCGGATTGGAAAAAAAACGGATAAAGAAAGCCCAAAAGTCGACCCCGCCCTCGACCAGGAAAAGATCTTTGAACAATACGCCACGGTGCTGGAGGTCCTTTCTAAAGATCGCACCCTGATTCTAATCCTGGATGACCTGCAGTGGGCAGATAGTGGATCACTAAACCTGTTGTTTCACCTTGCGCGTCAGTTAAAAGACAGTCGCCTCCTGCTGGTGGGTACTTATCGACCCGACGATGTAGCGCTCGGTCGCGATAGCGGGAGACATCCCCTGGAGTCTATCCTCAACGAGCTCAAACGTTATAACGGCGATATAGTATTGGACCTATCGCAAACTGAGGCCAGAGAGGGGCGCACTTTTGTGGATGCACTGGTGGACTCGGAGCCGAATCACCTCGATCGTGACTTTCGAGATGAGTTGTTCGCCCATACTGGCGGTCACCCGCTCTTCACTGTGGAGTTGATACGAAACTTGCAGGAACGAGGCAACCTTGTCAAAGATGCGCAGGACAATTGGATTCTCGGTAGTAGTTTGAACTGGAAGAGTCTGCCTGCGCGCATTGATGGAGTGATTGGTGAGCGCATCGCCCGTCTGCCCGCCGAGCTACGCGAGACGTTGACCATTGGAAGTGTCATCGGGGAGGAATTTTCTGCGCAAGTAGTGGCTCGCGTTCAAAAGATAAGTGAACACGAATTGGTCAGGACCCTCTCGAGAGAGCTAGAGAAGTGCTATCTGCTTGTCGTCGAACAGGGTGAAATAAAGATTGGCAAACTATATTTATCCCAATACCGATTTTCCCATTTTTTAATCCAACAATACTTATATGATGAGCTTGGTGCTGGCGAAAGGCGCATCCTTCATAGCGAAATTGCTGACACTCTTGAGACCTTGTATGGTGATCAGACTAATGATATCGCCTTGCAGCTAGCCCACCATTTTGAAGCCGGTGGGAATGCTGAGAAGGCAATCAGTTATCTGCTCATTACTGGTGATAGTGCCTTTCAGGCTTATGCGTACAACGAAGCGATTGGTGCTTATACACGCGCCCTCGAGCTTGGCGAGCAAGCTGCTATCGCTGCAGATCAGCTCAAGCATATATATCTCCGCCGTGGACGGGCGCTCGAATTAAGCAACCAATATGAATTGGCAATCCAAAACTACAATGGAATGGTCGCTTACGCCAGCAAACACAACGATCAATCCATGGAATTGGCCGCGAAAGTTGCTGCCAGCACATTACTCTCAATTCCTACTCCGGTGGCTGATGGGATCGAAGGTCGGAGATTGTCTGAAGAAACCTTGGATCTCGCCCGCGAGTTGGGGGACCGCGCTTCTGAAGCAAGAGTGCTTTGGAATTTGCAATTGGTGAACTTATTACAAAATAAAACCACTGAGGCAATCGAGTGTGGTGAAGCATCGCTTTCCATCGCCCGTGAATTGAACCTGCGCGAGCAGATGGCTTACGTGCTAAGCGACCTGAGTTGGGCTTACAACATCTCCTGTCAGTATGAGGAAGCAGACAGAAGGATGGAAGAAGGAACCCGCTTATGGCGAGAATTGGGCAATATGCCCATGTTGTCCAATAATCTAAACCTTTCATTGTTCCAACTTTTTTGGACCGGGAAAAACGAAAACGTTCTAAGCGTTGCGGAGGAAAGCTACCAGATAAGTTCCTCGATCAAGGAAGTCTGGAATCGAGCCTCAGCCCGAAATTTTCAGGGCGTGATCTGGCTGGATTATGGGGAGATTGACAGGGCATTGGCAGCGTTAGAGGAGAGTGTCCAGCTCGCCGCCCATGGCAATCTCGTTTATGAAATCTGGTACCGCGCCATCCTTTGCCAGGCATATGCTGAGCTTGGAGATACGGGTACGGGTATGGATTTATATCGGACGCATCGCGTTTCCAATGCCGATGTGCCCCATACACCAGCGCGAACCGGGACCCTGATATCCTATGCATTGTTTGAGCTGGCGAGCAACCAGCTGGATGCGGCCGCAACCACCCTTACTGAATGTTTACCCGATGCACCTCCCTGGGAATGTTTTCTTCTCCTAGCTAAATGCAGGCTGGCTTTGGCTCAATCTGACATTCCCGCAGGGATTGCTCTGGCAGATTCAGCCTTGGAGCTTTCCCAGGAATGTAAGCTGGGGCGTTATCTGCCGGAAGCACTTTTATTGAAGGGGAAGCTCCTTTTCCTGCAAAGTGACTTTCAAGGGGCAAAGATTACTCTCGAGCAGGCTCGCACCGCAGTGAAAAGCCTCGGGTCGCGCCGTTTGCTGTGGCAAATTATCGCCAGCCTCGCTGAGCTCGAATCCGAGAAAGAGCTGTCGCTTGGGTTAAAAGCAGAAGCCCGCGAAATCGTGGATTACATTGCCAATCACATCACACCCGTAAACCTTAGGGAGTCGTTCCTGCACTCCGTTGAGAAGGCTGGGTTGTAAATTTCAGATAAATAACCAGGTGATAAAAGACAGAATGTTGCAGAATTCCCAAGAAGATTCTTGCCACTGACCGGATTTAACAATTCGATAAATACGAATTTTTGAATGCCCGACAAGAATTAGAATTGACATTACGAATCAGGCTCAAGCGCAGAGTGATGCGTCACCGGGGATCTTAACAATCAAAGATGTTTCCAAATTGGTTGGTATTCAGAACAAATTAGGAGAATCAAGCACGCTGCTAGTTAACTGCCGAAATATGTTGGCTGCACAAAATTGTGATTATGATTATACTTGTGGGACGAATAGGAGGTAGCAATGAGTGATTTCTTTGGAAAACTTAAAAGCGGTGCTGGAAAGGTGGCGTTTGAAGCCGATAAAATGAGTCGGGTGAGCAGGGCGAATGGCGAGTTGGAAAAGATAAAAAGCCTGATCCAGGCACAATATAATAAACTCGGCCAATTGTATTACACCCAGCGGGGAACCGTGGGCGTAACAGGCTCAGCATACGATGAAATTTGCCAGGAAATTGAGAACCTGGAGCACCAGGTCGAATCCAAGAACCAAGAAATCCAGCGCATCAATGCAGATGTTTATACACCACAGGTGGCTCAACCCGCAGCCCAGCCGGTTTCAGCGCCAGCGCAGTCTACATCCGCACCCATCCCGACACCATCCACATCCCAATCTGGGTCAGTGGTCGCTGCAGCTACGACCAAATTCTGCTCGAACTGCGGAACAGAAATGCCGGTGGCGACCAAGTTCTGCCCGAACTGCGGTACCAAGGTGTAGATAAGAATAGACTAGCAATATTGTTGTCTGTCATGCCTGAAGATAATCTTGATCAATTAATTTCGTGTATCCTAAAAATCACAATAATAATAAGGGTTCATCAAATAACTGATATCCCGTTCCACCCGCTCGCACGGAGTTCGCTTTTTGTGGTGAGGGTCGGAACATTAGCGGTTTGATGAACCTTTTTTAATTGGAAGTAGCTGAGGAGGGGAGGTAACCATTACAACAAACACTGAATAAGATAATATAACTAATCAGCATATTGATGGTATCAGGTCAGGTACGGGTAAGACGTTTACAGCTCAAGTATATAGTGATGAACTGGAGTGACATTGTAAGAATAAGTAGAATGAATGAAGGGGTAATATCGACAATTCGATGTTTACCGATGAAAAGGATAATGGAAAGATGAGTACGTTTGAACAATTATCCAGGAACAAAGGAACCGTCTCCAGTTCACTTGGAAAAACACTTGCCCATGAAGTGTTAGATGGGAAAGATGCCAACATTCTGTTCGAGTGTATTGACCTGGCCTCCTTTGACGTGACCAACCCTAATGCCAAGCAAATTCGTGCTGGCGCGGCGAAAGTCATCGAAATCGTCGCCGAAAAACAACCCGAACAAGTGGCTCCTCATTTGGAGAAGTTGCTTCCAGCCCTTTCCGTGTCAGAACCACAAACGCGCTGGATGATCATCCGTGTCATGGGGTTTTGCGCCGGATTAAACAAACCGGTGGCACAAAAAGCAATCACTTATGCCGAAAAATATATCAATGCCAAAGAAGGGCTGGTTATAGCGAGCTCAGCTGATTTGTTTTTAGGCGATTTTGGTGCTATCTCAAAGGAGGATACTCAAAGGGTTTTCCCAATATTGAAGCGATCGATGGAAACAGCTATAGCCAACGAACAGGACTGGCTATTGGAATCGCTTTTCAAGGTGTTTCCCAATTTAGATAGCGATGATCAAGAAAAAGTGTTGAAATTTGCTGAGCACTGGCAGGCTTCATCTCGAAAAAACACTCAGCAAAGGGCAAGGAAGATATTGCGGTTGAAATAATGGACAGAAAGCGCCAAACTTCTGCCTACCGCGTAGGCTAGAATGATTATTCCATTCACGCAAGGAGGAAAATCCAGTGATTATTTACATTATCATCAGCATTATCAGCGGTATCTTATTTGCAATTATAGACGCGGTGATTAACGCCAATCCCTTAGGGCAGAGGCTATACAAGGTCTACGCTCCAATCGCAAAAACATCGCTCAATCCACTGGTCGGCACCCTGATCGACCTTGGTTTTGGATTCGTCATGGCGGGAATATTTCTACTCCTTTACGCCAGCCTGCCGGGCGAGATTGGGCTAATCAAAGGCTTGAGCTTCGCCACCATGGCGTGGTTTTTCCGCGTGGTGATGTACGCGGCATCTCAATGGATGATGTTCATTGTCCCAGTTCGAACTCTGCTCTATACCCTCACCGCTGGCCTTGGAGAGATGCTCGTTCTGGGAGTGCTTTATGGGTTGACATTGCACCCGTCGATCTAAGCTTCAGATTACGTATTCAATTTTTCCTCTATAGATAATAAGATTAACCTTTTCTCTCTCCAATTGATCATTTTGACTTTGCGGCGAAAGCATTTTCAATCTCCATACGCGCGCTATCCTTCGCGGCTATTATGATAAAGAAACACTAATATTACTAGTTTTATCTTTATTGTTATAATTGCTTCAGCGGAGGAAGACGAATGAGAAGCTCACAGATTCAACTTAGAGACCTGTGGCGCAAGCTTGTGCTTATCGGATTATTTATAGCACTCCTTGCGATTGGCTTTGTACCGATCACACAGTCCTTTGCTTCCCTCCTTGCAACCAAATCTTATTTCCTGCCGATTATCGACAGGTTCAATTCGTATGATTGGCTTCAATTTGATGGTGATGCTTCTCATAGCGGCAGCAATACTTATGAAACAAGAATATCCATAAATAGTGTCAATCAGCTGCAGTTGTTATTCCAGGTGACTCTCCCGGGTGTCGCTGATAGTTCACCATTGTATCTCTCCAATGTAACCACAGCCGCAGGCGTCCGCGATCTTATTTTCGTGACCACTCGCGATGGATATATCACCGCGCTGGATGCTCAAACTGGAGCACTTGTATGGTCTAAACAATCCGGACCTGACGGATGTTTGATCAATAATAATCACGCCCGTAATGAAGCCTGTTACACTACTTCTTCTCCAGCGATCGATCCAAACCGGAAATATGTCTATAGCTACGGCCTGGATGGCTATGTGCATAAATATATGGTCGGGGATGGGACAGAAATGATAACCGGAGGTTGGCCTGAATTAACCACCTTGAAGGGTTACGACGAAAAAGGATCCTCTGCGTTAAGCATTGCCACATCCGCAAATGGGACCAGTTTTTTATATGTCGCTCATGCAGGCTATCCTGGAGACTTGGGTAACTATCAGGGGCACATTACGGCGATAAATTTAACCGACGGTTCTCAAAAGGTGTTCAACACCCTGTGCAGTAACCAGGTGGTGCACTTTGTAGATTCCCGCATCAGTCAGGGTCCTGATTGTAATCCTGTTACTACATCTGCGATTTGGGCACGTCCCGGTGTGACCTATGATCCATATCTTAACCGGATTCTTATGACAACCGGCAATGGCAACTTTCAGCCCACCAATTTTATGTGGGGAGATACGGTATTGAGCCTTAATCTTGATGGAAGTGGATCAGGCGGTAATCCTCTGGACAGCTATACTCCAGCCAACTACCAATCCTTACAAGATACTGATGCTGATCTCGGCAGTACTGCTCCTGCGATCCTACCTCTCGCCAATGGAAAATATCCCCATCTTGGGGTTCAGGGTGGCAAAGATGGGGTGCTCAGGCTGATTAACCTCGACCAGCTAAGCGGGCAAGCTGGTGTTGGTCATATTGGAGGCGAAGTATTTTCAATGACTGTGCCAATGGGGGGGCCAATCCTAACCCAGCCTGCTGTATGGATAAACCCTACGGATCAAAGCGCCTGGGTATTTGTCTCAGACTTCGCTGGCTCAACTGGCCTGCAATTGAGCATTAGCCCGACTGGCGATCCAAGTTTAGTGGAAAAATGGACCAGTGGTTGGGGCAGCTCACCTCTTGTCGCTAATGGGGTGGTGTTCATCGCCCGCAGCGGGATGATCACTGCTCTCAATGCGATAGATGGTAGTCAATTATGGTCTGACAACCGCATTGGCGCAATCCATTGGGAAAGCCCAATCGTAGCCAACGGCAAGCTATTCATCTCCGACCAGAATGGAAAGATAACTGCATATATGCTGCCTTAAGCTTCGATTGGATTCATCGAGCATATCTCCAACTTTTACCATTTACACAATTCTGAAACTTTCTAGATGATCTAATTCTTGTTGACTTTTCAGCCGATACGTCCTAAACTTATCCCATGCTCGCACGTGTCTTCTCCTGCGCGGTTATCGGTTTGGAAGGTGTGGTGGTTGAAGTGGAAGTGGACATCGGCCTGGGTCTGCCCGGCATGACCATCGTTGGTCTGCCTGACACAGCTGTCCAGGAAAGCCGTGAGCGCGTACAAGCTGCCGTCAAGAACGCCGGCATCGAGTTCCCCCGTAAAAGGATCATTGTCAATTTAGCCCCTGCCTCCGTGCGCAAGGAAGGACCGGCATATGACCTGCCCATCGCCCTGGGAGTCTTGGTAATGATGGGACGCCTACCGCAAGCTGCCTGCGACGAGGCACTTGTGGTGGGAGAGCTTTCGCTGGATGGTAGTGTGCGCCATTCCCGGGGTGTGCTCCCTATGACTGTTGTCGCCCGCCAGCAGGGCTTCAAGCGTATTTTCGTCCCTCAATCGGATGCCGCCGAGGCCGCCCTGATACCTGACCTGGAGGTCATCCCGGTCACCACCCTTTCGGAGCTTTACGGGCATCTATCTGGCAACCACCGCATCCCTCCTCAGGAGCCAATCAAGCCTGATGAACTACCCGTTCACACCCAGACCGACTTCCAGGAGATCAAGGGGCAGGAGCATGTCAAGCGTGCCTTTGAAGTGGCGGCTGCCGGTGGCCACAATCTTTTAATGGTCGGACCTCCGGGTGCGGGCAAAACCTTGCTGGCACGCGCCATGCCAGGCATCCTGCCCCGCCTCACTATTGAGGAGGCCTTGGATGTCACCCGCATTTACTCGGTTGCAGACCAGCTGCCTTCTGATGTGCCTCTCATCCGCAACCGCCCGTTCCGTTCCCCGCACCACACCATCAGCCATGCCGGTCTGGTGGGTGGCGGCAACTGGCCTCACCCGGGCGAGATCTCACTTGCTCACCGCGGCGTGCTCTTCCTGGATGAGCTGCCCGAGTTCGGTCCGCGCGTGCTCGAAGTGATGCGACAGCCGATCGAAGATAAAATCGTCACCATCAGCCGTGCGCAGGGATCGCTCACCTTCCCCGCCAACTTTCAGTTGGTGGGTGCCATGAATCCGTGTCCATGCGGCTATTTTGGTGACCTGGTCAAAGCGTGCACCTGTTCGCCCGGCATCGTCACCAAGTACCAGAAGCGCATCTCCGGTCCCTTGCTCGACCGGATTGATATCCATATCGAAGTGCCCAGGGTGGAGTATGACAAGCTGAGCGACCAGCGCCTGGGTGAGCCCTCAGCGGCCATCCAGAAAAGGGTTGAAGCCGCACGCCAGCGGCAGCGGGAACGTTTCAGTGCTGCGAATCAGCCAGATGATGGAAACCAAGCTGAACCTGCTCCCTTTGATATAAATGGCTCGGTGGTCCGGTGCAATGCCGATATGCGACCGGCAGAGGTGCGCCAGTTCTGTGATCTGGATGACACCAGCCGCACGCTGATCCGCTCTGCCATGAGCCAGCTGCAACTTTCAGCGAGAGCGTATCACCGCATCCTCAAGCTGGCGCGTACCATCGCCGACCTGGCTGGGAGTGAAGCTATTCAGCCCGCTCACCTTGCGGAGGCATTGCAATACCGCCCGAGGATGTTAGAGGTTTGAAGCAACAGCAGCGTAAATCATTGTCAGTGGTGAATCGATTTACTAAGACATTAGGCTGAAACTAGTAAATACACCTTTCTTGGCGTGTCAGAGAATATAATACTATCGTTTGTGGCGCTTACCGATACCGCAACCTTGATTTGAGGATTGGTATGATGATAGATTTGTGATACTGATCCTTGAATTACTATTTTCTACTTCTATAACTTAGACAGGATCTCAGCAGGGTCTGAGAAGTGTATAGAAGTTTAGGAATAGATACTCTTGCACGACAGTTAGGAATATTCAAAATACAACTAAGCACAAAGGAGTTTATTAATGGAAAGGAAACAGACAGCAAAAAAAGTGATTGAAGCAGTAGAGCTGGAAGGTGAGAGAGATCAGCTCACGAAAAATATAATAGCAACTCTACATCGAGTCAGAGAACAACTGGCAGAGCTTGAGGATATACGAGAGAATCTATTGCTAGTGTATAAGGTGCGATCTGTAGATATCTTTGGTGACTTTACAAGTTCAATAGAGTTTTTGTTCACACAAACAGCACAAATGGGTGAAGCCAGATCTGCCTTTGGACTATCACCAAGGAAGACTAGGCAGGAGATGCTGGTCAGCTCTGCTGAGAGAGCTCTTTATGTCCAAAGAGAAATACTTCAATCTCTCAAAGATCGAGAAGGTAAGACCTACTCGAAAGACGAAATCATCAATCAACCAGATTATGATACTGTCCAGATAGCTGAAGAGAGAGTAAAGAAAGCAGAGATCCACCTTGTAATCGCTAAAACTGAGCTGGATCAGTACTATTCAGACCTGGAAGCAGATCTAGTAGCCAAGAGAGCAAAGCTGAGAGATGAGAGGGTTAGCCGGGCTGCTAGCATCAAGTCAATGCAGGAGAAAGCTCATGAATGAGCGTACCAAGGCAGTTGGAGAGCTCCAAGTAGGTTCCTGGCGCTCATGAAGATTACTAGTTAAGTGGTGAGAACTAGTGGTATCTCTATAAACCAGGGATTACAGACATCTAGGTGAGGGGATAAGATGGCTGCATTGAATAAAATAAGCAATTCTTCGTTGTAAAATAACCAGGCTCACGAAAGGATTCAATACCTTGATTTATACAGAAATGACGCTAAAAGCAATGAGGATTGCCTAGGAGGCACACAAAGATCAAGTGGATAAAGGCTGTATTCTATATATATACCACCCGATTCTTATTGCCGAACAAATGGATACCGCAGGAGCAATCATCATTAGCATTGCTCCATGATGTTGTTGAAGACACCGGTTGGACATTAGAGGATTTAGCGCAACAGGGATTTTCAAATGATATTATCAAAGCGTTGAAGTTGCTTACTCATGATCACGAAACAGCTTATTTATATTACATTTGGAATATTGCTCTTTCAAACAATATCGCGGCTGGATTCCCTCCCTTTGACATATAAGGCTCGGTGCTCCGGTGCAATGCCGATATGCGCCCGGCAGAGGTGTGCTCCCCATGACCATCATCGCCTTTTAGTAGCTCCCGTTTCCCTAACTTGGTCACCCAGCGTTGTCTCCTCCGGATTGGAAAGCATACATATCAACGATCCAGTAAACCACGCTATCCAGTAAAATAGATAATCATTTCATTAGTTCGATAAGTTGACTGCCAACCATGAATGTGCTATTATTACGAGTAGACCAGCGCGAATTAGATCGCATCCAATACAAATACGCCACTATATTTGATAGCAGGCGACTGTTCTGGAAAGAAATCTATGATTGCCCAGTTCGCTGCCCCTGATACGGTAGCCTCTGACTTTCGTGAATTTGCTTAGGTGTCAGGACTTCTCGGTTCAGGCGAAAAGGAGGTGGTCCACAGGGGATTACCAGTCTGTATGGAACTATGATTCCATTCGGAAGATTATCACTAGTAATGACATAAGGAATAGTTTACGCATTGGTACGGATGTAATTTACCTCTATAGGCAATCCGCTTTGTCATTGCTATAACGAAAAGTTAAACCCCTCGTGAGGTGGGGGTGTAAAGTCATGGGTTTGCTCAAGCAGATCGCATGACTGTCAAAATTTATATCTGGCGATATATGCAGCATAAGGAGGTGTTGTTTTTTATCTGATTTGAAATCCACAGATAAGGAAATTCAAGTAAGTACTATTAAAACCAAACGAGGAGGATAATTTTATGAAACGCACAATTCTATATGCCTTGATGGCGTTGTTGATGATTTTATCAAGCGCTTCAGCGGCTTTTGCGCAGGATGGCGGACCAGATCGAATGGCTGGTCGCGAGCTGCCTGCTAAAGTTGAACAGCTCAAGTTAGATACCCCGATTGAGATAAATGATTTCTCCGCCAATGTTCTTGATAGCTCTTTGGTTGGAGTTGAAGGTCCGAATAAGGTGATAATCCAACTATCAGCTGATTCAGGAGCGGTTGCCTACGAAAAAGGCAAGGACGAGGCAAAAGCCAAGAACGTCGCTAAGGTTCAACAAGATGCATTCCTCAAAGATGTAAAAAATGTTGATTCGAATGCGCGCCTGCTTGGCCGGGTTCAGTTGGTGTTGAACGCCGTCTTTGTTGAAGTGGACGCCTCCGTACTACCACAACTGGCTCAGGACTCGAGAGTAGTGCGTATTGCACCCGTGGCGAATTACGAAATCACTCTTTCCGAGACTGTGCCTTACATTGGTGCTACAGCCGTGCAAGCACAGGGTTTTACTGGGAAAGGGATTAAGGTGGCTGTGCTGGATAGTGGCATCGACTACACCCATATTGCGTTGGGTGGTTCAGGTAATCCAGCTGACTTTGCAAATAATAACCCAGACATCATCGAACCGGGCACCTTCCCCACCACCAAGGTAGTGGGCGGATATGACTTTGTGGGTAGCAATTGGCCAAATGTAACCCCGGAAGCTCCCGATCCTGATCCCCTCGACAAGGGCACTGGTGCTGGTCATGGTACTCACGTGGCTCACATCATCGGCGGTGTTGGCGGAGTTGCCCCAGGTGTAAGCCTTTTTGCAGTCAAGGTTTGTTCCTCAGTTTCAACATCCTGCTCTGGCATTGCCCTGATCCAGGGCATGGAGTTCGCTGCGGACCCCAATGGTGATGGAAAAGTCAAGGACCGGGTCGACCTCATCAATATGTCGCTGGGTTCCGACTATGGCCAGCCTTTTGATGACGATCTCTCACTCGCTGTAAATAATGCCACCAAGTTTGGTATCCTGACCGTAGCTTCTGCTGGAAACGGTAGCGATAAACCTTATGTAGCCGGCACGCCTGCATCAGCCGTAACAGCTCTTTCTGTTGCGCAAACGAGCGTTCCTAGCGCCTTCCTGCCACTGATGCAGGTAACTGCTCCAGCCTCGATCGCTGGAAACTACCCGGCAGTCTTCCAGCCTTGGTCAGCACCGCTTACGGCGGTTGTCGAAGCACCACTTCAATATGGCAATGGCACGGGTGGTAATAATAATGGATGTGCAGCTTTTACAGCAGGCTCACTGGCAGGGAAAATTGTCCTGGTTAATCGTGGCGCCTGCAATTTCACATTGAAGATCAAGAACATCGCTGATGCTGGCGGTTTGATTGGGATCATTGGTCTCGTCGCCCCCGGCGATCCATTTGAAGGCGGGGACGGTGGCGATCGCCCGATTAACATTCCGGGTTATATGATCAGTCAGACTAACGCCAACAAGTTAATGAGCGGACTGCCGAACACAGTTGTCAGATTTGATCCGGCTATTGGTATCCCCCTGGTTAAAACCGTTGTGGGCAGTTCCTCACGCGGCCCTCAGCATGAAGATACCACCCTGATCAAACCTGAGATCGGGGCGCCTGGTGCATCAGTCTCGGCGATCTTCGGCACGGGTACAGGCGAAGGCCCCTTTGGTGGCACCTCTGGTGCCGCGCCCATGGTGACTGGCTCCGCTGCCTTGTTGCTCGAGGGGTTCGGCGGGACCAAGACCACCGGTAATGGTGCTGCTTCCGGAAAGGCAATTGGTCATGGCCTGACCCCGCTCGAGGTGAAAGCGCTATTGATGAATAATGCTGAAACGAATATCATCAATGACACATTGACCGGTGCGCTGACTCCAATCACCCGCATCGGTGGTGGTGAAGTGAGGGTTGACCGGGCACTGGCAGCTCCAATAGTTGCCTGGGATAAAGATGTGCCGACCGGTGCCCTGGGATTCGGCTTCGTGGATGTCGCCGACGGTGTGGTCACCCTCACCAAGACAGTGGTAATCCGTAATCTCGACAACAATAAGCACACCTATTCGGTAACACCCACCTTCCGCTTCGCTGACGATGTAGCCAACGGGGCAGTGAAGGTGAACGCACCTTCAACGGTTGTGGTCAAATCCGGAATAGGTAAGGATACACAGTTCGTTGTAACGCTGACCATCGATGGCGCAAAGCTGCGCGGGAATTACATGAACTCAGGCAGTAACGGTGCTAATCCAGCTGCATTAACCCTCAATGAATATGATGGTTACCTGCTCTTGGACGATGGACAACACCCGATTCATCTCGCCTGGCATGTGTTACCGCGTAAAGATGCACGGGTAGTGCCCGATACAACCTCCTTTGTTCCGGGCTCATTCCCACAGGTGATCGGTTTGAATAATACCGGTGTGGGTCATGCGCAGGACGACGCGTATGCGTTGCTGGCAGTCAGCCCCAATATACCCCAGGGCGCTCAAGGAGCCCAATCCCCTACCCCCGATATCCGCGCTGTGGGGATTAATACCTTCCCAGTAGCAGCGGGAGATTGCTCTGACAATCCCTCCTTCATATGGGCATTTGCCATCAACACCTGGGAACGCCAGCAGCATCTCCTACCCGTGAGTCACCAGGTATGGCTGGATACGAACCGGGACGGAACGGACGACTATGTGGTGCTCAATCGCGATGCTTCAGGACTGAATACCATCACCGATGGTCGCCAATTGGCATGGGTGGTAAATCTTGCTGACAACTCTGCATCTGCTTTATTCTATGCCGAGCACTCGATGAATACCGGCAATACCGTTCTCTACATTTGCGGTGAGCAGGTTGGCCTGACAGGCACAGATATGCTGGTTACCAATGTCAATATGCATGTGTATACGCAAGATTGGTACTATGGTGGACCCGGCGATACTGTCGAGGGGTTGACTGTCACTCCGCTGGGTGAACAGCATTTCGGTATACCCCATGATGTTCCGGGCAACACTAACGATTCAGCCGGACTGGCTATATACGATTTTGGTCCGTTCCCTGGCAATACATCTGAACTTGGTCTGATGCTAGTCACCAATGGTGACCGAACTCCCGGAGCCCGCGGTGGCGCGACACAGGATACTGAAGCGCTCCTGTTCACCGTACCTTAGCATCTGATCATTTTTACAACATCGGTTTCCGAATACCTGTCGCTATGTGACAGGGACAAGGGCTAATGTAACATGCAGCGGAACACCCATCTGGGTGTTCCGCTCTTTTTTCAATCTGCGCCCCTCTGTTGATACATAAATAAACTGATCAACACGAGGAGAAACCATATCGGATGATGGTCAGGAATTCGGTGTGGCTGGAGCAGGTATGCTGGGTAAACCGCTCTCACACAAGAAAAAGTATCCGCTTTCTGCCGCGTGGTAATCGTATTTCTGTCCACCAATTTCCAACTTCACCCGGTAACCGGGCACCAATGCCATAGTGTACATCTTTCCCGGTTGGGGGCATCCCAATGAGCCATCATTCCAAATGATTGCCTGTGCCTGGGTCACTGAGATTTTCTCCGAGTTGACTCCAGTTCGCTTTGAGAGATCCTGTAGGATAGAATCAAGCAGTTTTGTCGGCACCTCGCCGGTCACGGGTGTAATAGCTTGGGTTGGGGGAACACGCTCTGGGGTTTTTGTCATGCTTTCACCGATTCTATCAGGTGTATTCATCGCCTGGGTTTGCGAGGCAGGTATTCGTGTGACAGTCGGGCTCGAGTTAAGTTCCAAAGGAGCTTCAGCATTAATTGGATTAGGCTGGCAGCCTATACATGCAATCACTCCCAGTAAAGTGATCAGACTTACGAGAATTCGCATGAGTACCTCTTTTACACCTGTTGGTCTTTAGACGAAAAATCTCTCTAATAGGTTCCTTGAATTCCCACACAATGACTTCTTTTTCCATCGTTTTGTATTTATATCATAGAGGTAACAAATATCCAATTTTATAATTGGGTGGTCTGCTTATCTAGTGTTGATGACGCAAGGTAGGGGCAAAATAGTCAGTAGTTCCTTAACCGTCCAAGTATGACCGGTCAGATTGGCAGCCATCGCAGGTGTTCACCATAACTATAGTTGTGGCTCCAAATTTTTTACGGGTAAACGCATGCCTCCATATGGGTGCAAATGAGTGTAATAACTGTCTTATCAAGATGCGAATACCAGAAATATGGTCATTAACGCATACCCCTGAGGGTGCTATGGTATCCTTGTCAGACCTGCTAATGTTCGACCAATTTCGTCACCAAGTACCTGATGCGCAGTCCGGGTTCTCTTTTTGACCTGACATTTATCCATGTCAAAATGCCGAGAATAATAAAAAGATAAGCTTTACGACCAGTGTCTGCTGCGCTTTCGCCAACCACCAATAACAGCCTAAAGCGGCCCACTATCTTCGACCATAGGCGCGCGGTGACTACCAGTGTCTGGCTGATTCAAAATCTCAGTTCAAATGCCGGGATAACTTCTTGGTTTTTCACCCCACAACTTACATCTACGGCATTTCGCTCCCTAGATAAGTTTTACTATCGAAGTATTTGAACCAATTCAAGGCATAAAGGGTCATGGTGTGTTTCTGAACGGCTTCTATATCCGGGTATTTCCCATCACCCCAACCAAGCCATTCTTCAGAAGCCCGGACGCCAATACACGAGACAATATGCTCGCCGCCCACCTGGCAGGACCATTTCGGCCCGACCCAGGATATCGGCAGTAAGTTCAGTTGAGAACCTATCAAGGTTCTTGCTGTAATGGCTTTGAGGTTTGGGTCATTAACTCTACCCTTCATCAGCTGGCGTCCTTGACCTTCACCTGAACAATTAACTTGATTACAGACACAGATCTAAACCATAATCATCACCGAATTGCTCTGGACAGCACCAGTCATTTCTAAGTCGTACTTATACTGTCACCATGGCGACTGACTGTTCCATAATCCAGATATGAGCATTGGATAATTTAGTTACTGGTGGTGAAAATGACGAAATTACATCGGGAAAATGTTGTATTGAAAAAGTTATTCTTGTATAATCCAGCTAGGGTTGGGGGAATCAGAAATGACTTGTTTAATCGAAGACTTATTGGTTGTAACCAAGTAAAAACAAAGCTTGAACTTAGCCGGATTCGAAAATGGAGGAGATCATGCACAACCAAAGAAGCTTCTTAAACCGTATCTTTTCAATAATCCTTACCATGAGTATGCTGATCACTTTCAGTACTCCACAGCTCGCAACAGCTTTAGATGGAGATCCACCAGTGATTGTCATCGACGGTGGACAGCCGATTGTCGAAACCACGATGGATCCCCTGACCAAAATTGAATCGCAGTTGCTGGATGAAATAGACGCTAACGGTCAGACGGATTTCTTTGTCACAGTCAGCAATAAGACTGACCTAAGCCCCGCTAGCCTGCTTGATAGTAAGGAAGCCAAAGGTCAATTCGTTTTAGCTTCCCTTGAAGAAAGTACCCGCACCAACCAGGCGGACATCACTAAACTCCTGGCGCAGGCCGGGGTTGAATTCGAAAGTTATTACATCGTCAACCAGGTGCTGGTGCGGGGAGGTAGTCGGAGCCTTGCGCTGGAGCTGGCCTCGCTCCCCAGTGTGGAGCGACTATCCGCCAACCATACATTTCAAATTGACCCTTTGGAAATGAGCGCTGCTGAAGGCGAGCAGGTGCAAGGTGTGGGTACCAACGTGGCATTCATCAAGGCCGATCAGGTATGGGCTATGGGTTATACGGGAACTGGCATCGTTCTAGCCAGTCAGCTGACCGGCATTCAATGGAATCATCCTGCTCTGATTAACCATTACCGAGGCTGGAATGGCTCCACGGCTAACCATAACTATAACTGGTGGGATGCCACCGGCACCTATCCCAATGTGCCCAATGATGGCCATGGTCTCGGAACCCACACTACCGGCACCATGGTGGGCGATGATGGCGGAGGCAACCAAATAGGGGTGGCTCCTGGTGCAAAAACGATCCACTGTAAGAGCATAAACGACAACGGCACAGCCAGTGAAGCCAATATACTCACCTGCTTCCAGTGGTTCCTTGCTCCTTGGGACCTGAACCATCTCAACCCCGATCCGGCTATGACCCCGGATGTGGTCGACAACTCATGGGGCATATCAGGCGGTGATAATCCGAACTTTATTAGCGCGATTAATTCCCTTCAGGCTGCTGGAATCATGGTGATAGGCAGATCGGGAAACGCTGGACCCACCTGCCAGACACTGGACTCACCGGGCGATTATGATAACATTCTAACCACCGGAGCAGTAGATTCAGGGGGAGCTTTTCCTGGAACGATCAGTAATTTTAGCAGCAGAGGGCCCTCCGATATTTATCCGGCATCCTTCATACCAGACGTGATGGCGCCTGGCAATACTATCCGCTCCAGTTTGTTGGGTGGCACATACGGTAATATGACAGGTACCAGCACGGCCGTGCCGCACGTCGCGGGGCTGATAGCTCTCGTTTGGCAAGCTGCCCCCAGCTTGAAGGGAGATATCCCTAAAACGATCGCTGCCATCAAATCTCATTCCGTTCCACTGACTGGTCAGGCAGGTTCGAATTGCGGCGGTAATTACACCACAGGCCCCAACAACGATTGGGGAGTGGGAACGATTGATGCCAAAGCCATCGTTGATTCCGTCGCCGAAGGTATGATCAACGGCACCGTGACCGCCTCAGGAAGCGGCGCACCGCTCGCAGATGTCACGATCTCCGCAGGCGATTTCCACACCACTACGGCTGCTGATGGTACTTTTTCGTTGAGCGTGACCAACGGAACCTATACGGTTAATGCCCAGAAGGGCGGTTGGGTTCCCCAAACCAGGACTGGGATCGTTGTTGCCGTAGGCACCACTACTACCCTCAATTTTTCCCTCAGCCTTGCTGGTCAAGCAACCGTAAACGGTGTCGTACGGGATGGTACTCCGGGAGGGCATACCTATCCGCTATACGTCAAGATCACCTTCACCACATTCGGCCTGCCTGTAGTAACAGCCTTCACCAATCCGTTCACTGGGGCTTACAGTGTCAACTTGTTGCGGGATATACCTTATACTGCTACCATTATCCCAACCCTACCTGGATACACAACTGCGCTGGTTGATTTTATCGCTACTTCCAACCCATTCACCCAGAATTTTACATTGCAGGCTGATTTAACGGTTTGTGATGCACCAGGTTATTCGAATAACAAAGTTTTCTTTGAAAACTTCGATTTAGTGACCGCTCCAGCTTTGCCACCCAACTGGTCGGTGGCTATTGTTACTGGTCCAACTGCCAACTGGAGAACTGTAACCAACTCATCTCATCCTCTTAATATTCAGCCAATCAGCAACCCGAATATGGTGATCTTTAATTCCTATTCGGCGGGTGTTGGAGAAAAGGCACTGCTCTACAGGAACACTTCCACCAGCCTGACCAGCCTCTCGGCTGCCTTCGTCTCATTCTGGATGTACCAAGATACCGGATATTCTTCTAGCCAGGATACGGTCCAGGTGGCTATTTCAACCAATGGCTCGACCTTCTATCTCACGGGTCCTGTCTTCCAGCGCTACTCTAGCACACCGGGGTGGGTCTATCACCAGGTGGATATCAGCTCATACGCCGGTCTCGGAAAGCCCTCAGTATATATCGGTCTGTTTGGCACAAGTGCATATGGGAATGATATCCATATCGACGATATATCTATCAACTCAACTTGCCAGAGATTAAATGGCGGGTTGGTGTCCGGATTCGTGAGTAGCTCACCAAGTGGCAAGCCGATCATCAGCGCGTTGGTTGCCAGCGTAGCCCGTCCAGCGGAACAGGCTTATAGCTTGGGTAGAGGTGAAGACGCTTCTTTGTCAGATGGTTTTTACCAGCTCTACTCCACCGTTGCCGGGCCTCAGAACTTCACAGCGACGGCTATCCGGCATCAATGGGCTGAACAAACCGTGAACGTGGTGGATGATAGCGTGACCCGGCTAGATCTGGCCCCAACCTCCGCCTGGATAACCGCCAGTCCGAATCCGGTAATCCTTGTTATTACGCGAAATACCTCGACCAATATCAATCTCATCCTGTCGAATACGGGTCCCATTCCGTCCAACTTTACCATCCAACCAGCTGCCAGCGCTCTCACCTCTGGTTCAACGTCGTCAGACTCCTTCCCTTACACTGAAGAGCCATCAAATAATCCAACGGATACTCAGAGTGTAACAGGCATCGAGAAGGCACCTGACGCCAACCCGCTAGAAAATATTCCGAACCTTATCGAGAGTGATGGAATCTTGACCATTGAGATAGCCCCCGACGCCGACCTGCTCGAAAACAATTCGGTCCCAATAGAGGGTGATGGTATCTTGGGTGGGTCACCGCGCATGTATGCTGTAACGACTCCCTTCCCTGGCACCGCGGGCTACCGCTTTGCCACCGCTTCATGCGATGGTGAGACATTTTACGTGATCGGTGGACAAACCGGCAGCACGTCGGTCAACGAAGTATGGTTTTATACCCCGGACGGCAACACTTGGACCGCCAAAGCGCCTTTGCCCGCGGCTTCAGCGAATATGCGCGCCGCTTGTATCGACGGCAAGATATACGCGGTTGGTGGCTATAGCAGTGGGATCTGGAATAACAATTTCCAGATCTATGACACCCTGATGAATAGCTGGACCATCACCACCCAACCATTTACTGGCGCACCGATGGTCGTCGCTTATAATGGCCTTCTGTACGCCATGGGTGGTGCGTCTGGATCCGGCCCAAGCAGCGAAGCCCGAGTGTACAATCCGGGCTCCGGGCTCTGGTCACCGCTGGCCAATCTACCCACCGCTGCTGACTATTCGGGGGCTGTGGTCTATAAGAATTTAATTTTTATCATCGGCGGCAGCGGTACAGCTGATGTCCAGGTATACAACCCGGCTGGCAACTCATGGGATAACACCGGGCCTGATCTGCCCGGCCCGCGTATGGACCCTGTTGTGGGTTGGTATGGCGACCAGATCTACCTGCTGAATGGCGGCGGTAACGGCAGTTACTGGATACCCTATCCAGAAGGATATACGTTGAATGCCTCTACATGGCCTGCAAGCAGCTGGACGATGATCAGCCCTACAGTGCCCAACCCGAGAGTAGCTCCCGCTTCGGTCTGCGCTGGTAATCGTCTGTGGAATGTGGGAGGAACAGTAAATTCGATTGAAGAACGCATCACCCAATATTATGATGCCGGGTTAATGTGCAACCGCACTTACCCGGCCGTGCCGTGGTTGACCGCAGCTCCCCAGAGCGGTTCTGTGCTCCAGGTCGGGTCAACAGCTGTGAACCTTGGCTTTAATGCCAGCATCGCACCTTACAACAATCCAGACGTCTACCATGCTGTCCTCAAGCTTAACTCAGACGAACCTAATGTGATCCCAGACATTCCGGTCACCATGATAACTGTCCAGACCAGCATGGCTGTTAGTGTATCGCCCCAGTTTTCCACCAAACAGGTCCACCCCGGCAAGTATGCGTCTTACGACTACACAGTCACAAATACCAGTGGGGTAACTGACGACTTCGTCGTTAGCGCTCTGGGTATCTCTCCGGGTTGGACTGCAGTGATCTATCCTGCCAGCTATACCAACCTGCCCAATAATGGATTAGCTAATTTTAATATCAAGCTGTATGCACCCGCTGCAGCAAAAGAAGGTGATGAAGGAGTCGTTACTCTGAAAGTGCATGTACATGACAATTCCAACCAGGCTGCTTCGTTCTCAACGATTGGCACCGTCATAATCACACCAGCCTCTGCCGATTTCTCAGGCAGCCCGACCTCCGGTCCGTTTCCGCTGACGGTAGCTTTCACCAACCTCTCCACGGGTGACTTTAATACCTGTTTATGGAACTTTGGCGATGGCCAGACCAGCAATCAATGCAACTCGGTCAATCATGTTTACCAATCCAAGGGTGTTTATACCGTCTCCCTAACAGTGAATGGCGCGGGTGGAAGTGATATTGAAACCAAGACCGGCTATATCACGGTCTATACACCAGTCGCAGCTGATTTCTCTGCCAACCCGACCTCCGGTCCGCTTCCGCTGACGGTAGCCTTCACCAACCTCTCCACCGGCGACTTCGATACCTGTTCATGGAACTTTGGCGATAACCAGACCAGCAATCTCTGCAGCCCACCCAATCATGTTTACCAATCCATGGGTGTATATAATGTTACCCTAACAATCAATGGCGGTGGTGGTAGTGATACTGAGACCAAAACTGGTTATATCACGGTGGAAAAGACAAGAATTTTCTTACCAGCAGTATTACGATAAGAGAATATCGGAAAGTGTGCAAATCATCGCTGTGGGATCATAGACATATGTATCTATCCCGGAGGGGATCATGTGACGAACGATACAAATGAGAACTCTTATAATCTCCATCCCTCCGGTTAATGGGGAATAGCGCTTTCAAGATAGGAAGCTCCCTATTGGGAGCTCGGTAAATAAATAACAAACCGCCTCTGCATTTATAAGAGGCGGTTTGTTTACGAAGATATGATTTTCCTTGATGCTACTGTCAGTTTCGAGAAATTTCCACCCGCCGTTATATTGAACTACACGCCTGCCCCGTTAGCTAAACTGGCGACCTGGTCTGACCTGCTTATGTTCGACCAATTTCGCAGCCAAGTAGCCGAAGCGCAGTCCGGGTTCTCATTTTGATCGGACATATATCCAAGTCAAAATGCCGAGAATGATAAAAACGATAAGGTTAGCGACCAGCGTTTGCTGAACTTTTTCTAACCATCTAGAAAAGACTTAAGCAGCCCACCAACTTCATCTGTAAGCGCGCCTTCACGATCAGAATGTGGCTGATTCAAAATCTCAGTTCAAATACTGGGAGCTACTTCTTGGTATTTCACATCGCAACTTACATCTACGGCATTTCAGTTCCAAGATAGGTCTTACTATCAAAGTATTTGAACCAATTCAAGGCATAAAGAGTCATTGTGTGTTTCTGAACGGCTTCTATATCCGGGTATTTCTCTACACCCCAACCAAGCCATTCCTCAGAAGCCCAGACTGAGGCACACATGATGAGATGCTCAGCACCCACCTGTTTCAAGGATTCTTCGTTCTTCGCCTCGAGTTTATGTTGCTCTTCCTCGGTAAGCTCATACCAGGGCTCTTTGTATTTCAAGAAAAAGACCTTATAAATCGGTTGTGCCATTGAAAATATCCTCCTCTGAAATGATTTTCGCCTGTACTATGGCAATTATGAGAAAGCCCTCCACCAGGTTTATGGAGTGCCCTTATGTTCCCCACCCTGGCAGAGTTAGCTGCTGCGTCAATAACACCTCACTGTTATGAGAGTAGGAAACCAGTTACCTTAGAATACATGAATTAGGATAAGAAGTCAAGCACATCTGTTTTTGGGCAAAAGGGAAGTAGAAGGAATAACACCTACCTTTCTCTAATAAATTTGATGAATAGAATTACCACTCCCACATAATCGAGTAATGTCATCGCTCAATTAGGTCTGGCAGCTCTTAATAAAAAAATGCAGTGAGCACATACAACCATTTTTCCAAATACTCAGCGAATCAGGTTATATCTGGTGAGCATTATCAATAGATTCCCAATGGGGTTTTTAGGTAAAGAGAACGGGGAAAAATCAATTATTGTCGGTAATATTTGTACAATCCAATGAATGCCAGTATGGATGCTATTCCGCTGGGGAAAGGCCGGATCCACGATAGCCCATGAATATTACCGAAAAAAGAGAAAAAGATCGGAATCAAAAATTCGTGGGATAAGGCCAAGAGACTGGCAATGAATAGATTCCTCGCCATTTGCGATCTCCAGGAAACGGCAATTGCTCCGATTGCGGAGATTATCAAAAAGGCGCTCACGCAAAGCAAGCTATCAGAAATCTCAGAAAATAAGAGTGCACTTTCAGTTGATCCAAGAATTCCTTTCAAAGAATTTGCATAAACCATATCAAGCAAAATTCCACCCAAATAGACGGCAGTTAGCCAGGCGTATAGTCCAACAATTAAGAACCGAAACCGCTCATTCACACCTATATTCTACCAAATGGGATTATGGATGTTACAACTTGAGAAGGCTTGGATAAAATAATGGGATAGAGCTAACTAATCCAATGGAATAGTTTTCTTTTGTCCAGGTTCGTCTTTTCTCTCTAAAAGCATACAACAGCCGTTGTATTGTGCGATACACCTGCCCTTGATGCTCGCAAGGTTCCGTAATAAAACCGAGCCCATTTTTTCCTCATTGAATCCACTGGGGTTGCTCATGAATAATAGAATCAGACCATCTTTAGCGCAATATTTGTAGGAGAGCGTAATTTTTTACTGTAAATCAATCCCAAAATGGAGTGATTTAAGTTGACTAGAGCGAAAATCAAAACTATAATAAAGTCACGATCTCAACCCAAGAAGTTATTTCACGAATAGAATAAACCTACTGTGAAATTACCAATCATTTTCCGCCCGCGATGGTAAAAAAGGAAGGAGGTGCCGCGGTTTTTTTAGAGTAAAAATTCCTGATTAGAATGTGTCAATAAATTAAAATGAGAATTAAATAATCCATGTAATGGAACAAACTTTAGAGGAGGATGCTCCATGAGGAAAAAAGGATTTGTTACGTTTTTGACATTCATTTTATTAGTAGCATTCATCGTTCCGTCTGGGGTGTTGGGTGCTACACAGGGGCAAGATGCTGCAGGTACAGATTCAACAATAACATTCACGATTTTACACACCAATGACTTCCATGGTCAACTGGAAGCAAACAATGCCGATCCTACGAAAGCCAGCAATCCTGGCATGGCACGCACCGCCAAAGTAATCAATACTATTCGGGCGGATAAAGGTGCTGCCAATGTTCTGCTTGTGGATGCAGGCGATGAAATGCAAGGCAGCTTGCTTTCCAACCTGCAACAAGGCGCTCCAACGATTGCTACATTCAGCGCAATGCTTTACGACGTCGCCACTTTTGGCAACCACGAGTTCGATTGGGGACAGAGTACATTGAGTACCCGAACTTCTGAAGCCAGTTATCCCTATGTTTCTGCGAATATCGTTGTGAATGATACAGCGAACTGTGCTACAGCAGGCTGGACGTCTCCAGCATTTGTCACGGGTGGCCCTTATCAGGTGGTGACCGTTGGTACAGCACCTAATACCGTTAGAGTTGCCTTCATTGGTGTAACCACGACCGAAACCCCCATCATTACTCTCGCCAGTAACACTGATGGTCTATGCTTCAAAGACCCGGCTGATTCGATTTTGCACTATTATGACTCCGTTAAAGCAATTTCGGACGTAATTGTTGTATTGAGCCATATTGGTTATACAGACGGTGGTTATGGCTATGGAATTCCAGTATACGGTGACCAGACTCTGGCCACAAAATTGAATACTGCTGGAAAACCTGTAAACCTGATCATTGGGGGCCACAGCCACACCAACCTGACTGCAGCTACAACTGTTGGTACAACCAAAGTCGTACAGGCTTATTACAACGGCCGCAATGTCGGTCAGGCTGATTTTTCGTTCGACACAACCACTCAAGCTGTAACAGTTGATTGGAGTGTAATTTCTTGGAAAATCCCACCCACGGGATCCACCACCCCCTTCGGTTGGAAGAAATATTCTGGCACTCCCCCAACCCCGGTTGATTTTCTTGATGCAACTAAAGATACTGCCATCGATACGCTCATTACTAACTTTGCCAATGATCCCACCTATCTGACGCTGATCAACACGCCCATCGGTTACTCAGCTGTTGATCTACCCCGTCTTGGTGGCACTGTTGATAACATGATGGGCACCTTCGTTGACGATGCCATCTACAAGTATCTGAACACTGATACCGAGCCCATTAACGACGTTGATATCTTCTTCAACAACGCTGGGGGTATCCGCACTGACTGGTGTTTGAGTGGTACTGCATGGACAACCACCGGATGTACTACTGGTTTGCACGCACCCACGTTGCTGACCTACGGCAACATGTTCACCATCCTGCCGTTCGGTAATCAGACCATCGTAGGCGATATGACTGGTGCACAAATCCTCGAAGTGCTAAACAAAGGTCCACAGGTGTCAAACGGTGTGATCCAGCCGGCAGGCATTAAATATAAATATTTTGCGTACAAGGACGCAGTTAACCCACCTGGATCAGCTTCTTCGCCCTACCTTTACGCCTGGGGTGCCTTCGATTACTGCGTCGTCAATAAATCCAACTCCAGTCAATGCGATCCGTTGGACTTGAATAAGACTTACCGTGTAGGTACCAATGAGTTCCTGGCACCGGCGGGAGGTGATGGATATGGCGGCTTCAAGTACATGACCAATATCTCCTACTGGGGTGATATGCTCAATGCCGTCGATAACTACGTATCAGCTCATTATGGAACCCCTGCAACTGCTTACGCTGGTCCCACCGGTGATGGTTCGCTCGACGGACGCATCACCCGCGATGGGAATGATACCAGTGGCAGCATCGTCCCCCTCACCATATTGCATCACAACGACTCGCATGGCAACCTGACTAAGGGAACTTTCGTCGGTTATACCCAGTTAGCTACGTTGATTAACCAGGAACGCCTTCACAACCCGACTCGCACTCTGCTGCTCGATGGTGGCGACCAAATCCAAGGCGATGCGATGATGTATTACTTCAAATCGTCCTACTCCGGTTTTGCTGCCGATGGCACTCCGCTGCCACCCACCGAGGTAACCAACCCGATGATCGCTGCCATGAACTCAATGAACTACGATGCCATGACCCTGGGCAACCATGAATTCAATTATGGCAGTGCAGTCTTCGACGGCATCTTCAAACAGGCGCAATTTCCACTGCTGGGTGCCAATGTATCAGACGCGGGAGCATATGGCTTAGCCACAGTAGGTCCTGGTGGGGAGGGTGTTCTACCCTCGATATCGAAGACCCTCGATGGCATTAAGATCGCCATCCTTGGCATCACCAATCACCGCGTACCTAATTATGAGCTCCCCAGCAATATCGTTGGCCTGACTTTCAGTAACCCAATCACAACTGCCGCAGCAGATATACCTTCTCTGCGGGCGAATAACGACGTGGTGATCGCTTTAACCCATATCGGCTTTACCACCAACCCCAAGAGCGTCGAAGTAGACAATAACGTAGACACCAACCTGGCAGCTGACGTTGCGGGTATTGATGCCATCATCGGCGCCCACAGCCACACCAACCCAGCCAGCCCGGAGACTCCATACAAGCAATTACCAGCCTATGTTAGTAGCCCGACTAATACACCGGTGATCATCAATCAGGCTTATCGTTACAACAACACCTTGGGTGAGGTCATATTAGGGGTACGCTCCAAGGCGGGTGGGGGTTTTGAAGTAGTCAGTCAAGCCGGCCAATATATATCAGTAACCATGAGCACTCCTGAAGATCCAGCTATGAAAGCCTTACTACAGCCCTATGTTGACACAATCGCCGCATATAACAACACTGTTGTCGGCCAGACCACCGTACCCATTGACACAATGCTGGCTTTCACCCAAGAGACGAATGGTGCCAACCTGCAAGCAGACGCTTCTGTTTGGGAGCTGGCAAATAAAGGCATTACTGATGTTGACTTCCACCTCTCTGGGGCGATGACCAATAAATTGATGGCTGCTGGCGCAACTCCTGCCAATCCATATACTTTAAAGATCTCAGATATGTTTGCCGGCATGCCCTACGAGAACAGCCTGGTTGTCATAAGCATGAATGGGCCTCAGCTTAAAGCAGTGCTGGAACGTGCTTACAGGAACTACTACTACTATAAGTATGTCACCGGCTATGGTGGCTATTCCTACTATACCACCTGCATGATTGACATAAACTCAATCGGTGGAATTAGTTATATGGATACCTATCCTGCCTTGCCGAATGGCAATAATGTAAAGTATTTGATAATTAAGAACAAACATGTAGACTTCAATGACTGGAGAACGTACTACAATGTCTCCACTGTGAACTACCTGGCAGCAGGGTCCTGTAACTTCAACGATAATGGTGTCAGCTTGTGGCCACTCAGCCAGATAGTGCACGACACACAGTATTATGTCCGCGATGCAGTGATTGACTATATCAAATATAAGGGCATCGTGTCGCCTGCCATCGAAGGCCGGTTGTTTTTCTATACGACTTTCTACCCATTATTCTTCCCATTAGTAGGGAGGTAAGTAACAATAAATTGATTTGTGTCTAGGGTATGACCAAGGGCACCCGGACTTTTTGTCCGGGTGCTTATTTATTATTGTTTACCTATCTGCCTGGTGGTTTGACAAATTTTTCGCTAAACGCCATAATTTCATAACTTAGGATTCCCGAGGAGTGATTTTCGTTGACTTGGTCAAAAATAGTTGCTATAATGAAGGCATGGTCTAAATCGAGGTTAGATTACTTACCTCAGAATGGATCTACAGGGAGATCATTGATTATTGCCAGCCATATCAGGTAATTAGAAAGGAGGTGTGTTCGCACCGGTTTATCTGTTCTAAGACGTCAGTAATGTCCCCTCTGTAGTCATGGAACGATGAATCACAGGGGATTCCCTTTCGAACAATTTAATATTGCGTACAAATCAATGAGAGGAGGATGTACGTGAAACGAATATTCTATTTAACCATGGCGTTGGTGTTATTGGTTGGTATCATGCCGGTCGCAAGTTTAAGCCAGGCTGGTACCGAAATAGACTCTAACCCAACTGCAATCTTTTATGCTGCCGATGGCATGCGCCCGGATTTGATGGAGCGCTATGCTGCTGAAGGCAGCATGCCCACCTATGCCAGTTTAATGGATCAAGGTGTGAAAGGCGACAACGGTTTGGTACAAGCTTTTCCACCCAACACCGGGGTCGGCTGGTACACACTGGCTACCGGTGCCTACCCAGGCGAAGCAGGCTCAACCAACAATACCTTCTTCCGCTCCGGTGATGCTTCGTTCAACAACTCCACATCTTCATTCACCAACGGCATATTGCAGGCGGATACGATCCAGCAAGCCGCCGAGCGGGCCGGCAAAGTGGTAGTCTCGGTCGAATGGTCTGGCTCGCGCAACCTGGTACCGGCCCTTAATGGCCCTGTGGTGGATTACCGCACTTTCTTCTCCAATCGCGGCATCCTGCTGAATTATGACCTTCCCGGACAGCCTGCAGGCGCCAATGCCTTCGGCGTCAAGTACGAGCGTGTTGTTCTCGCCCTCGCCGCCGGTTGGACGAACGTCCCAACATCCTACAGCCCTGCTCAAGAGCAACAGCTGGATGTCGTTCCCTACGCTGCCGGACCGGCGAACGGCAAGTACGACCTGTACATCTACGATTCAACGAACGACGCTACGACGAACTACGATCATGTGCTGGTTGTTCCAAACACCGCTGTGAAGGTTGGGAGCGCGGCGGTCGCTGATCTAATCGTTGGCGCGTGGGCCGACATCAAGGTTCAGGTCCAGTCTCCCGCTGGTAAGACCGGCGGATTCTACTTGAAGGCGATGGAGATTGCCCCGGACCTCTCGAAATTCCGGATTTACTTCACCTCGATTGCTCGGGCAAATGCAACCTACAATGCACTGGGCACGGCAGGGTCTGTAGCCTTCGAGGAAACCCTTAATGCCACTTTCCCGAGCGCGACTGGAGGCGACTATGCTCCGCAGGAATCTGGAATTATCGACGATGCAACCTATGTCGAACAGGGATTGATGTGGAAGAACGCTCAGTGGGCATACCTGGATTTCATCATCAACTCACTAAATGTAAAGCCTGACTTGTTGATGCTGGGAACTGCGACCACCGACGAATTCCAACACCAGTTCCTCGCCCTCACCGGCCCTGCCGTTGTCAACGGAGTGCCTAATACGCACTTTGACCCCGTAAAAGCTCCGACCTATGATGGCTACCTGCGCCAGGCATATTCGGAGGCCGATGCTACCCTCGCCTTGGCGCGCTCACTCATGGGTGGGAATCCCACCATTGTTGCGACCTCAGATCACGGGTTCGGTGCCCAATGGGAGGCAGTCCAGGCCGGGAAGGTTCTATCCGACGCGGGGCTGCAGTCTCCTGAAGTGAGCAGCAACTGCCGCGCCGCCTCCGGCGCTACAGCGGTCAACCTGGCGAAGGCCTGCTGGGCAGGCGGAACGGCTCAGATCTATGTAAATACCTCCCTTCCAGCTGGCACAACTTATGAACAGGTAAGAACAGCTGTGGTCAACGCCTTCCAGGGCTTGACCGATCCTGCCAACCCTGGCGCCCAGGTGGTTCTGAAAATCATGATGAAGGAAGAGCTGCGCAATGTCGATGGTTCTGACTCGCTGCATCCGAATCGCAGTGGCGATGTGGTGGTCGTGCTCAAGCCGCCTTACCAGTTCGACGCGGCGACCAAGGGCCAGACCATCGCCTTCAGCCAGTTCTACGGTCAGCACGGTTACATGCCGGAAATGGTCGACCTTGCCAACAATGTGAACATGCATGCCACCTTTGTCGCCGCGGGTCCAGGTATTCGCCATCAGGGAGCTATAACCGGTGTTCGTGCCGTGGATCTCGCCCCGACGCTCTCCTTCCTGTTGAAGATCCCTGGCCCGATCAACGCTCGCGGCAAGATCCTCTATAACTTACTGCCCAATCCAGGGCAGTACAAGGAAGCGGACATTCTATATATAAGTGACTTCCATGGGCAGATCACCCCACTATCTCAGACTGCTGATACTGTGGGTCCATCCTTCGCTATCGGTGGGGCTGCGTATCTAAAACCGTGGTTTGATTTATACCGCGGAGAAGCCACTGGAGGCGGGAATTACAGCGTTATCACCCTATCAGGTGGAGATACTGTCGGTGCCTCGCCACCCATCTCGAACTTCTTTGGCGACCTACCTTCCATCTTTGCAATGAATGATATGGGCCTCACTGCCGATACACTCGGAAACCATAGCTTCGACCGCGGTTCTGAATACCTGCGTACAGTGCTTATCCCGGCTTCGAACTATCCTTACCTGGCGTCAAACGTCGTTTTCCAATCGAATGGCAAGCTACCGCCACAGTGGATGGCTTCTCAGGTATATAACTTTGAAGGCTTTAAGCTGGGCGTCATCGGCTATACTCTGCCCGAGCTGGCAACCTTGATCTTCCCGGGATATCTCGACCCGTTCAAGGTTTCCCCGCCTGTAGCAGCGATCAATGCGGAAGCTCAGAGGCTGCTCTCAAAAGGGAAGGTCAATGCCATTATCGCCGTTGGGCATATTGGCGCAGATGGAACGGATATCCTGAATCCACTCCCCACCAGCCCTTTGCTCGTTCTGGCAGATCAGCTAGTGGGCGTAGATGCAGTCTTTGGTGGTCATACCCACAGCGAGTACATCACCTACCGTCCCGATGGCAAGCTGGTAACGGAAGCCCCCAATGCAGGACTGCGTTTTAACCGCATCCGGCTGGTCATCGACACGAATACCAAGCGGGTGATTTATAAGACTGCCGATTTCCACAAGCCGTGGGATATCGGTGTGACCGCCGATCCTACCATCCAGGCGATGATCGACCAGCTGAACGCAAAACTTGCGCCCATCTTCAGCATCGTTATAGGCAACTCAACCAGGTATATCCCACGAAGTGACGCTTGCGGCCGAGCGGATGGCCGGTTATGTGAATCACTAATCGGTGATGTAACCACTGACGCTCTTCGCAAGACCTACAACACCGATTTTGCCATCGAGAACTCAGGCGGACTGCGCGCGAACCTGACCTGCGATTCTGGCGCTACCTTCTGCCCGACATACACCCCTCCACCTTACCCCATCTCGCGGGGGCAGGTACTGGCAGTGCTTCCGTTCGGCAACGTCGTCTTCACCGTATCTATCAATGGTGCCGAGCTGAAGACATTCCTGGAGAACGGAGTCTCGCTGATGCCGAGCGCTCAAGGCAGGTTCCCCCAGGTCTCGGGTCTGTGCTTCACCTATGATATCTCCGCTCCAGCGGGCAGCCGAGTCTTGAGTGCAGTACGCCAGGCTGCGGATGGGTCCTGTACCGGTGCACCGGTCGACTTGACAGCTTCCTCCACCTACACGATCGCAGAGAATGACTTCATGGCAACAGGTGGTGATGGCTATCTGAACGTTTATGCGCGCGGTACCACTCAGAACATCATGGACCAGGTATTAGCAGACTACATCACAGCGAATACCCCCATCAGCCCTTTAATCCAGGGACGCATCGTATGCACTACAAGTGGAGCTACTGCCTGCCCAGTAGTGACACCATAATATTGTCGGATTAGTTTACCAGAAGGTCAGGAGCATCGATGCTCTCCTGGCCTTCTTTATTTTATGGAAATTGGCTGAATAAGTCACTCAAGTCGGTCGCATTCGCCGCATCCCCCAGGAGCGGGGTGAGACCGAAAATCTCTTCGACCGTGCGTAATGTGGAGCTGTGAGTATAGTGGATGCTGTTTGTATATCCCCCGCCCTTGGCGAACGGGGAGAGCGCGATCATCCCGATCGGGTGATCCCCATTTTCTGACTCGTCCCAGATAATAAATATGGCCCCTCCCTGCTGGTAGGCTTGCGATCCCATGATTATTGGGATCTGCGTGGAAAGCCAGGTGTCTCCGTTTTTGACAGCATCGGTGGTCTGGCAACCGTCTGAGTCATGCATGTCGTTACACAGGTTTGGCGTAATGAAGTTATATTGCGCTTGAGTGTTACTCATCAAATCCGCCTGCAGCTCGCTGTATGGCCGTTCATGTGCAATACAGTAAGCCGAATTTGGATCGTTGCGATGGGTAACATCATCAAAGAAGACCATAGGATTATGTTTGGGGGCATATAATCCCTTTTCTGTTAGTGGGCATACCTTACCGCTGATACCTTCCTGGTAAGCTTTCCACGAGAAACCGGCCTGCTCAAGATATGTCACCAGGTGATCTGTGGTGCTTTGATGGTTGCTTTGCGGATCGTCGTCACTTTGCACTCCGAAGGACGTGCCTGCTTCCAGCCACAAGTAATTCGGCTCGCTTGGATGGTTGCCCGGTGGGTTAAAGTACCGTAGTGCATAAGAAGCTTGAGGCAATAGCGTCTGGTTGATGTACGGAGCGGAGGGGTTATTCTGGATATCTGACCAATTATGGTTCTCCATCATGATGATGAAAACGGTCTTGATCTTGCCGGGAGGCGTCACTCTTGCTGCGGCTGGGGTGGTCACAGCTGTCGGCGTAGCTATTGTAGGCTGGGCTGTACCTGATGCGGGCGAAACAGCGGTGGTTTGGCTTGAGTTTATATCAGGAGTCGCTGTATGGTGAGGTGTTCGCATCCGGGTAGGTGTCACTGAGGGAGCTTGAACTGTTTGCCGGGCTGTAGCAGTCAAAGTTAGAGCGGCATTATCTGGTGTTGGAGTGACAGACGGACTGTTGTTTGAAACACTCGCACAGCCAACCAGCAAATATAGTCCAATTCCCAGGATGACCCATTTTACGGACTTCTTGAAGGTTCTAGTGGAAAACCGATTTTCGTTGTAAATGTTATTTCTCCTCCCCAACAGTATCGAACTTAATCATTATATGCTATCTGGAAGCCAGGCGATTGATCGAGGCATTAGGGTTTGCTTAATATACTCGAGTTTTTATGACTGAAACTTCTATATTTTCAAACTGAATAGTTTATGGATACATCATCAAGCTTCTCGCTTAATGGATGGAAAGTCTTTCTTTGAACCGTTCGGTAATCCTGCTTATATTCACATTATTCAACTTTGAGTACTCAGGTCGGCACTGTTTCTCTAGAATTTGCTATTAAATCAATATAGCACCATCGATGGGGTCGAACATGGTGAGACCGATTCTTTTTCTACCATTTTCTTTACTTCATAGAACTCATCATCAGGTGAGTCAGGATTGCAATGCACATCTACATAATTCACAAATCTAATCTTAATAATTTCTGAACCTGCTCCCTTTATACTTACACCGGAGAACAGAAGAGTATTCTCTTCGATTTGGAGGTTTAGCATGACTTGGAAAAAGCTGCTCGGATTCATTCTCGTTATGATCATCCTTGGTGGCGCCGCCCTGTTCGGCGCTATAGCAGGCGGAATCGTCGTCTACCAGCTGATGAGCAAATCCCAACCATCCACCACAATAATACCTACACCGGTAGCAGTACAGGTGATTCCTGCTGCCAGCCAAACCCAAACCCTGGATGTGAACACCACCGATGTTGAAACCGCGGTGACCAAGGCCGTTCAAACTGTAGGACCTTCTGTGGTGACCATCGTTGGCACTATTCCCGGCCAGCAGACATTCTTCGGCTATACCAGTGATTCAACTTCCACCGGCAGCGGGGTATTTATATCTTCCGATGGCTATATCCTTACCAATAATCACGTCATCGAAGGCACTCAGCAGCTTCAGGTTATCTTCGCCGATGGCAGCCAGCAGGATGCCACCCTGGTGGGCACAGATCAATATTCAGATTTGGCGGTGCTCAAAATCACCGGAACTGTGCCCGCAGTAGCTCAATTAGGTAATTCTGATGCCTTAAACCCCGGCGAAACAGTTATCGCCATCGGCTCACCGCTGGGTGACTTCAAGAACACCGTCACCGTAGGTGTGGTCAGTGCTACCGGCAGGTCGATAGACACCGGTAAGGGGTATACCATCGACGGTTTGATCCAGACTGATGCCGCTATCAACCAGGGCAACTCAGGTGGTCCGCTGGTCAACCTGGCGGGAGAAGTGATCGCCATCAATACTCTGATTATCCGCAATAGCAGCACCGGCACCGTTACTGAAGGGCTTGGTTTCGCCATCCCCATCAACACCGCCCGGGTTGTGTCTGAGCAGATCATCCAAAATGGTCACGTTTCCCGCCCCAACCTGGGCATTAGCTGGCAGCCCATCACGCCGCGTGTCGCTGCGGTTTACCGCCTGCCGGTCCAATACGGAGTCTATATCACCAATATTGCTGCCAATAGTCCCGCCAGCCAGGCCGGACTGCAGGTGGGGGATATCATTACCGCAATCGATAACACGACCCTGGATGAGACTCACGCCTACATCAACACCCTGTTCCACTATTCCGCTGGCGATACAGTCACGCTTACCATTAACCGTAATGGCAGACCGATCCAGGTTCAGGCGACGTTGGGAGATTAAGGGCAATAAGGATTATTACTTGAGTTAAAGTACGAGAAGGAGAAATAATATCCTTCTCTTTTTTATATATTCTTCTGATGTACAAGGATTCAAAATTTACCAAATCCAAACCGTCTTATGCTATACTTGCGGACAGCGCACAATCCACAAGATAATACAGGAGGCAAAATTTTATGACAGGTTATGTTGGCGATATTGAGAAACTGACTGAGAAGAATAATTATTTCCGCCAGGTGCTGTACACCGGCAAATATACCCAGCTGGTCGTCATGTGCCTGCAGCCGGGTGAGGAGATCGGCGACGAGGTCCACCACACCGTCGACCAGTTCTTTCGCATTGAGGAAGGAGAAGCGAAATTCGTGTTCAATGAGAAGGAAGAGCACGTTGTCCATAGTGGTGACGCGGTCATCGTCCCGGCTGGCACCTTCCACAATGTGATCAACACTTCATCCAAGGAGCGGCTCAAGCTTTATACCATCTATTCCCCACCCAATCACCCGGATGGAACCATTCACAAGACCAAAGCCGAGGCTGAAGCTGCTGAAGCTGCCCACCATCATTAATTATTTACTCTAATTGTTCCACCCGCCTCCCGCAGCTTCAGTTGCTGCGGGAGGTTAATATTCCCAAACAACTTTATTGAGGAGAGTTCCATGCATCGTGGATATGTCATCATTATTTTTCTGCTTCTGAGCTCCCTGGCTTGCGGTTTCTTTGGCACAGCCACTCAAACTCCACAGGTCATTAATTCTCCTGTTCCACAGAGCACATCTTCTCCGATTCCCCAGGTTACCACCACCCCGAAACCAGGCACTACCCAGGCTCCGGTTGCCCCGGGTACAGCTACATCCACTTCAGCACCGACCAAGACTCCCTACCCCACGTCTGTGCTGGATACATCCCTCACCAACGAGATCAACCTGATCCAATCCCAGGTGATAAAGGAACGCGGCCTGCAGCTTAACCATCCGGTGCCGGTGGTGCTGCTTTCTCCCGATGAGCTGCACCAAAATACGATCAACGATTATCAGTCAGGTTACAATGATCAACAAGCTGCCGATGATGTGATCGAGCAATCAACCATTGGCCTAATAGAGCCCGGTTTTGACTTGCGAGGATTCATGATCGAACTGCTCAGTGAGGAGGTTGCAGGTTATTATGATAATGAAACAAAGGAGATGTTCATCGTCCAGGGGCAGGGGTTCCAGGGACCGGAGCGCCTGACCTATTCGCACGAGTTCACGCATGCTCTTCAGGACCAGAACTACGATATCCAAAATGGGCTTAACTTTAACGATAATTCCTGTAAAGTGGATACCGAACGTTGCGCTGCTATTCAAGCGTTAATAGAAGGAGACGCCACACTATCTCAGACGTTTTGGTACCAGAATTACGCCACAAATCTGGATCAAAAGCAAATTATTGACTTTTACGATTCTTTTAAAAGCCCGGTCTTAGACAGTGCACCGGCATACCTGAAGGAGGATTTCGTCTTTCCTTATAACCAGGGCGCGACGTTCGTCCAGGATATCTATAATCAGGGCGGCTGGCCAGCTGTGGACGCGGTTTACCAGAATCCACCGGTTTCCACCGAACAAATCTTGCATCCCAATCTCTACACCTACGACGAGCCCATCCCGGTGACTTTACCCGACCTGACCAACTCCTTGGGGGAGGGTTGGCGAGAGTCTACGCGCAACCAAATGGGTGAATGGTCTACCTACCTGATCTTGGCGCGCGGAGTTAATGAAAAGGCTCGCCTGGATGACAACACCGCCCAGTCTGCCGCGGCAGGTTGGGGTGGTGATAATTACGTCGTACTCCACAACGATGCCACAGGTCAGACAGCCTTCGTGATGGAGAGCGTTTGGGATACCTCCAACGACGCAGCCGAGTTCGCTTTTGCTTTCGAGAAATATGCCGATGCCCGCTATGGGGTAACCTCTACCAAGCAGGGCAATACCTCCACCTGGACCTATGATGTTGGCGTAACCACCTTATATCTTTCGGGAGATACCACGATTTGGATCACCGCCCCCGATCCAGCATCGATCCAGACGCTTACTGGTTTAGTCCAGCCCTAGTATTATTATTTCATATAGTCTGACCACCGGTCAAGCCAGCGTCTTTCTACCAGGCGGGTATCTTCCTCAGACATCCGCCTGGTTGCTTCTTCGAATGAGATTGAGTTGCCCATCACCGGCTGTGAATAATTTTCTCCCTCATAATTGATCAGCGACTCATTCGAGCGCATCTCCATGCTGCCCTGAGTATAAAACAGGCAGGTTGCACGGTCTCCTTTCTCAAGCTGCAGCTCATCCCCGATCGACTTAAACGCGATGGCATGTGGTCCGTTGAATTTCATCGCGTCTGCAGCGCAAAATAGAGCGATGCCTCCGTATGGCATCTCCAGCTTGCGGTGTCTGCCTGCCACCACTACTCCTCCCCGCATTACTGACCCTAGGTCTGTGATGGTCGTATCGACCAGCAGCGAATCGCGGATATCCGCTCCTGTGGCGATAGAGCTGCGTACAATAATATTCCCTCTGCGGTCGCGTTCATGCGGCAGCTGGAACAGCTCTCGCAGGGTTATACCTTGCTCCGAATCCGTGGTCATAGCTTCCAATGAGCGCCTCAAGCTGAGGTGCAGCCCCCAATCCATCCAGAACGGTTGGCCGAAATCCAGAACCTTGATCATCGGCTGCCTACCGTGCCGCTTGTGGAAAAGGGTCCGCATTTCTTCGATTTTATGGTAAAAATTCGGCAGGCGCATCTCCAGCTCACGGATCCCGTTTTTACCGATCTGCTGTTCAAAGGCTGCTTCTGCGCTCCACTCTGCTTCGCTCCGGCAGGCTAATGCAATCCAGGTATACGGGTCCCAATCCACCCACTTACCTTCTGCGGGAACCTCCTCCTTAAAGACCTCTTCAGCCACTTCCATCAAGCGGTAGCTGATCCCCAGACTGCCAAGGTTGACACCGATCAGCCTGTCCTGCCCACGGCCTGCTAACCTCTTTCGCAGTCCATCCAGTGCTTGCCTGGTGAACTGGTAGGTCATTTGGTAGGTACGAGCGTCGAACTCCACCCACTCCTTCTCACGTGCCAGGTCTTCGGTGGGCTCCGTCTGCCACACAAAACGGATCCCATCGACGTCCTCGTAACTGGTAGCACCGTCGGCCCAGATTTTCCCCGGGATGACTGCCTCATCTCCCCATTTGATCACCATGCCGCGGAAGCCATTGGTTTCCAAGTGGTGCAGCCACAGCGTGGCAGACATGGAAGCTGCATCCACCGTACAAAGGAATACCTCTCCATTGGAGGCACACATCGGCGTCGGAAATGCTGGCTTTCGGTTCGTCAGCGCCTGTGTGAATGGGCTCAACCGCTTACCCTGCCCAAACACCATGTTCATCAAAATCACCGGCGGTTTTGCCTTACCCTGCAGGGCTTGCTGTATCGCCAGCCAGGCATTGACGCTGCCCAAGAAATTGCCCTTCCGGGATGTCTCCTGGCTGGAGATGATCATCGTATCCCCATCAGCCCTGAATACATCCTGGGCTGTCTTCTGCAGTCTGTCTTGCCAGTAATCCCGGTCTGCTGTGCTACCCGAGACCACGCTGACTACTCTGGGTCCCTGGTTTGTCTCAATGATGTCGCGGTACTTGCGGATATTGGTTTGCCACATCTCAGACATTTTTTCTTTCCCTCTCCCTACGTTAAAAATGCCTGATAATTATAACCCCCATAAGTTCAGCTTTTTACGAGAAAATATTGGTAAATAATTAATCTTCCTAAGTTGCGTAAAGTCTATCATCTTTCTGGCAGAAGGCTTCTTCCAATCGTGCTGTTTATTGATTGGAAGCTATGACCAATTGTCATGTTAAGCACCCGCCATATCCTGTCCTTCTGCAGGTTGAATAACTTCAAGCTTTCTTCCCCGTGACTGAAAATAATTCATCTTCCGCAGAGGCTGGATGGAGGGTGAACCCTTTATAGATGAAAATATCCACGAGCCCCGCATTCATATAGAGATCACGGGCTTGTTGTTGAGTATATTCCCTGGTGGCAGAAGAACGTTTGTGGTGCTCCTCAGCAATGATGACTTCGTCCTTCAGTAATTCAAACCGGTCTTCGGTATGCTCTAATTGGGTTTCCGGGTCATACCGGCTACGAGTCCAGCGTTTAATCAGTACCCCGTCATCAGGTCGTACTTTTTCTCCGTTGAGGTGCCAGGAGCTTAAGAGCGGTTCACCACGCCTCCAAAGCAGCATGAAAGGCATCACCAGGCTTCCACCGGGTAGCAAGTGTGCACGCAGATTCAAGATCGCTTTGTTCGCATCCTCAGGGTCCAATACCAGCTGGAAGCTGCTGGATGGGACGATGATCGTCCGGTAGCATCGTGGCAAATGCATGGAGACCACGTCGCTCTCAAACACTATCGGCTTAAGCTGCATCGAATCAGCTTTCTGGCGGCACAAATCAAGCATTTCAGGGGATATATCCACCCCATCCACATCTACAACCTGAGAGAGGTAATCCAGCAACAGTCTTCCAGTCCCGCAGCCCACGTCGAGCGCAGGCTGACCTGATTCACGGATCATCTCCAGGTAAAAGACACGGTCCTCCCAGCCCGAGGTATCGCCGCGTAGGAGATCCCATGTGTGCGCCAACATTCCATGATACTCATACTTCGGTTCTGCCATGGGACGCCCTCCTGCGTGCTTTCAAATCAAGCTTTTCATGGGTTGATTTAAAATGCGCAAATACCCCAGGCAGCAGCAATCCAAGCATCGCCATCCCAAGCAGCGGGCTGAAAGGGGGCAAGCTGAGAGTTGGGTAAGGATCATAGAATAAGGTCTGATTAATCGGCTCCAGCATAGGGAGAATACAAATAGCCATTACAACCAGCGATACCAGCATGTTCAGCCAGTCCTGCCAACCCCACCCTGGGCTGTGATATGACGTGCGCGGTGATTCTCTCCCCAGGAACCACAATCCCCCAAAAATCAATAGTGCTCCTGAGACGATTATAGCCAATCCATACACACCCGCGCCACCCAGCTGTGCAATCCATCCAATCGCCAGCAGAACCAGCCCGATGATTAAGAAAATCCGGGGGGTAATTCCGCCGCGCTGTTCGCCAGGTCTCGTGCTGGCAAACCCACGCGCCGTCATAGCTTCAGCCAGCTGCATGGCGTGTTCGAGCCCGCCCACCAACAAGGGCATCCATAGCGGCAGCCAATCCCGCAGCGTCCGCATTTGGTGACCCCGTATACCCTGCGCTTCGCGGATTTGTCTGAATTGGCGTAAGGTGGTAGGCAGGTAGGTGACTGCAATCGACGTCACCACTGCCAGGGGGAAGAACGCTTGTGGGATCAGGCTGATCAGTTCACGTACGGTGAGTGCCAGGTTCAGCACCATGAAGCTCGCCAGTATACCGGTAAGTACCAGCCCATTCGTAAATCCATACACCATGGCTTCCATCGTCACTGGTCCGCTTAGAAGCGGCAACTTGCCTGGGATAGTGAACAGCACCGTCTGGCCATAGTGCGAGGTCAGGGCATTGAACGCCGTGGATAACAGAAGGATCCATGCAGCCAATTTCCATAACGAATATGGGCTGACCGTCTCCGCTCCTGACTGCCGCAGGCTCATTCCAACAAAGATCACGCACATCAGGATGAGCAGCAGGTACAGCGGGTTACGTGTGATCGAAAGGATCACGATCGTTGCAATCAACCAGCTTACCCACGCCCAGGGTTGTTTCATGGGATCAATTTATCTCCCTGCCTGACTGTAACCGCGCTTGTCTCGGGTGTGTATGTGAACTCGAAACGATGGCGGAATCGGCGTAATGCGCGTAATGCCGGTGCCCCAAGCGCCAATAACAACAGCACGTTCCCAAAGGCAGCTACTGCATCCCATACCAGTGAGGTGACCAGGTAGAAAGCCAGGTAGTGACGCACGGTCGCCAGGAATCCCATCCCGGCAGCATAAGATTGACTTTGCGGTCCAGCGATGAACGGCCACTGCCACAGATTCATAATCCCGCCATATAAGAAGCCCCACAGCAATCCAAAACCAGCCAGCAGGTAGATTTCCATCCGATTGCTTAAGAAGGATCCCTGCGCTCTCCTTGCCGATAACGCGGTGACCAATGGCCGTAGGATGATGACACTCATACCCACCCAACCGGCAGTGAACATCTGGGCCGGCAGCCATGGTCCCACACCTCCTGTCACCAGCGCTGATACCAGCAAGGTGAGAGCACCCATCAGAAATCCCGCTCTGCCGCCGAAAACGTACCCCACCAGGATGATCAAGAAAAAGATGGGAGTAAATCCACCCGGTCCCGGAATAGCCGTCTCGATAAATCGCAGAGCAGAGTTGATCGCCACCAAAATCCCCAGCAGAGCGACTAGCTTGGTGTTTACCATCTGTCCCTGGGCTTCGAACAACAGTGCCACCAGGCACAAGCCTAGCAAGAATGTCATCATCAGCGGCATCTCGCCTGTTCGCATCATACCAAATCCCGTCTGCCGTAGGATGACCGGCAGAAAGAATGGATATAGCAGAACCAGCATCCCTGAGATTGTGGCGGTGAGATAAATCGCCAGGCTGAACAAACGGGATTTCATTGGACGCTTAGTCCTCTAGACCGGCAGACATCGGGTAAATCGCCATCATTTCCTGCGCGAGCGGAACAGGTAGATGATCAGCACACCCAGTACCAGCAGGATTGAAGCATACACTATATAACTGCCCGGTGTATTTCGCGATCCTGCAGGCACTGGTGTTGCGATTGGAGGTAGTGTGGCTGAGGCGATCGTCGCTACCGCGGTGGGCTCCGGAGTGCCTGTTGGAGGGGCTGAAGTTTGAGTTGAAGTGGGCAGAACGATCGCCATGCCCTCGCAGGTGTTCTGGAAAGTGATCAATGCCGGCGGATTTCCCGTCCCCCAGCTCCAGGCATTCACGGCGCCATCCGTCACCTTGGCCTGGTCGGCACCCGTCACGGAATACTCCCAACCGTTCGCACCCATTTGCCAGTACGACCAGTAATTCGGCATACTGCCAAAGCAGTCGCTGGATGGGCTGCCCACCCCATCAATTTTACACACCGCTGTCCCCTTGTTAGGGTCAGTCGCGGTTTGAATCGCCAGATCTGAGCGCTCAAGCAGCTGCAGTCCGGTTAGTGCGCTATCGGTAAAGCTCACGCAGGTGGTGAAATAGCTGTCCTCCCCGTAATAGATCACCAGTCCGGCTTGATGGTTGGCTGACGGGTTTGCCAGGTTGGTAAGTGGGATTCCCACAAGCCCAATAATTGCTTCGGCGGTGCTGTAAGCGTTGGCGTAGGTACCACCGATTGATCCATCCGGCTTCTGCAAGCTCATCAGTGCATCCAATGGGTTGGCTAGCTTCGTGTTCCAGCTTTGACCACGGATATCTTCTCCTGCGGAGATCAATGCTTCCAGGATCCATCCGGTTGAATCGGCATTGAGTGGGTCGGTATCCCAGGAAGGCTTCCAGCCACCGCTGGGTGCCTGCGTGTCATGAAAATATTGGATCGCTCTCTTGATGACTTCACCCTGATTGGTCACATTCCCGCTTGCCATCAGGGCGCTTACTGCCAGAGCAGTCGTATCTGGGTCACCTGCTCCCCAGCTGCCATCGCTAGCTTGGGATTGGATCATGTAATTGACCGCGGATTCAGGTACTTTACGACCATCGATGCCAAGCCCCAGAGTAGCCCATGCCTGGCTCAGGTCGCTGGCAGCGCCGCTGCTGAATTCTGACTTGGCTGTGGTGCTATAGGCGCCAGTATCAGGGTGGAAACTCGTTTCCAGCTCTCCTGCCAGATTCATCCCTCCGAAACCTGAGGCATCTTCGCCCGCAAGCTTGACTGCCGCAATAAGCAGGCCCGCCCGACCAGGGAATAATGTGCCCGTTGTATCATGGGTGAACGTGATTGCCTGTGCTGCCAGGTAATCCAGCATTGAGTTACCCGCTGAGGAAGCCATTTCACGCGGCGATTTCCCCGCTGCGTTGAATGCGATCACGCTTCTGGCGGTCATGTCGGGGTCGGATACACCGCTGAAACCATTCATGCCCCCATCTGGCTGTTGCTGGGTCTGAAGGTAAGTAATCCCTGATTCAATCACAGCCGCCTGATTTGGGACGGCCTTGGCTTGTGCTGTGCCATATTGGAATAAGAGTAGCAATCCTATGACCAAAAATAGACCACTGGAAAATGAAATAAACACTGCGATCTTTTTTCTCATAATGTACTCCTGATTCGACCTTAAAATTATAAAAACAAAACCCCTGTCGCTTTTTGGACAGGGGTGAAAATCATGCGGGCGGGGATAAGCATGCGTTCACATCTCCTATGAGCGAGGCGGTGGTGAACCCAACTTGGGCGGGCGACCTGGCTGGGGAATAGATCCCTTACAGTTGCGCTACAGCGCCGGACTATGTACCAACTTCAATTACCGGCTTCGCCTTTAAGCCATCCCATCCGGGGGATATGGCACTCAAGCTGGAAAATATTCAATTGTGAACATATTTTATACCGCTAAGATAGTTGCGTCAAGCTGTTATTACTTATTTATAGGAATAACAATCGTCCAATATAATCCTGCGTTGTTTTACCATAAAGCGCGATACCTTTCTATGACTTGTGCGTATGTTTCTTACTCACCAGGTCAGCAGCGGCGAAACCTGCCGATAACGCCGACTTATTCATCTCTTCGGTACCTTTCGGAGCCCGCGCTGCTACCGCCTGGGTGATCGCCTGCCGTGAAACGACGTCGGTGAGTCCCACCAGCACCCCTAGGGCAACTACATTCGCCGTTATGCTTTTACCGCTGCTCTCTTGTGCTAATCGTGTGATCGGCACCTTGATCGCCCGGCTGGATGGCACCCTACCCACTCTTTCCTGATCCACGATCAACAAGCCGTCCTTCTTCAGGTTACCGGCATATTTATCGCAGGCTTCCTGGCTCATCGCCACCAATACATCCGCAACGATCACCTCCGGGTGGTCGATCTCACCCTGTGAAATCACCACCTCGGCTTTACTGGCTCCACCACGAGCCTCTGGTCCATAGCTCTGGGTTTGGGTGGCATTCTTGTTATCATAGATTGCCGCTGCTTCTGCCAGGATAATGCCTGCAAGGATCATCCCTTGACCGCCCTCACCCGCTAGCCTGATTTCCATCCGATTACCGTTCTTCTTGGTCGCCATTGATCGTCTCCTTCGGGCTATACCGGTTTGGGAGCCTGGGCTGCCTGTACTCTTTGGATTAACTCTTCATACTGTTCGGTGTATTCCGGCTTTTCGATGTCGTGCATAACCCCGCGCACAATTTTCGTTTCACGCTCTTCAGGAGACAATTTCTCGGCCGCACTGGCAGTGACGCTGTTTTCCTTCAGCTGACGCATCATATCTACCGTGGAGCCGAGTTTGTTCATCCTGCCGAAAGTCGTCGGGCAGTAGCTCACTGCTTCCACCAGGCTGAAGCCATTCTTGCGAATTGCCTGTTCAATGAACCGGTCTAGCTCGACCGCATGATAGACCGTGCTGCGCGCCACATACGTTGCCCCGGCCGCTTTTGCTAGCTCGCAAATAGGCATAGGGGGTTCAATATTGCCATAAGGTGCCGTCGCAGCCTTTGCGCCGATGGGTGTTGTTGGGCTGTACTGCCCTCCCGTCATCCCATAGATGTTATTGTTGACAACAATGGCTGTGATACCAATATTCCGCCGGGCGGCATGGATAAAATGATTGCCGCCAATGGCCATGGCATCCCCATCCCCCATAATGGTGATCACTTTCATCTTCGGTTTGGCGATTTTTAGCCCCGTTGCGAACGCCAACGCCCGGCCATGTGTGGTGTGGATGGTGTTGAAATCCATATACACCGGCATGCGACCGGTGCAACCAATCCCCGAAACTAACGCTACATCATCCTTATCCAGCCCGATTCGGTCTATCGCTCTGATCAAAGCCCCCATCACGATGCCTATCCCACATCCGGCGCACCACACATTGGGGAACTTCTTGGTGGGTCGTAAGTACATATATTCGGTATGTTCAGCTTGTGTCGTCATAGTTACCTGTCTTCAATTGCTTCGAGGATCATTTGGGGTGTGACCATCTCACCGTTGGCTCGATTTACCCTTACCACCTTATTTCGCCCGGCAACCCGTTCCACCTCCAGGGCTATCTGACCCAGGTTCATTTCAGGGACGATAATCCGTTTGGCGGTTTTTGCCACCCGGCTGATCTCATCTTCAGCAAATGGCCATAAGGTCAGCAAGGTGACCATCCCGACCTTGGTGCGCCGCTGGCGTGCCATCTTGACCGCGTGACGTGCGCTGCGTGCCGATGCACCATAAGTGACTACGACAGTCTTGTCATTTTCAGAACAATCCTCTTCAACCATAATGATCTCGTTTAGATTTCGCTCGATCTTGCGGTGCACCCGCTCGATCCAGGGATCAATCTCATCCAGGCGTGTAGTTGGATAACCCAATACATCATGGAACAAGGCAGTGATATGGTAGCGGTATCCCTCGCCAAAATTCGCCATGGGTGGCACATCGCTCAACGAATCACCATAGGGCTTGTACCATTCGGGTGGCACATCCGTCGCAATACGCTCCACTCGCTCAACCGTATCGAAATCTGGCAGCTCGATCTTCTCACGCATGTGTCCGATCACCTCATCGGTTAACAATATCACGGGTGTGCGGTATTTCTCAGAAAAATTAAAGGCCTTCACCGTCAGGTCAAACGACTGGCTGACCGACACCGGGCAGAGGACAATAATCGGATGGTCACCATGTGTGCCCCAGCGTGATTGCATTACGTCACCCTGCGAAGCGCTGGTAGGTTGCCCGGTGCTGGGTCCCAGACGTTGTACATCCACAACCACCACAGGCACCTCGGTCATGGCAGCATAACCGATATGCTCCTGCATCAGCGAAAATCCCGGGCCTGAAGTTGCCGTAAGCGATTTTAAACCCCCCACCGATGCGCCGATACAAGCCGCCAAGCTGGCAATCTCATCTTCCATCTGGATGAACTTCCCACCCACCTTGGGTAGTTCTCTAGATAACATCTCTGCAATTTCTGTGGAAGGGGTAATGGGGTAGCCAGCATAGAATTTACATCCCGCCGCAATCGCTCCCCACCCAACCGCTTCATTCCCTTGCATTAATCGAACGGTCAATCTGCCCTCCTTAATATTCCATCTTCTTAACGATAATCGCCAGGTCTGGGCAGTGAGTATCACACCAATGACAGGCGGTACACTTTTCGGGATAGACCACTACGGGGTGGTCATCGTCATCTAACGCCAGCACTCCCGTGGGGCAAAAGGCAACACAGATTCCACAACCTTTGCACCAATTGGCGAAAATGGTCACCTGGCCTCGAGGTCCTTTTTTGGCCATGGTCTTCACTTCCAATACCGGTTGTTCAGCCTTCATGGGTTCGCTCATCCTGTACCGTCCTCAACCGATCCATCGAATTTAGACATATCTTATCCAATCATTATACATAGCGCTAACACCCATCGTAACCGATAAACAGCTAATATTTCGAGTGAATATCATCACATTAACTGAGTGTTACAGTCTATTTGTTCTTCAGAAATCTTCTTTTTTTCAAAACATCAATGATTCGACCAGTTCATGTTAAAATGAGAAATCATGGCAACCGGAACCACTATGACCGTTGAACCACGCAATATTATTAATAGCCGATACGGTTTAGATTTAGCGTATCTCATCGGTAGATATACTCCCAACCTGCTAGGTCGGTGGATTGCAGAATTTGCTGCGGATAGAATTGTCGCCCGAAAGAACTGGAAGCTGGTTAAGGCTGCCCGCCTCAACCAGTGGGTGGCACGCGGCGAAAACCTAGATCGTGCTGCCCTCGATGAAGCAGTGCGCGAAAACTTCCGTGCCACAGCTCGCTCGATATTTGACCTGTATCACAATATCAATAATCCGGAAAATTTCCGCAAGATCATTGATGTCCATCCTATCGCCGAGGAGTTCCTGAAACGCCCTGAGTATTCAGAGCGCGGCCTGGTGGTAGCAGGGTTACATATGGGCAGTTTCGATTTTATCGGCCAAGCCGCGGGTCTCTCCGGAGTCAAGGCAATCTACTTGGGTTTACCAGAGTTGAACCCGGGTTATCAAAAGCAGAGCGAGATGCGCAGGGAAAAAGGGATGAATATCATTCCTACCAACCCTGCAACGATAAAACAAGCGATAAAACGCTTGAAGGCCGGAGGCGTTGTCATGACCGGTTTCGATCGACCGGATGAAACTATCCCATACCGCCCGCTCTTCTTCGGTCGTCCAGCTGCTCTCCCCATCCATCACATTTTCATCGCCCTCAAAGCCAAGGTCCCTATGATGGTCGCCTCAGTGCATTGGAAGCCGGATGGTAAATACCATTTCATGTTCTCCGAGCCGATCGAAATGCAGCCACATCCCGACCGGCGCACAGAAATTATCCAAAACGCTGAGAACGTATTGAAAGTTGCAGAGGGTTTTATACGTCAAGCCCCAGGCCAATGGGAAATGACCTTCCCAGTCTGGCCCGAAGCTATGAACGAGGTGCCATAACAAGGATGGTATTGGAGAGATAGCATGAGTAATATCAAAGACCATACTCGGGTTAATGACATCCTTCTTGGACCGTTAGAACGTCCAGTGCTCCAATGGTTGGCAGCTCACCTGCCAGCGTGGGCCTCGCCTGATCTGATGACCGTCATTGGTATCTGTGGTGCGCTGGTGATTACCCTCAGCTACGGACTCAGCCGCTTTCATCCCGCCTTCTTATGGCTGGCTACTCTGGGCTTCATCATCAATTGGTTCGGGGATAGTCTGGACGGCACACTGGCGCGTTTCCGCCATATCGAGCGTCCCAAATATGGTTTTTACATCGACCACATCACGGATTGTGTCACCGAAATCATCATCATATTAGGTCTGGGTCTTAGCCCCTACATCAGTTTTTCGGTTGCCAGTATGTGTTGTATCGCTTACATCTCCATGTCAGTCCTGGTTTATGTGCGCATGAATGTGATGGGTGAATTTAAAATCTCATACAGCAAGCTGGGACCGACTGAAGTGAGAGTGTTGGCAATTATGCTCACAACCGCCATGTTCTTTGGGGGTATTAGTGCGATCAATTTCAATATCGGCCCTACCGCTATTGCGATTAATCCCTACGATCTTGTAGTCATGGTTATCACTCTGCTCCTCGTCTTCTTCTTCGCCCAAACCAGCATTAAACAAGCGATTGAACTACGTAATTTAGGCGAGTGAGGCGATAGCTCTCGGTAAACCCCGTGCCTGCTCATATAGCCTGCCAGCTGTGAGGACTTTTACCTCATCCCAGGTCTTTCCCACCACTTGTAATCCGATAGGTAATTTTTCGCTTGACCATCCGCAAGGCATCGACAGGGCTGGTAAGCCGGTTAGGTTGAATGGGGCGGTGAAGCGTGTGAGCAGTTTCGGGCGGTCGACTGGGTCCACGGCGCCTCGCTTGGGAGCCGTAATCGGCGTGGTGGGGGTCAGCAACAAATCATATTCGTTGAAGAACTCATTATATTGGCAGCGCAGAATGGTCTGCATACGGCGTGCCAGGATATATTCCGTTGAGCTATAGGCTGCCCCGGCTTGCAGCCGTTTGAGTACGTCCGCCCCAAAACCTTGTGGATTCTTCGCCAGCCGCTGGTGGTGGAAGGCTGCCCCATCACTGGGCGTCATCAAGCCATTTACCATCGCAGCTTCCATCGCATTCGGGAAGGACACCTGCTCAACAATCGCCCCCAATTCTTCAAAAACTTTAGCCACTTGAATTATGGCTTCGTGCACTTCTCCATCCACAATCTCTGGGTCGGTGAAGTAATCATTGGCAGCTAGGGCAATCCGCCAGCCCTTTATCCCTTGTTCTGGCAGACTGAGGTAATCGCCCACCGGCATGTCGAGGGACCAGGCGTCTTGTGGATCATACCCCGCCACACTCTGTAGCAAGATGGCGACGTCCTGCACACACCTGCCCATTGGTCCGGCATGGTCCAGGTTCCAGCTCAAAGGAATTACGCCACGCAAGGAAACCCTTCCGTACGTCGGCTTGAGCCCCACCACTCCGCATAGGCTGGCCGGGATGCGGATCGAGCCACCAGTGTCGCTGCCCATGGACCCCATGCATAACCCAGCCGCCAATGAGGCCGCGCTTCCGCCTGATGATCCTCCCGTCATCCGTTCAATATTCCAGGGATTGCAGCAATCGCCGTAATGCGGGTTTTCGTTGGTAACTCCCAGTGCAATCTCGTGCATATTGAGCTTTCCGAGCAGCACCGCGCCGGCTTCGCTCAGTTTCTGCACCACGGCTGCATCAGCCTCGGGGATGTACTCGGTAAAGAAAGTCGAGCCCGCAGTTGTGCGGATGCCTTGTGTCTCGTAGAGGTCTTTCAAAGTTAAAGGGATGCCATGCAAGGCGCCGCGGTAATTCCCCTGCCCGATTTCCGCCTCTGCCTGCCGCGCCTGCTGTAGGGCAAGCTCTGGGGTTATCGTGATGAAGCAGTTCAGGCGTGGGTCCAGCTGAGCGATGCGCACCAGGTGCGCCTGTGCAAGCTCAACCGGTGAGATTTGACGGGATTTCAACAATTCAGCCGCTTCATGCAGGTTGAGTGAGGTTATGTCCATGATCCACTCCTTGAGCAGGTTGAGTTCATCCTTGGATCCCTTCTATCGGGATGTTAGTTCGAATACAACGGCATCTGCATACCATCTCACCCGAAGGCTTTTAGCAAGTGCGGCTGACGCGTTGTTACTCATGTGGTAGCTGAACAAAGGGATACGCCCAGAAACCAGCATATCACGTGCCCACGCTGCAGTAATCAGCCGTCCATAACCCTTCCTCCGAAAAGCAGGATGCGTTTCTACATACACCTCGGCACACCGCTCATTCTGCCTGATGCTTACAGCCTGGCAAACGATCTGACCTTCGACTTTTATAACCCAAGCATCATTTTCTCGGATAACTGATGATAATCCTATGGGTCCGGGCGAACTTTCGAAGTATCCCGACCAGAAGACTTCTTCACCTCCATTGCAGGGTCGATAAAAATCATTGATTAGTTTCCTTACTGCGTGTGGTTGGATGAAAGCTGCAGTTGGTCCGATGTCCAATAATCGTTCCTCAAGACTTGCGGGTAAAAGATTGTTGAAAAAGTACTCAAAACCACGTGCGTGACGGTACACAACATAAAGAGCTTGTTCGCTTGAGTTAGGGAACGGTACCAACCACCCATTTGAATTCAGCTTGTATTCTAGCCTTATTTGCAGCTGTATAAGATCAAGTGCTTTCATACTGCACCATAATCCTACTTAACCGCCACCACACCAAATGCGCGCGGTGCCCGACTCACCTGCCTGAACCCCACCAGTTCCAACCGGCGTATCACCCCCGCGGTGACGCTGCGCCCCGATTTGCTCTCAGGATCGCCGATATAATGAAACAGCTGGCTGTGGTTACGCATCACCCGGTACAATTCCCGATAAAATAATCCCGAATACAGATCGCCCGCCAAATTGGATGCCGGTGGGTCATGGATCACACGTGTGAAACTCCCAGATTCCATCCCTGCCACGACGTCATAACTATCGCCGATCAACTGTGTGATCTTCGGGTTATCAAAGAGCTCTTGTGACCAGGGGTTTAGCTGGCAAACCTTTAATGCGGCTGGGTCGAGCTCGACCGTTGTGACGTGCTCTGCCGTCCGAGCCGCCTCGATGGCAGTGTAGCCCAACCCGGTCGCTGTGTCCAACACCTGCCCAACGACGGGTTTGATCGCCCTGACCTTCTCCAGCGTATCCTGGTGCGGGTCTGTATCCTTGATGCGGTGCATCGGGATGCCCGACACCAGCATAGTGGGTGCACACTGGGTTGGATAAAGGCTATACACCCGGTCAGTTTCTTCAGAATAGAACTGTACCGTATGCGGAACCCCGTCTTCGATGACGTAACAACCGGATGTAGATTCTGCAATCTTCTCAATCACTCCCCATTCCATCGTACTGCCACCAGGGAGCAGGAGTTCGTGATCACTTAGGATTAATTCGATAATGCTTCTACCCAGGTCGAGGGAGATGCTCACGACCCCTTTCCCTGAACGATGGGCATCCAATGCCTGCTTTGCCTGATAGTGCGATAAAACCACCATCGACATCCCGCTATTCACTCCTGAGACAAATACTTGGTAAGCTCATCCACGGTCTTCTGATAATCGTTGTATAGAATAGCGCGCAGTCCTTCTCTTTTGGCAGCTTCGACATTCTCTGCAATATCGTCGATAAACACTGCTTCAACAGGTTGTACCTCCAACCTATCAACTGCCAGGTGGAAGATGCGGGGGTCTGGCTTTACCATCTTCACCTCTGCTGAGATGATCAGTTCATCGAACAAACCGTCGATATTCCATCGCTCGTGCAGTGTCTGGCGAAGATCATCCCAGGCGTTGCTGAGCAGTCCCACCTTGTATCGGGGGCGCAGCCCTCGGATAAAGTCCAGAAGCACCCAGTTCACATCATCTGCCGACCAATATTGTTCCAGGAAAGCCGGCATATCCTGAGGCTGAACACCTAGTGCCTTTCGCACCGCTTCCCAATGCATGCCTACGCTGATCTCCCCCAAAGATGCCTGCTGAGCGGATTCGCTGTAAAACACCAGATTGTCGATTTGGGATAATGGGATTCCCAGTCGATGGGCTAATCGCTGACGAGGGCGGTCATCCACCATTCTCACCAGCACGCCCCCAAAATCAAAGATCACCGCTCGGATTTTCGTCATCTCCCTACCTTTATCCGCTATTTAAAAATTGTTCGATTTCCCTTCGTACCTGTGCAGGCGTCTTGAATTGAATGGCATTCATCCCGGCAGCCTTAGCCGCATCGACGTTGTCTGCCACATCATCCACGAAAATCGCCTCGTCTGCATTAACTCCCAATTTATCCAAGGCCAAACGAAAAATTCTGGGATCCGGCTTTGATACTCCAACCTCCCCGGAAATGATCATGCTATCGAAGGCATCTTCAAAGTGCCACTTCTTCGCGATCCGTTCGCGCAGGTCACTTGTGGAATTACTGAGTAGCGCGGTGTTATACATTATATGTAGGTTGCGCACGTAATTGACTAGATCAAAATCCAGCACATCTTCTGCAAAAAAAATATCCAACACTTCTTTGAAATCCTCTTGAGAGCTGCCTAGCTTATTGCGCACGTACTCCAAGTGCTCCTCCACACTGATTTCACCTTTCTGCGCCCGGACTCCCGACTCTCCACCAAAGACGAGCTCCTCGAGCTCATCGCAATCTATACCTATGCTGGATGCTAGCTGTTCGCGCGGCGAAAAATCTGCCGTGCGGAGCAGCACACCCCCCAGATCAAAAATGATCGCCCTTATCGTCATGCGGGTAAGTATATCAGATGGATTTTTGTCTCCACCCCCAAATCGATTTGGGGAAGGTGGGAGGGGCTAGGAAATATGACTCCCCACATCCAGCCTCTCCTCCCTTTCAAAACTGTAAGCCCCTCCTCCCTTGCTGTCAATGCAAAGTAGAAATGTCCCTTTTTCTACAAAGTAGAGATGTCCCCTTTTTAAGGGATTGATAAACCATATCAGTCAACACCATTGGTAAGGACGTCTTGAATGGGTTTGCCATTGAGATGAGTACCATAATGGC
>JBGOXS010000002.1:0-147971 GCA_041479245.1 Anaerolineae bacterium
AGGTATTAGTGATAAAACTCATGGATTATTCATATTACTTATCCTTATCATCATATCATGATATGTTCTACAATTATACGTGCGGGATAAGACGGTCCTCCTGTGTCATTGATGTACAATATGCTTACCAAGCTGCTCATTGCGCCCATCAGGAGGATCGTCTTCCCCACTTTAACGGTTGGAATCATTCTATTGCTCACCCGGAGGTACACATGCCCAGTTCCCCCCATATGAGCCGCCGCGAATTCGTCGCGATTGTGACTGCAGCTGCAGGCACAGTGATGGGAGCTTTGATCGGTATACCGGCCATCGGTTACCTGGTCGCCCCGTCGCTCCAAAAAGTGGTTGCAGACGTTTGGATACCGGTAGGCCCGACTGCAAATTACCCCGCCGGCACTCCCACTTTATTCAATTTCAACCGCACCAAAGTCAATGGCTGGGAGAAAACCGTCAATAGTTATGGTGTTTTTATCATCCAACACGATGATGGTTCATTCCTAGCGCTCTCCAATAAATGCACTCATCTCAGCTGCCGTGTAAACTGGAAACCCGAATCATCCGCTTATATCTGCCCCTGCCATGATGCCTATTTTGACATCAACGGGGGGATCATAAAAGGCCCTCAACCTCGCCCTCTTGACCAATATGAGACCAAGGTCGAGGCCGATATCCTCTACATTCACTTCGTGGGGAGTTAGGTATGTTCCAAAAGACCTTTGACTGGTTAGAAGAACGACTGGGACTGAAGACAATCTACGCCACAGTCCTCGACCGTAAAGTGCCAAAAGTCAATTGGTGGTTCACCCTGGGGAGCGCCAGCTTGTTCCTCTTTGTTCTCCAGGGCATCACGGGCATCATGCTTACCATTTATTACGTGCCCTCTCCCGACCATGCCTACGACAGCATCCAATACATCATGACTGGGGTCAGCTACGGCTGGCTCATCCGCGGCATCCATCATTGGGGCGCCAGCCTGATGGTGTTGATCGTCTTCTTCCATATGCTGCGCACATTTTACTTCGGCGCATATAAATATCCGCGTGAGTTCACCTGGGTCACCGGGGTGTTCTTACTTCTGCTCACCCTGGGCATGGGCTTCACCGGCTATCTGCTCCCCTGGAACCAGCGGGCATATTGGGCAACTACGGTAGCAACTTCCATTGCTGGCACTGTGCCCTTCATCGGCAATTTCATAAACCAGGTGCTGCGTGGTGGCGGTGACCTATCCGCAGTAACCCTGGCTCGGTTCTTCTCGGTCCATATCTGGTGGTTCCCTGCCATGATCGCCGGACTGATCGGCACCCACCTTTATATGGTCATCCGCCTGGGAATCTCTTCAGTCCCCAAAGAAGAAGACTAAAGGAGACTGCCTTGAACGAAGAGCAAAAGAAACTATACAAAGAAAAATACACCGCGGAAAAGCAGAACGGGGTCAAGTTCTGGCCTGATATTATCTATAAAGATGTAGTTATCACCTTAGGTCTCTTTATCGTCCTGGTCATCTTCGCCACCTGGATCGGTGTCTCTCAAGAACCCAAAGCTGACCCTTCTGATTCAGCCTATGTCCCCCGCCCGGAATGGTACTTCCTATTCCTGTTCCAAATGCTCAAGTATTTCCCTGGGAAAGTTGAGTGGCTCGGTACCACCATCATCCCGATCGTCGCCATCCTGGCCCTGATCCTTCTGCCTTTCTTTGACCGAAATTCCCGCCGGTACTGGAAAGCCCGCCCATGGGCCATCGGCATTATGACGGTAATGGTGGTTGGAATAGTGGTCCTCACCGTCCTGGCAGTGGTGACCACCCCAGCTCAGGAGGTGACCGGCACTGTCGCTGGGACTGTCCCAGAACAAATCCTCGCCGGGCAGGACCTGTATTCGGTCAACTGTACCGAATGTCATGGCCCCAATGGTGAGGGTGGAGAGATCAAGGGGGTTGAAGGGCTTGAAGGTTTCATCATGAAACCCATCGCCAGTAAAGATGAGATGTACACTCGCGATGACCTGACTCTCAATAATACTATTTCCTACGGTCAGCAGGACCTGGGTATGCAACCTTTCGCTCGCGCCTTCGGTGGTGCCTTGGGACCGTCCGATATCGAAGCCATGGTCACCTTCATGCGCTATACCTGGGATGACCGAGTTGAGCTGCCTAAGGAAGTCTCCGCGGCCAACGCCATCCCCACCCTTGCCCCGGGACAGGTGCCTTCTTATGAGCTGCAAATCTCCGCCATCCAAAAGCGGTATTGCGTCTCCTGTCACCGCGCCGGCAAGAAGAATAACAATTACATCATGGATAACTATGATGACTCGATTAAGACCGGGGACCATGCTCCGAATTTGATCGCGGGTGACCTGTTGTGCAACACCATGCAGATGCTCAACCGCGTTGAGGGTCTCGAGGCGGGCAACCCGATGCCTCCAACCCGCGCCCTGCCCCCCGAATTGGTCGCCATCTACCAGGCCTGGATCCAGGCCGGCATGCCCAATACCGCCGCCGATGCCGCCGCCCTTTCCACAGCTACTCCCCTGCCTGGTGCAGGCGTTACTCCTGTACCAACCGGTGGGGTCACACCCGAAGAAACCGACGTGACTCCCGAAGTCACTCCCACTCCGTAAACATCCAAGGGCACAGTGGTTGAATCACCGTGCCCTTTTGATTCCTGTTGTGCTACAATACCGTGCATGTCAGCTCACCACGGCCGGCTAATACTCATCGCCTCCATCATTTTTATCATCTTCCTCGTCTGTGTGGGCAGTGCTTTGGCTCAATCTGGTTCCACCGTCGTTATAACCTCTCTCGATATCGCTGATTTTCCACATCTGTCTGCCTACCTGGATGTGCATGACCCATCCGGCGGGTTTGTCCACGATCTCACTCCACAGGATGTCACCATCCAGGAGGATGGAATATCCCTGCCGGTCACCGAGCTGGTGGAGCAGAGCCCCGGCGTCCAGTTTGTGATCGCCATCACCCCAGGCGCTTCGTTCAACATCCGTGATTCCATGGGCACCTCGCGTTTTGAATACCTGCTTCAAGGTATTTTCGCTGGCAGCTGGACGAGCCAGCCTCCCGGCGTAGATGATTTTAGCTTGCTCACAATGGGCGGTCCGCAGCTGACGCATTCCTCCAGCCCGGCTGAGCTCCTAGCCGCACTCAATTCTTATTCGCCAGCTGAGACGGATGCCGTTCCCAGCCTGGAGGTCCTCGCTGCGGCAATACAAGTGGCCTCCGACCCCACTGCCCGGCCGGGGATGAAACGAGCCATCCTGTTCATCACCCCACCCCAAGAAACCGACGTTTCGTTAGGGTTAAAATCCATCATCTCGAGTGCCAACCAGCAGAATATCCAAATCAACGTCTGGCTGCTTGCTCCTCCAGAGGTTTTCGAAACCACCGGGGTCGATCAGCTGCGCAGCCTTGCAGACCAGACCCGTGGCTCATTCTTCGCCTTCTCGCATGACGATCCTGTCCCCGATCTGGAAACCCTGCTTAAGCCCCTGCGCTACGTCTACCAGCTCGGGTATGACTCGCTGGTCACCTCCCCAGGTACCCATCAGCTGGCAGCCCAGGTGAATACTGCGTCCGAGCAGCTTACCTCTGCACCGCAATCCTTCGAGCTCGACCTCCAGCCTCCGGTCCCGACCCTGCTTGACCCGCCTAAAGCAATTGTGCGCACTTATGCGAGCCAGCCTACACCTGGGACTGCCGCAGTATCTGCAGACCTCAATCCTATCGAGCAGATCTTGAAAATTAAGGTAGCCTTCCCGGATGGCTATAACCATTCGTTGACTTCCACGCGCCTGTACGTGGACGGTGCCATCACTGTCGAGAACACCCAGCCTCCCTTCGATCGCCTGGTATGGGATTTGCGCCCCTACACCCAGGATGAGGCGCATACCCTGGTGGTTGAAGCTACCGACAATCTGGGGTTGGTCGGAAAGACCAGTGGAACTACGGTCAACATCAGCGTCCCCTCCCCCGCCCAAGGCATGTTTATCGCCGTATCGCAAAAGAAACCCCTGCTGCTTGGTGCAGCCGCTGTTGTAGCAGCTTCAGTTCTGGTATTGATGCTCATCCTAGGTGGGCGCATCCGCCCCAGTTTACACCCCGGACAGGTCAGAAATTGGGTGGGTGGGGGTGAAAAAACTCGCCCAGCCGGATACCGTCAGCTCTTAAGTCAGCCAAAAGACCAGGCCAGCCCGCCACCACAGACCGCTTCAGCTGTTCCACCGCACGAGCCCTTTCATTTGAAGGGCTGGTTTGAGCGCCTACCCTGGTTGAGACGTGAGGAAGTGCTTGCCCCCGCCCGAGCTTATCTGATCCCTTTGGTGGGGTTCGATGAACCCACCATCCCTGCTCCGCTGCAGATTACCACCGAAGATATAACTATCGGCAGTGATTTTCACCTTGCTAACTTAGTCATCGTCGATCCATCGATCGACGGTTTGCATGCCCGCATACATCAAGAAGATAAGACATTCCTCATCACCGACGCCGGCACTGTCGCCGGCACCTGGGTCAACTATGAACAGGTGGCTTCATCAGGAACGTATTTGCGCCATATGGATATCATCCACTTGGGAAGGATTGGCTTCCGTTTCCAGCTTTCCGAGCCGGGTCAGCTGCGCAAAATCATTGTCTCGCCCCTGGAGACCCTCCAGTGATCCCTGCTACCCACCCTCATCTGCACATTGCTGCTGCTTCAAACCCGGGGATAAAAGGCAAAGTGAATGAGGACCGCTATTCCGTCTCGGCATACCGACTTACGAACGATGACCATACGCCCTCCGTCCTGGCGCTGCTTGCCGATGGCATTGGTGGTCACCATGCTGGTGAGATTGCCGCACAACTAGCTGTAGATTCGATAAAACGCTATGTCGCAGGTAGTCGGTTTCCTCAACCCGCCGAGGTCTTGAAGCAGGCGCTGACATATACCAACCAAATCATCCTCGATCGAGCCAAAGCGGATCCGAAATTCAGCGGGATGGGCACAACCTGTGTCTGCGGATGGATTATTGGTAGCCGGCTCTATGCTGCCTCCGTCGGAGACTCCCGCCTGTACTTGGTGCGTGGGCCAAAGATCATCCGCCTGACGACCGATCATTCCTGGGTCCAGGAAGCACTCACCCAGGGCACACTTACACCCGATCAGGTCAAGGGGCATCCCAATGCCCATATCATCCGCCGCTTCCTTGGCACCACCAGTCCGCTGAACCCTGATTTGCGCCTGCGCCTGAGCGAAAAGGAAAATGATACTCAGGCAGAAGCCAACCAGGGCTTACGCCTGTTTCCCGGCGACCGCCTGCTGCTGTGTAGTGACGGCTTAACCGACCTGGTTCAAGATGCCGAAATTCATGATATCGTCCAGACTACACCACTCGAGGATAGCCCTGGGTACCTGATCGAACTTGCCAATCAACGCGGCGGTCACGATAATATCACCGTCGTGATCATGGAAGTCCCCTATCCTGCCCATGTCACCCAGCCCATCCGCGTTGCACCTACGCCGGAGGTTGTCTCTGTCTCACAACAGCCTCGCTCCGCCATTTCTTGGGTGATGATCTTCTTACTCCTCATAGCTATCCTATTGATGGCAATCCTATTAGCTTATTTGCGAATTCCTCTGTAGCATTAAATCCGGTATTCGATTGGTGCGCTGTAGCACCATTTCTTAGGAAGGTTGATTCCGTTAATGTTTTCCCAATCTTCTGCTTTCCTCATATGCATAATCGTGAGTGTTATACTCTACGAGTATGCATGACCCTGGAGAATGCATGAGCGCTGAGCATGCGAAGCGGACGCGGCTGAATGTGGGGCGAATCCTGTTGGTTACCTTTTTTTGCCTGGCTTTTCTAGCCAGCTGTGTGTATCCCACTCCGGCCAACCCCAATCCCACCCAACCGGTTTCCCTCTCGGCAACACTACCCAGGATTCCATATTCGACTAGCACTCCATCCATTACCATTCCACCTAGACTTACGCCTACACAGTCTCAGCCCATAGAGTCAGCTTCACCCCAGCTCACACCCGCGGTTGCTGCACCCACCCTGGTCGTCTCATATGAGATCCCTGCCCAATATAACCTGGATGCCGTGCTGGATTATTATGCCCACTCGCTCACCATTTCCGAAACGATTAGCTATGTAAGCTCCGCCTCTGAAGCCATCCCAGACCTGACCCTGGTGGTCGAAGCAAACCGCTGGACCGGGAGCTTTTCCCTGGTCTCCCTCACCTGGGCGGACGGCATGGCCATCGAAGGCTATGAATTACAGGAAGCCCGTTTGCATATCCCCCTGCTCCAACCTCTCCAACCCGGTGAAGAGGTGGGATTAAAGCTCTCTTACCGCCTAGAGCTGCCGGAGATTCCCCCTCCCTCCGACGTGACCCGCCCTGTCCCTTATGGCTATTCGGGGAAACAGACTAACATTGTGGATTGGTACCCTTACATTCCTCCTTTCGTGGCGGGCAGCGGATGGCTGGTCCATCCCAAGTGGGGCTTCGGCGAACACCAGGTATTTGATACGGCGAATTTTGACATCAGGTTGTCACTGGCTGAGGCGGTCCCGGGTTTATTGATGGCGGCCTCCAGCCCGGCTGAACCTGACGGTGAGAGTTATCTCTATCATATGGAACGAGCCCGCGCCTTTGCCCTATCCGCCAGTATGGATTACGTATTGCAATCCACTACCGTGGGGGATGTAATCGTCAATAGCTACTTCTTCCCTTATGACCAAAAAGCCGGTGAGCAGGTGCTGCATGATTCCGCGGCTGCGCTCGAGTTATACAGCCGCTTATTTAAGCCTTACCCCCATGCTTCTCTGAGCGTGGTCGAAGCGGACTTTCTGGATGGGATGGAGTACGACGGTTTGTTCTTCCTAAGCCGCGGGTTTTATAACCTGTATGACGGCACTCCACAGGGGTACCTGACCTTTATCGCTGCCCATGAAACCGCCCATCAATGGTGGTATGGCATTGTCGGCAATGACCAGGCGCTTGTCCCCTGGCTGGATGAAGCTATGTGCACCTACACGGAACATATCTTTTATGAAAACGTATACGCCGATTACCAAACCGCCATGGGTGAATCGATCGTCGACTGGTGGTGGTATTACCGTGTGAATTTTTATGATCCCGCCGGCTGGGTGAATGGCTCGATTTACGACTTCAATCTGTTTCGCCCCTATCGCGACGCTGTCTACCTGAACGGCGCCAAATTCTTCCAAGACCTGCGCACAATGATCGGTGACGAGGCCTTCTTTACCTTCCTAAAAAACTATGCCAGCCGAGAAGCTGATCACATTGCCACCGCTGGTGATTTTTTTAGCATATTGAAAAACCATACATCTAAAAATCTGGATAATATATTAGCCACATATTTCCAGGATGGTAAATAAGTGCTATCAATTCCTTGTATTGCTAAAGCTACCTCTTCCAGCTAGAATCCGTAGTAAATGACTACTCCCCTTTTGTTCGATGTATTTACCCTGTTTCCAGATGTCTTCACTCCCTATCTGGATACCAGCATCCTTCAGCGCGCCCGTGAAAGCAAGCTGGTTGAAGTGCAGCTGCACAACATTCGCTCTTGGACCACCGATCGCCACCACGTCTGCGATGACATCCCCTACGGCGGGGGCGGCGGTATGGTGATGAAGCCCGAACCCATCTTCACGGCCGTCGAATCCGTGCTAGGCGCTCCTCCATGCTGCCCACTGATCCTGCTCGACCCGCAAGGTAGGGTCTTCACCCAGACGGTGGCTGAGGAGCTCGCTCAACAACCCCACCTGGGGTTGTTATGCGGCCGCTACGAAGGGATCGACGAACGCGTCCACCAGCACCTTGTTACCGACGAAATCTCCATCGGTGATTACGTGCTCAGCGGGGGTGAGCTCCCCGCCCTAGTGCTGATCGACGCCATCACCCGCCTGATCCCCGGCGCGCTGGGCGACCCTGAGGGCGCCTGGGATGATTCACACGCCACCGGTCTGCTCGAGTACCCGCACTACACCCGCCCGCCCGTATTCCGCGGCTGGGGTGTACCGGAGGTACTGCTCTCTGGTGACCACGGACGGATTGCTAAATGGCGTCGCCAGCAGGCCTTGCTGCGGACTCGCCAACGTCGCCCCGATTTGCTCGAAAAAGCGCCTCTCTCTGAAAGCGATCGCGACTTTTTGGATAATTCGGAGTTGGTTAATAAATAAACGATTTCCTAGGGATGCAATGGCAGTTGGAATTTCAATCGAAGTAATATTTCAGGATGATTCCTTGCTGGTGGTTAATAAGCCTTCCGGGCTTGCCAGTCTGCCAGATGGGTATAACCCTACCCTACCGCACATTAAAAGTGTGCTCGAAGAGCAATACGGTCCGCTGTGGATCGTCCACCGCCTGGATAAAGATACGAGCGGGGTCCTGGTGCTTGCCCGCTCAGCTTCCGCCCACCGCTCGCTAAATTCCCAGTTTGAACATCGGCAGGTTTCCAAGGTTTACCATGCCCTGGTGAACGGGACCCCCGATTGGCAGGAAAGAACGGTCAGCCTACCGCTGCAAGCAAATGGCGACCGCCAGCACCGCACCGTGGTTGATCCACACACTGGCAAGTCCGCAGTTACTCACTTAACCATCATCGAGCGTTTTGGAAAGTGCTGCCTGCTGCAGGCTGTCCCTGAAACCGGCCGCACACACCAGATCCGCGCCCATCTCGCTGCGCTGGGTATGTATATCATCGGCGATAAACTCTACACTCGCAGGGCAGACCAGCAAGAGAAGGATAATGTCAGCCAAATCGATCCATCGGTTGGGTCAGGCGTAACCATGGCGCTGCACGCCCAATCCATCAGGCTCACTCACCCACTCTCCGGGCAGCGGCTTAAGTTCACTGCTCCGTATCCGCCTGAGCTGGCAGCGTTACTCGAGCGGATGCGCAAATCTTCCGTTATTGGTTGAAGGCGAATATAATTGGCACAATCCGGATGGTACAGTAAGACGAATTGGTAATAATTTCCTTCTCAAATAACTTGTGCCATGTTATAATCCTGCACCTCGCCGCCCCTGGCGGCTTTGTGTTGAATAAAAGCAATTATCTGTATAATTTTGAGAGGTGGTCCGTCATGAACGATCTATTAAAATCTGTTGAGCAGCCTGAAAATCCCAATGTCCCCCAATTGCGCACTGGTGACATGGTTAACGTGCATATTCGCATCAAGGAAGGCAACACTGAGCGTATCCAGGAGTTCCGCGGCACCGTTATCAGCCGCAGAGGGCATGGGAATGATGCCAGTTTTACCGTGCGCCGCATTGCCAGCAACGGCATCGGCGTCGAACGCACATTCCTCACTCGCTCACCCCGGCTGGAGAAAGTGATCATCCAGCGCCACTCGCAGGTACGCCGGGCCAAACTGTATCACCTGCGTGAGCGAACTGGGAAGAACGCCCGCCTCAAACAAAAATTTACCGCCTGATTTTTCTATCTTATCTTCTATAATACGGGTGCAGCCAGAATTGCTGCACCCTTTCTTTTTAACGTATAATCTGCTTCGATACTGTTGCGCCCGCTCTAAAAAAATTCTTACTCGGAGGGTATATGCCTCGTGCCATCTTCTTTAAAGGGAATGGGGATTTGTTGTCCGATATTTCTCAAGACGATTATGCCGCTGCCCTACTGGATAAAGAAGGCGTCCTATGGGTGGATTTTACCGGTGAGGAACCTGTATCCACTGAACAGGTGTTGTTAAATACGTTTGGGTTTCATCCTCTGGCAGTAGATGATGCATTGAATGAAACCCACATACCCAAGGTGGATGACTGGGAATCGTACCTTTACATCGCCATGCATGCTGTGAGTTATATCAGTACCAGTGACGATATTGATACGATTGAGCTGGATGTATTCCTGGGCGAGAATTATATCGTCACTCACCATGACCTGCCCATTCAAGCCCTCAACCGTGTGTGGGATATCTGCAAAAAAGATGTGCGTTATTTTAAACGCGGCGCTGATCATGTGTTGTATGCATTGACTGATGGCTTGGTGGTCGATTACATGCAGGTGGTGGAAGCGATAGACGAAGAGATCGAGCGGGTCGAAGATCTGGTGTTTAACCGCACCTCTACTGAAATTGTGCAGCGCATATTTACCCTGAAACGCACCACTCTCCACTTACGCCGCGTGTTGTCTCCGTTGCGGGAAGTGCTGAATAAGCTCGCTCGTGACGATTACGCTGTCATCGATGCCAAGGACCGTGTCTATTTCCGCGATGTCTACGATCATCTGGTGCGCTTGCACGATATCTCCGAGAGTCTGCGTGACCTCGTCGGCGGCGTGTTGGACACCTACCTCTCCGTGATCAACAATCGCATGAACGATATCATGAAGACCCTTACTATGATCACCACCGTGTTCATGCCGATTTCATTCATCGTTGGATTCTATGGGATGAATTTCTTCCAGCCGACCTCTGAAAAACTGATACCTTGGACGGGTATTGGTCCTTTTATCATCATGATGGCCGTCGTCATAGGTACACCCATGTTAATGGCCACCTGGATGCGGAATCGCCGCTGGATGTGATCGGAGACTGATATGTATATGGTTGGTTTGGAAAACAATACCGAGGGTCGTTCTCAGGCCTGGGTGTTGGGTCACCCAGGTTGTTTCGCTTATGGAACCGATGGCTTCGGGGCTCTGGAGGCGGTCCCCCAGGCAATCACGGATTATCGTGATTGGATAGCCGTTCACACTTCTGCGAGCTGGTTGACCGGAACAGACACTGAAAACCGCCTCGAAGAGACCTGGGATTGCTACACCATCGATGATAATTTTGAATTGGCGCAGGAGGGCTACGAGGTGAATGCCTGGTTCCGCCATGATTGGCTTCCTTTGAGCACCGAGGAGATTGAACGCGGTCTTCTTTTACTTGCCTGGGAAAGGCAGGATCTTTTAAAAACAGTGATTGATTTGAGCCCTGTAATCCTCGCCCGCACCTACCCAGGCGAACGCTGGAGCATCGCTGGCATTCTCAATCATATCGGTGGAGCAGAGTGGTGGTACCAGGACCGACTGGGGTTGGCCTTCCCCCGCTTGGAGGTGCCTGATGACCCATTCCAACGCCTGGAGAAGGTCCGCTCAAACCTCGATAAAGTCTTGCCCGCTTTGGCAGGTTCCATGCAGGTAGTGGGAGTTTCCGGCGAGTTCTGGAGCCCGCGCAAGCTGCTGCGCCGGGCAGTGTGGCACGAAGCTGACCATATCGTCCACATCCGCAAACTATTATGAAGCCCTACGATTACGCCCACCGCATCGGAGTACGGCACATCTCCTGGGACGACTTTGCTTCCCTGGCCCGTAGATTAAGCGAACTGATAGAGCCATACCAACCTCAAGTGGTCTTAGGGATCGCCCGCGCTGGCTTGTTTCCCGCCACACTTGTGGCTTGCAGTCTGCGCTGTGAATTCTTCCCCATCCGTCTCACCCGCCGGGTGAATGATCAGGTGTTTCATGCGCAGCCTAAGTGGAAGACACCCATTCCACCTGAGGTGGCTGGCAAGGTGGTGGTCGTGATCGATGAGATCGCTGATACTGGCACAACGCTATCAATGGCGGGCGAAGCAACCTTGGTCTCGGGCGCGGCACAGGTAGTGACTGCCTGCCTGGTCAGTCATTCGTGGGCCACGCCGGTCCCTCAGGTTACCTCTCTGGTGAGCGATGATTTCATCATCTTTCCCTGGGACGAGCAAGTGCTCGACCACGGGATGTGGGTCACTCACCCAGAGATTGAAGCTGGTCTAAAAGCCCAAACCCATAGCAAAGTAAATTAATGCTATAATATTTGTCCTTATTGGTAGAATGGATGAATTATGGCCCTTGATCGATACGGAAGAAGAATCCACTATTTACGCATCAGTCTAACGGATCACTGCAATTTACGCTGCCTGTATTGTATGCCAGAGGAGATGGTCTTCCGTCCCTCGGCTGACCTGATGCAGGATGACGAGATCCTCACCCTGGTGCGTTTGTTCGTCAGCCTCGGTTTCGATAAGATTCGCCTCACTGGCGGTGAGCCTACAATTCGCGCCCACGTGGTCCAGCTGGTGCAGCAAATCGCCGCCACGCGCGGTGTAAATACCCTCACCATGACCACCAACGGCGTCTTGCTTTCGCGCATGGCGCTTCCGCTGGCGCAGGCTGGCTTGCAGCGGGTGAATATCAGCCTTGACACCCTCGACCCGGATAAATTTCAAACCCTCACCCGCTGGGGTTCATTGGAAGATGTCTGGGCTGGCATCCGCGCTGCTGAAGATGCCGGACTCACCCCAGTCAAGATCAACGCCGTAGTCGTGCGTGGCTACAACGAGCCCGATATGGTTGACCTGGCGCGACTCACCGCAGACCATCCCTGGCAAGTCCGTTTTATCGAGATGATGCCATTCGGCGGCAATAATGAATTCCAGATGAACCAGCTGGTCACAGCAGCTGAAATGCATACCCGCATCGAATCCCATTTGGGTCCATTGGTGACTGTCAACGGCGGTGATTTGGATGGTGAGGCTCGAATTTTCCGCCTGCCCGGTGCTCAAGGGGATATTGGCTTTATCTCCTCCGTCAGCGCTCCATTTTGCCATTCCTGCACCCGCGCCCGCCTCACCCCCGATGGGCGCTTGCGCCTATGCCTACTGCGCGAGGGTGAAGTGGATTTACTCACCCCCGTACGTGCAGGTGCGTCCATGAACGACCTGCGCCGGTTGATCCTCGACGGACTATGGCAAAAACCCTGGGGTCACGCGCTTGCCGAGGGAGTCATTCCCCACAACCGCGAGATGAGTGAAATCGGCGGCTAGTTTTATTACTCCAACAGCAGCCAAAGTCCGACCGTTGCCAGCGCCCCCATCACAGAGCAAGCAAAATTTACCACATCATTGTTAATCCAGCTTATACCGCGGATCTGTTGGGTCAGGCTGCCGCACGTGTGCATGGGGTGGCGTTCTGTCTCCTTATTGCAGGTGGGGCACCAATAGATAGCTTGCACAGTGGCACCTAGCACCGAATCGAACAGAGACCCCACCAATCCTCCTAGGATGATGATCGCCAAGGCTAAAAGCCCTCTTTGGTCGGGCAAAAATAGCATCACTATAATTCCGATCAGTGTTGCCCCACCCACCGCCGCCAGTATCCCTGCCACAGTGATTCCACCCGATGTGCCGCGCTCGACTTTCCGCCCTGTGGTGATCAGCCGGGGTGGGATTCCACTCAGTACACCCAGCTCGGTTGACCAGGTGTCGGCGTTCACCGCTGCCATGGCACCTGCAAATGCCAGCCACAGCCACTCGTAGTGTGGTGGGATGGCAAATCCAACCGCCAGCAGTGCTCCCATTGCCCCATTCGCCAGCACCTGCCCCCAATCACGCTGGCTGCCCTTTGAAAATTTCTCTGCCAGGCTGGCTTTCCGTTTGCTGAACGCCTTGGTGAGGGCGCTGGAGGAGATGAAAAAAGTGAGTAGTAGCACTGCCCACGCCAGCCCTCCCAGGCCGAAGATCAGCCCGCCGGTTAACACCGCCGCCAAGGCACCGCTAATCGATAATGAGCCGACCCTCCATGCTACCAGCGCGATCAGCACTGCCAGTAGAAAACCAATCAATACCTGCAGGGATGCGTTCATCTCTCGGGTTGGGTCACGTCGCCTGGAGGATAAAATATACCGCCCCTAAGAACAGCAGGGTTGTCAGGACCGAGCTTGTCCACATGAGATACCCTAAAGACTGCGTATCAGCCCGACGATAAAAGAATAATCCCAACAGCAGGTCAGCAATGAAGAAAAATGTATTCAGCACCGGCAGCAGCAGGAGCCTGATCCCCGGCACAAGCTCGACCGCGCTGCCATCCGGGTTCAGCCGAAGGGCAGTCATCGAGTGGTTGGGGATAGTCAAGCTCACCCAGATGATCAATCCCAGTGCCAATACCGCGCTTGAGATGAGCAAGATGCGCGCCGATCGGTCAGCCCATGAGCGTGAGAAAAGGAAAGTCGGATACATCGATACCGCCTGGATCGATGCCAGCGAACCAAATTCTGATAGCTTGCGGTAGGTACTTAAGAACTCAATCGGGTTGGCGGGAGAGATGGCGAATATACGCTCGGATGTGACGATCAGCACTAGATTGGTATCGCGCGTCGCCATGAACTCCACCGCTTGTCCATCGGCCTGTTTCTTAACCCCCAATACACCGCCGGGCACTCTGAATGCTGGTTTGGTTAGCACCATCCTGTTTTGGTCAGTGGACCCCACCCAGGTGACCTTGTTGATCGGGATCTCCTCATGCCGCAGCCCCCAATACAGGCTGATGCCATCGCGCGCCAGTATGTATCTCCCCTGCTGCAGGGCAGACATCCGGTAGATCAGCACTGGCAAAAAACCCATCGCCACCAAAGTGCCTAATAAATAGATCAAAAAAGTGGGTCCGCTGGCTGCTGTAGATGCCTTCCACAGCCCAAATGTGCCTAACAGTGCCAGGATCACTGCCACGCTCCCGTGTAGGATCATCCCTACCCGGCGAGGTGGGCGGAAAATAAATACCTCTCTCACGAGAGGTATTATAGTCGAGTTTATTATGAGCGAGCCTTGAGCCCGTTCGGATTGGGGGTGCAGTCTTATTTGAGGCCGTAAACCACGCTTACTGATATGGTCAGGGTGAGCTGACCGGATGAGATGGGCACGCTGCCTCCACCACCCACCCCGGCAGGAGCTGCGGCTTTGTTGTCATAGTATATCGGGCTGGGTGAACTGCTGTAATAGTTGATGTTCTGCACATCACCGAGGGTTGCCCCAGCTGCCTTGGCGAGCTGTTCAGCCTGCGCCTGAGCATCTGCCATCGCCTGGTCACGCCCGGTTGCCAGGGCTGCGTCCTTGTTCTGTACATCAAAGGTGATGCCATAGATGTTGTTAGCGCCGGCGCTGATGGCTGCATCCAGGATATCTCCGATTTTGGTGATATCATGCATCGTCAAGTAGATGGTGTTGTCAGACATAAAGAAAGTCCCGAGTGACTCACCTGTTGGGGCGAACTTTTCCTGCTGGTAAACGCTAAAGTTCGTCGTCTGGATATCCTTGGCGTCCACCCCTTGTGCCTTAATCGAATCGATCACTGCCTGAGTCTGGGTGTTGTTGCTTGCTACCGCTTCAGTGGCAGTCTTTGCTTCGCTGTGGACACCGATGGATATGTAAGCAATATCCGGAGCCAGGATGACCTGGGCATTGCCATTGACATTGATCGTTCGAGGCTGGGTTTGCCCAAGTTGGACAGACGCGCTGCAGGCGCTTAGAGCCACAGCGGCAATCAATACAATAATGGGAATTAGGGTTTTAGTACGCATTGTTACCTCCATAGTAACTAAATTGATTTGTTTCTCTAAGACGACGGAAAATGAGTGAAAGTTCCAGCTGTTATTCAACTGGCTGTGTCGGTCCATATTTTTCCCTCTTGTCTTGATATGATCGAAGTGCTATACTTTGCTGATTGTACCGGAAATCTTTCAAATTATGAATAATCTTATCAATCAAAATCAAGGATCAGTTGCCAGTATCAGTAGCTCGATGGGTATTAGCCTGCAAAACATTGTTGAGGATGACGACCATCCTCCAAGTAGTCGGCGCACACCCAGGTGTGCGGTTAACAACGTGATGATACCTGCAGGGATCAGGATGGCATAGAAGGGAAGATTCAATTCAGAATCTCTTCCCGGAACAGGCTGTTCACCAGCCATGCCTTCCGGGAATATTTTTTTAACCCTCCCGCCCCCTGAGCCCGCCCGCGGTTTTTGGTTTGATCCTGAATATCTCAGGAGGTGAGGCATGTTATACGCTAGTGAATTTATAGGCAAGCCTGTAGTCGATGCAGACGGGAAACGCATCGGGAAGCTCAAGGATTTGATCGCTGCCCGCTTGGGTGAAGTGCCACATCCACTACTCGTCGCCATTGAAGTCAAGCAGCGTTCCGGCTCGCTGTTCATCCCCATGGATGATGTGGCGGCCCTGATTTCTATTGCCATCCCACTGAAAAAGAAGATATCTGATATTACCCCCTACGAACCCACAGGCGAAGACCTGCACCTGGTGCGCGACGTGCTCGATAAACAGATCATCGATACCGATGGCATGCGCGTGGTACGCGTCAACGACCTGGAGCTCACCCGTGTCAATGGCGGTGTTTACGTCGCCAACGTCGATATAAGCGGCGTCGGCCTTGTCCGCCGGCTGGGCTTAGGCAGCCTGGCTGACCGGTTGGCGACCCGTCCACGCGCCTCAGAGCTGCCTTCCATTATCTCCTGGGATAATATCGAGCTCCTCTCCAGTGACCAACCTATGCGGCTAAAGGTGCCCTCTTCTAAAATGTCCGATTTGCATCCCGCCGACCTGGCAGAGATTTTAAGCGATCTAACCAGGCAGGAAGGCAGTAAAATCCTTGACACCCTGGATATTGAAACCCTCGCTGATACATTGGAAGAGGTCGAGCCTGATTTCCAGGTCAGCCTGATCGAGTCCATGCCTGACGATAAGGTCGCTGATTTGCTCGAGGAAATGGCGCCCGATGAAGCCGCTGATCTGCTGGCTGAGCTACCCCAAGACCGCAAGCATGAGCTGCTCAAGCTCATGGAAGACGATGAAGCTGAAGATGTGCGCAAGCTGATGACCTTTCCGGAAGATACCGCTGGCGGCATCATGAACACTGAGTATTTCATCGTCCCCTCATATTTTAAGGCCTCACAAGTGTTAGAGAAATTACGTGAGACTGCGCCTGAAGCCGAGACCATCTATTACATCTACGTCGTTGACCAGGATAATCACTTGCTGGGTGTGTTCTCCTTGCGGCAGCTGGTTTTGGCCCAGCCGGATGCAGTGGTGATCGATTTTATGGAGGATCGGGTGGTGACCGTGGATTTAATGGACAGCCAGGATGAAGTTGCCCAGGTAATCTCGAAATATAATCTCCTGGCGGTCCCCGTGGTCGATGAGAAGAAATATATCCACGGCATTGTCACTGCCGACGATGCCCTGGATAAGATTATCCCCACCGCCTGGAAGAAGCGCCTGCCGCGCTTTTATCAATAAAGGTGCCTGTCAAACTAGACCGGTAAATTTTCGAGACCAGACGTCAATCAATAACAGAGGGTAAAGATCATGAGTCTGTGGCAGCGTTTGAAACCATTCCGCATCCGCCTGGCTCTGCTGCTGGCAGTGGTCGGTCCGGGCATCATCACCGCAAACGTCGATAACGATGCGGGTGGGATAACCACATATTCGGTCTCAGGTGCTAAATATGGTTATGCCCTGCTATGGATGATGCCGCTCGTCCTGATCGCCCTCATCATTGTGCAGGAGATGAGCGCACGCCTGGGGGTGGTTACTGGTAAAGGCCTCGCCGATCTGATCCGTGAGCGCATGGGCGTCAGGGTGACTACGGTGATCCTGGCGTTGCTCTTGTTCGTCAACCTGGCCAATACGGTCAGTGAGTTTGCTGGTGTGGCTGCCAGCATGGAAATATTTGGGGTCGGCAAATACATTTCCGTTCCAATAGCTGCTATCGCCGTGTGGTTCTTGATCGTTAAAGGGAATTATAAAGTCGTTGAACGCGTGTTCCTGGCTGCCAGCGCCATCTACCTGGCTTATGTGGCCTCCGGGGTGATCGCCAATCCCAATTGGTCTGAAGTCGGCAAGGCGTTTGCCACCCCCACTTTTCATCTTGATGTCGGCTATGTGACTATCTTCGTCACGATCATTGGCACCACCATCGCCCCGTGGATGCAGTTTTACCAGCAATCTTCCATTGTGGATAAAGGTATTCAAGTCAAGGATTACGCCTATGAACGTGTAGATGTGATCGTGGGTTCCCTTTTCGCCGTCATTGTCGCCACGTTTATCACCATTGCCTGTGCCAGCACGATTTATAAAAGTGGGTTACATATTGAAACGGCCAAGGATGCTGCCCTGGCGCTCGGCCCATTGGCAGGGAAGTACGCCTCCACCCTCTTCGCTTTGGGCTTGTTAAATGCCTCGCTTTTCTCTGCTGCCATCCTGCCTCTCTCCACCTCTTACACGGTGTGCGAGGCTTTTGGCTGGGAGAACAGCGTCAGCCGCGACCTGAAAGATGCACCCATTTTCTTTGCCATCTTCACTGCGCTGATCATTTTAGGTGCTGGCATCATTCTGCTGCCCGTCCAGTCTCTGATCCAGGCCATGCTGATCAGCCAGACGTTTAACGGCGTGCTGTTGCCGGTGATCCTAATCGCTATGCTGTTCCTGATCAATGATAAACGTTTGATGGGAAAATTCAAGAACGGGCGGCTGTTTAATATCCTCGCCTGGACAATCTCAATCGTGTTGATCATCCTAGCAGGCATTCTGATCGTGGTTACATTTCTTCCGAAAGTTTAATTTACCGGTTGTGCCTGAGGTCTTGCTATTAATCGCGGCTGGTGGTGATGAATATCATCGGGCGGCGCTTGGTCTCATTGTAAATATAGCCCATTAAGGTGGTCCGCAGGTCTTCCTTCAAGTCACCGTTGCCCCTTCGCACCGTATCTCTGATCAGCTTGCCCATCCCTGCCATTAACTCGTCCGCATCGCGGACAACGATAAAACCGCGTGTGATGATCTCCGGCTCTTCCTTCAGCTGGCAGGAGTTGCGGTCGATCGCCAGGTTAACCAGCATGATGCCGTCGCGTGCCAGCGCTTCGCGCTCGCGCACCACTGCCGGGCCGATATCGCCTACACCCGCCCCATCCACGAACACGTACCCACCGGGTACCCGCTCACCCAGCTTCATCACGCCATTATCGAATTCGATCGAATGCCCGTTTTCTACTGTCGCTACGTGGTCCGCCGGGATGCCCAGCTCACGCGCCAGGTCAGCGTGCTGGTGCAGGTGGCGCAGCTCGCCATGGATTGGGACGAAGTTCCTGGGCTTGACCAGGTTGATCAGCAGTTTTTCTTCTTCCTGGCTGGCATGCCCGGAGACATGCACCGGGGCGATCGCATCGTAGATCACGTTTGCCCCACGCCTGAATAGCCGGTTGATCGTTTTGTGCACGCTTTCTTCATTCCCCGGGATCGGGTGCGACGAGAGTACGATCGTGTCGCCTGCCTGCAGGTCAAACTGCCGGTTGGTGCCCGTCGACAGCCTCCCCAGGATCGATGATGGTTCACCTTGCGAGCCCGTGCACATCAGCACGACCTCATTCGGCTTCATTTTCAACGCCTGCTCGATGCTAATCATCAAGCTATCTGGGATGTCCAGGTAGCCGAGCTTGCGTGAGATTTTCATGTTCTCGTTCATACTCGTACCCACGAACGCCATCCTGCGCCCGTGGTTTATGGCGATGTTCGCCACCTGCTGCATGCGGGAGATAACCGAGGCAAAGGTGGCCACGATGATCCGGCCCCCAGCAGTCCTGAACACCTGGTCCAACGCCGGCTCGATCACTCGTTCTGAGGGCGTCCAGCCGCGCTTATCGGCATTGGTCGAGTCTGACAGCAATACCAGCACCCCTCGTCCAGAGAACTCCCCAAGCTTGGCGAAGTCCGTCGGCCAGCTGTCCACCGGGGTGTGGTCAAATTTAAAATCCCCCGAGTGGATCACCAGTCCCGCTGGCGTGTCAATCCCCAGCCCTACCCCATCAGGGATGGAATGGCACACGTGGAAGAATTCGACCTTGAAAGGCCCTATTTGCGCCATCTCGCCGGCTTTCACCGTGTTCAGGGTCACCTGGCTGAGCAATCCGCCGCGTGAAAGTTTTAATTCAACCAGGCCGCGTGTCAGCGGAGTGGCATAGATCGGCGCGTTGATCTGTTCCAGCAGGTGGTGGATCGCACCTGTATGGTCTTCATGTCCGTGCGTGACAATGATGCCGCGCACTTTCTCACGCTTATTCAGCAGGTATTGGAAATCAGGGATGATATAGTCGATCCCCAGCATGTCATTTTCTGGGAACATCAATCCGGCATCGATGACCAGGATATCCTCGCCATACTCCACCGCCATCATGTTCTTGCCAACTTCCCCCAGCCCGCCCAAAGGGACGATGCGTATTTTTTTATCGTTCATTTTTCATTGATCTCTTTAATTGAATAATATCTCTGGTGGAAGTCCACCAATAAGTTCTTTTAATGATTTACTTTTTCATTGTAGCACGTACAGAGGGATTTTGCCAGTTGTCAAACAATAAGCTCACTCTACTGTCATTTCTATCCATCGGGTCATTTTGCTTGCAACCGGGCTTCCAGTTTTATTTTAACCTGGGGCCACTCGCTTGGCAGCACGCTGTATACCACTGAATCCCTGATGTAACCGTCCGGCAGGATCATGTGGTTGCGCAGCACACCTTCTTTCACTGCCCCCAAGCGTTCTATGGCTCGCTGCGAGCGCAGGTTGCGCGAGTCGGTCTTGAACCACACTCTCACACAGCCCAGCACCTCGAAGGCGTGTTTCATCAGCAAATACTTGCATTCCGAGTTGACCAGTGTCCCCTGGAAGTCCAACCCGTACCAGGTCCCGCCGATTTCTAGCGACCGGTCGAGAGTGTCGATGTTCAAAAAGCGTGTGCATCCCACTGCCGCTCCTGTTTGCTTGTAGAGCACTCCGAACGGCAGGTCGGTTCCTTGTTCTTGCAGCACGAGCAGCTCGCGGACCCAATCTGCCAGCTGCTCGATGGTTTCCATTTTCCCATAGCGCATATAGCGCCAAATTTCGTCTTCCAGCCCCACCTTCGCCAGGTCAGCTACGTGACGTTCCCCAATCGGCTCGAGGCGTACAACCCTCCCCTCCAGCGTCACTGGTTCGACCTTCATCCTGGTGCCAGTTACAGCCTCCATACGTGCCTCGCCAGCTGTGATTCGTGCGTTATGTGCCTTCTTCCCATGAGTTCAGGTATTTTTCCTGCTCCGGGGTTAATTTGTCGATATCCACACCCATCGCGTCCAGCTTCAGACGGGCGATCTCACGGTCGATCTCATCTGGTACGCTGTAAACTCTCTTCTCCAGCTTGTCAGCATTTTTAACTATGTATTCCACGCTCAGCGCCTGGTTGGCGAAGGACATGTCCATCACGCTGGCTGGGTGCCCTTCCGCTGCCGCCAGATTGATCAGGCGGCCTTCGCCCAGCAGGTTGATCCGCCGGTCATCCGCGAGCACGTATTGCTCCACGAATGGGCGCACCAATCTTTTTTCCTTACTCATTTCTTCAAGCGCCGGGATATTGATCTCCACGTTGAAATGCCCTGAGTTGGCGATGATCGCCCCGTCTTTCATTGCTTCGAAGTGATGTTTGTCGATCACGTTCAGGTCGCCCGTCACGGTGACGAAAATGTCGCCGATCTTAGCCGCTTCACCCATTTCCAACACCCTGAAGCCATCCATCACCGCTTCAAGCGCCGGCAACGGATCCACCTCGGTGATCACCACATTAGCGCCCATACCGCGCGCCCGCATCGCCAGGCCTCGACCACACCAGCCATATCCAGCGATCACGAACACCTTCCCCGCCAGCAGCACGTTCGTCGCCCGCACGATCCCGTCGATGGTGGATTGACCGGTGCCGTAGCGGTTATCGAATAAGTGTTTGGTTTGGGCATCGTTGACCGCGATCACCGGGAATTTCAATGCCCCATCGGCTGCCATAGCCCTCAGGCGGATTACCCCCGTGGTGGTTTCCTCCGTGCCTCCCATCACGTTCGGCAGCAGATCACGTCGCTCTTTGTGCATTGTGCTCACCAGGTCGGCTCCGTCGTCCATGGTGACATGGGGTGCATGGTCGAGAGCCGCCTTGATGTGCTTGTAATAGGTGACGTTATCCTCGCCTTTGATCGCATAGGTCGGTACCTCGTAAATATTGACCAGTGCCGCGGCAACGTCGTCCTGAGTCGAGAGTGGGTTGGATGCGGTGATCACCAGATCGGCGCCACCCAGGTGGAGCGTCTGCGCCAGGTTGGCTGTTTCCGTGGTGACGTGCAAGCAGGCTGACATGCGCACACCCTTCAAAGGGCGTTCCTTGGCAAACCGCTCGCGGATCAGTCGCAGCACGGGCATCTCGCGCTCTGCCCAATCAATGCGCCTGCGCCCACCTTCGGCTAATTTGGGGTCTTTTATGTCGTAGTTTTCCATAGCTCTCTCCTATCTCCTGATCAGAATATTTACATCATACCTTTTCCAACAGCCTGTCCAGCTGTCCGTGATCATTGAAGTGCTGCCTAAAGCGGGCGATGAATTCGTCAGGAGTGTAGGTGTGCCCCTGGGTGCCCTCGTGTTCAAGGCAGTACGTGGCCGCCAGCGTTCCCATCTGCCCACATGTCTCCAAGTCAAGTGCGTGGCTATAACCGGTCAAAAAACCTCCCCGGTATGCATCGCCTACACCCGTCGGATCGGCAATGTGTTTGGGAGGCACCACTGGGATTGAGAATTCCTTCTCCCTCGAATAGACCGTGGAACCGTGCCGTCCGCGCGTTACCACCATGAATTGTAAATGCTTAAGCATGTCTGCAGCATTCATCCCGGTCATTTTCTGCGCCAGCCCGAATTCGTAGTCGTTGACGAACAGCGCCAGCGCCCCTTCGATGCCTGTCCGCAGCTCGTCGCCGGTCAGCCTGACGATCTGCTGACTCGGGTCATATAGGTATGGGATGCCCAGCTCCTGGCATTCCGCCACGTGCTGTTTCATCGCTTCAGGGTCACTGGGCGAGACTACCACCAGGTCCGGTCGCTGCCCTTGCCATTCTTTGAAGGATAACTCGGTAGAACACCCCATCGCCCCTGGGTAAAAGCTGGCGATTTGATTGTTGGATCGGTCGGTGTTGCAGAAGAAACAGGCCGTGACTGAGCCGGGAATGACCTTCATCATCGAAGTGTCAATCCCTTTGCCCTCCAGCCAGCTTCGGTACTCTTCAAAATCCTCGCCCACAGTTGCCATGATATATGCATGCTCACCCAGTAGCGCCATCGAATAGGCGATATTGGGTGCGATGCCGCCGCGCCTTTTCCGGAACGAGTCGACTAAAAACGACAGGCTGAGCGTGTCCAGTTTTTCAGGCAGGATATGGTCCTTGAAGTAGCCTGGGAAGGTCATCAAGTAGTCAAACGCCACGGAGCCGGTGAGTACAATGTACATAGATTTTTTCTACACAAAAAGACGCCCTCGTGCGAGAGCGCCGGGATGAGGTGAATCGCATGAAGTTTAACATGGGAAGACGTGTTTGAGAAGGGGATTTTGCTTCACGTTGAGATCAGCTCATGATTAAAACAGACAATATTGAGTATAATTGGATTGTATAATCAGGAAAAGAGGGAAAAATGAGTGATTTGAAAGATTTTGATCGTATTAACGACTATTTAACTGCCCTGGTGCCAGAGCGCCCTGATGAGATGAAAGCCATGGAAGCCTACGCTGAGCAGACCGGCTTTCCCATTATTGGTCCTGTGTGCGGCTACCTATGCTACGAGATCGCCCGCATAATCGGCGCCCGTGCTGTTTTTGAAATGGGCTCGGGCTACGGGTATTCCACTGCCTGGTTCGCCCGCGCTGTAGTGGAAAACGGCGGCGGCAAGGTGCATCACGTGGTGTGGGATGAGAATTTATCGAACGAAGCTCGCCAGCACCTGGATCGGCTCGGCTACACCAGCTTTTTGGAATATCATGTAGCAGAGGCTATCGAGACCCTGTCACAAACCCCTGGTCCGTTTGATTTGATCTTCAACGACATCGATAAGGAATGCTATCCCGAGTCACTGCCGATGATCCGTGCTAAGCTGCGTCCGGGAGGTGTGCTGATCGTGGACAACCTGTTATGGGGTGGGCATGTATTTGATGGTAATGATACTGGTCCCAGCACGGAAGGCGTGCGTGAGCTCACCCGCGCTCTGACCACTGACCCGAACTGGGTATCCACCCTGATACCCATCCGTGATGGAATGATGGTGGCTTACCGCTGTTGATTTAACGGGCGCATCTTGTGATTCAGACAAAGCGTAGTATAATCTCCCAAAATAATAAATCGCGTTGACCGGGACGAGTAGCTGGTATGTAGCCGCTAGAGATGGGAGATCATTGGCTGAAAATCTCCTTCGGTAAATAATCAGGGAAAACCACCCGTGAGCGTGACCCTGAACATAGGGGCGAACCCTAGACTCGCCCGATAAATAAGGCGAACGGCTGACCCCGTTATCGGTTTAAAGAGATGTGCCGATTATCACCGGCATCACTCTGGGTGGAACCGCGTGAGACTTCTCTCGCCCCAGTTGGGCGGGAGTTTTTTGTTTAACAACATTGTCGTTGAGAAATGGCGGATGTCGGGTCAGTATGGGCACGATACCTCGTGCCCATACTATAAGAGAGCTGCCCTTCGCAATGACATCAAAAATGGAGGCACAAATGGCAGAAACAAAGAAAGAACGTTACGAAGATTCAGAGCTCTACCGCATCAGGCACTCAGCTGCACACGTGATGGCTGAAGCCGTCATTGAGCTGTTCCCGGAGGCCAAGTACACTATCGGGCCGCCCATCGAGAATGGCTTCTACTATGACTTCGACCTGCCGCGCCCGCTCACCCCAGAAGACCTGGAGAAGATTGAGAAGCGCATGCGCCAGATCATCGCCGGGCACCACAAGTTCAACCGCCGGGTGGTCTCGGCTGACGAAGCACGTCAGATCTTCACAGACCAGCCATACAAGCTGGAGCTGATCGCTGGGCTGGAGCAGGGTGGTTTCGACGAGTATGGCAACCCACTCGATGAAAAGCCAGAGATATCCATTTACACTTCCGACACCTTTACCGATTTGTGCCGTGGTCCGCATGTGGATAACACCGGGCAAATCAATCCCTCTGCCGTCAAGCTGCTCAGCTCCTCCGGGGCCTACTGGCGTGGAGATGAGCATAACCCCATGCTGCAGCGTATCTACGGCACAGCCTGGAAGACAGCTAAAGAGCTTGAGGAATACCTGTGGCAGGTCGAAGAAGCCAAAAAGCGTGACCATCGTAAGCTGGGCAAGGAGCTGGAGATCTTCACCTTCGATGAGGAAGTAGGCCCCGGGTTGCCATTATGGTTACCGCGCGGCGGAGTCATCATCGACGAGCTGGAGAAGCTTGCCAAAGAGATGGAAGACAAAGCCGGCTACCTGCGTGTGCGCACCCCTCACCTGGCCAAGGAAGACCTGTTCCTCCACTCGGGTCACCTGCCCTATTACGCTGAAAGCATGTACCCGCCCATGGAGCTGGAGGGGGTCAAATACTACGTCAAGCCGATGAACTGCCCCATGCATCACAAGATCTTCGGCTCGAAGCCCCACTCCTACCGCGAGATGCCCGTCCGCCTGGCGGAATACGGGTCATGTTACCGCTACGAGAAGAGCGGTGAGCTGTTCGGTCTGATGCGCGTACGCTCGATGCAGATGAACGATGCCCACATGTACTGTTCAGAAGACCAGTTCGAGCAGGAGTTCATGGGTGTGATTGACCTGTACCACAAGTACTTCGAGATTTTTGGGATTGACCGGTACATCATGCGCTTGAGTACACATCACAAGAATGGCCTGGGCAAGAAATATGTGGATAACGAGCGCCTGTGGCTGAAGACGGAGGATATGGTCCGCCGCGCCATGGACAACGGTGAGGTTCCGTACGAAGAGGTGCCGGATGAGGCCGCCTTCTATGGTCCCAAGATCGACGTGCAGATCTGGTCGGTCATCGGCAAGGAGTTCACCCTCGCCACCAACCAGGTGGATTTTGCCCAGCCTGGGCGCTTCAACCTCACCTTCATCAACCGTGATGGGCAGGAGGAGACACCCTTGTGCATCCACCGCGCCCCCCTGAGCACCCATGAGCGCATGATCGGCTTCCTGCTCGAGCATTATGGTGGCAACTTCCCTGTCTGGCTCTCCCCCGACCAGGTGCGGGTGATCCCCATCACCGACTCCCACAACGACTACGCCTTGAGTCTGGTAAGCCAGATGAAGGAACAAGGCATCCGGGTCGAGGCCGACCTTAGCAGCGAGCGGATGAACTCCAAGATCCGCCAGGCTCAGCTCTTCAAGGTGCCTTACATGCTGGTGGTGGGCGAGCGTGAGATGTCTGAGGGCACGGTCTCCCTGCGCCGACGCGATGGTTCCCGCACAGACGCGATGCCCATAGACAAGTTTATAAGGGTGGTAAAAGACAGGATCGAGAAACGATCGCGAGATTTGTAGAATCAATGATATCTCGTAGGGGCGGGTCGCGACCCGCCCCTACTGACCGTTTTCACAGGGGGAGTGGGAGGCGGGTAGGGCCGAGCCAGTCCGGTGCTCCCTACGACCGGCGTGACTCGCCCCTAGTAATTTATTGGTTTAGTGAGCCGTTCATTTCGAATTGGCTCCCTGAATACTCTTCCTGCCCGGTGATAAGAATAGAGTCACCGGAAAACTGTATCCGTATGATAATTCTCGATAATTGGCCAAGTTTGACGTCCTCAACCACCAAAGTATCCTGGTTTTCCCAACGACCACGAATCGCTTCTGGAAATGTGGGATCATCGACCACGTAAATGCGGTAGGTGTTATCCAGGCCAATCGCCAGCTGCCGCGTACCATTGATGGTAACTTTGGCTTCGTCTGATCCCTCCTCGAATGAGAAGATCATTGTTTGCCATCCAGACGGATTATTTGCGAGAGTGTATGTTTTTCCGGAAATTTCTGCCGCCATAGCAGGTAATGGTGAAGGGTTTGTTCGTGCTGGCTTGGCTAGAGCTTGTAATCCGGCTTCGAGACGGTTCAGGCTTTTCGGGTTAGCGGGAAGTGGATGGTCGGATTTTATCGAGGGAAGGATATACTGGTCAAGAAGCTCTTGAAGGGGAATGAGGTCAGCATCGTTGGTAAAGGGCAGGCTGGCGGTAAAGACTACTACCAGGTTTTCTGCCGGATAGACAAAAATGTGGTGTCCGCCACGACCCAGGGCGGCGTACCATTTACCCTGTGGGTCAATCCACCATAAATAGCCATATTCTTTCTTGTCTCCTTGATTGGAATGGCTGATTGTCGCCGCGGCCACCCATTCGGCAGGGACGATCGTCTTGCCGTCCCATTGTCCCTGGTTGAGGAATAAGTAACCCAATTTTGCCATCTCAATTGGGGTAAGGGCAAGTGAGTATCCCCCGATGCTCACTCCCTGTGGGTCGGAAGGCCAGCGCTCCTCTGGGACGGGTTTAATTCCGAGCGGAAGGAATAGGTTCTGATTGGCAAATTCGCGGGCGCTCATCCCGGTAGCTTTCTGGATAATCGCCGAGACGATATGGATAGCGCCCGTGCAGTAGTTGAACTTTGTCCCTGGTTGAGCGACCATGGGCTGGTTTAGCATGAATTGAACCCAATTGTCGCTTGCTTCAATGTATGCTTCGCCAGGCATTGGGTTTTCGTGACAGTCGAGCCCAGAAGTCTGGGTAAGCAAATTTTCCAAAGTGATGGCTTTCTTTCTATCATCGAGATTCGTGACCCCCTGGTCCGAAAGCAGACTGAACAAGGGTTGGTGGACGTCTTTGATGTAGCCATTTTGGATGGCGATGCCCACCAGTGTGCTCATCACAGACTTAGTGACCGAGAAAATACTATCATCTTGACCCCCTGAATATGGAGCGACATACAGCTCATTGACTAAGTAACCGTTGCGAACGATCAGCAGGCTATTTAAGTCGAGCTCAGTTTGTTGGATATTCTCAGCCATCTGTGCTAGTTTCTCTGAATCCATTCCCTGTTCTTCCGGGGTTGTACTGCGCCATCCATTAGTAGGCCAGTATGCTGGAGAAATTGGTGTGGGAGAGAGAGGTGCACAGCCAGCCACTAATACAATGAGGACTAATGCGATGAACACCTTAATTCGAGTTCGATTCATGGGTTGATCCTTTCCAAAAGATTTGGGGTCGCTGATTGATTATATATAATATGTCAATTATTACATAGCCAAGGGATATCATTTTATATATTTTACTAGGTCTACGAATGATTCAAACGATTGAATGGGGTGTGGGAGTGGATTTCTCACTGAAGTCTACGACTGGGGATGAAGAGGCGTTTTTGCCCGAACAGCCTTCCTTTTCCAATTTAAATCACCGCTTGGTCGACCTGTTGTAGCCAAGGCTTGAAGGCTCTCCCCGATCTAGTCTCATATAATCTCATATCTTGATTATCTCTGATCTCTTCTGTCATGATCTTACAGCTATTCAGGCTGTTCAACGGCAAGGGGCGGGTCATCCGTACAGATTTGCCTTGCATTTCTGCAAGGTTGGCCTAAAAAATGCATCGAACGGGGTAAATCGCCGATAAGAGCAGCATTTCTAATCTTTAACAGACTGTTTCGAGGACATTCGAGGACTAATATAAGGCTAAAGAAAGTGAGTATCACCCCATTCTTGCACGTACGCTACTGGGACTATCGCCTTTGGCGGTGACGTGGGAGTGGCAGGTGAGTAACAATAGTAGAGACGTCATGCATACAGCGTCTCTACTTTATTATGGAAATACTTTATTTTCTACCGATCCCGAAATGCCTGTTTTCCCAGATTACCCGATAACCTGATTCCCTAACACCAAATCTTTATTACCTAAGTACCTACTTTCCCCAAATACGTTGACGATTAGGTGTAAACTATGGTATTATCGGGCACGCGAAATGCCATCAAATGGCATTTTGCGGTATTAACTGTCTGTCTTGAAAGGAGTAACATATCAGCGCGACCCAATACAGAATCAACGAGGCTATTCGAGTAAAAGAAGTCCGTTTAATCGGCGCCAATAACGAGAATGTGGGGGTGGTCTCCATCCAAGAAGCCATCCGCCTCGCCAACGAAGCCGACCTGGACTTAGTGGAGGTAGCCCCCAATTCCGACCCACCCGTATGCAGGATTATGGATTTCGGGAAATTCCTCTACGAGAAGACCAAGAAGGAACGCGACGCCCGCAAAGCGCAGACCAAGATCGAAGTCAAAGAGATCCGCTTCCGCCCAAAAACCAACATCTACCACCAGGGTTTCAAGATCCGTGATGCACGCGGTTGGCTTACGGACGGCAATAAGGTCAGGGTGCGCATCCGGTTTCGAGGTCGTGAGATAGACTACGTTGACCTGGCGCTGAATGACTTGAAGAAAGTGGCCGAAGAACTGGCGGACCTTTCTACCATCGAACAAGCCCCTATGATGGAAGGTCGTAGTGTTGTCATGGTCCTGGCTCCCGCCAAGACGGCAAAAAAGAAGTAATCCAAAATTTAGTACATAAAAATTCCCCGTGAGCACTGGCAAACAGTCTCAAAGGCTGTTGGCTTTGCCCTCCTGACGGGGTTTTGTGTGAGAAGGAGTTACAGTCGTGCCACGCAAGCAAACAACCAAAAAGTATAAACTCAAGACCCATAAGGCGACCTCGAAACGTTTCCGCGTCACCGGGACGGGCGTGGTAGTGCGCACCAAGGGTGGTAAAAGCCACCTCCGTCGTCGCACCCCCAAGCGCGTCAAGATGTTACTGTCGGAAATGGTCCCGGTCAAAGGACGCGGCATTATTCAGCGCGTTCATCGCCTGGCACCCTACCTGAAGAAGGCAGAGTAGCTTATCCCATCCACCCTATATGTGCGGCCGTTGGGTGCACAAAACTGGCGCTGTAAAGCCGCCGGCGCCCAGGGGTTCGCAGGAGAGTAAAACATGGCTCGTGTAAAAACTGGTCCGTATCGTCACCATCACCATAAGAAAATCCTCAAAATGATGTCAGGTCAATTTGGCACACGCCACCGTCTTTACCGACGTGCTAATGAGGCCATGCTTAAGTCATTATGGTATTCCTATCGTGACCGGCGCCAACGCAAACGCGATTTGCGTCATCTTTGGATCGCCCGAATTAATGCTGCAGCACGGCTCAATGGTCTGTCCTACAGCCGCCTGATCCACAGCATGAAGAGCAATCAGATCACCATCAACCGCAAGATGCTGGCCGACCTGGCTGTGCGAGACCCGCAGGCATTCACTGCGATCGCCGCCCAGGCGAAAGCCGGATAACTCTCATACTTTCTCCACACAAAACTCCGCGGAACCCGTTTTCTAATTGGAAACGGGTTCTTTTTTATTATGGGTGCGCTGGGGTAAAATGGGATCATTCATGTGTAGGAGGTACCATGGATGAGGCTCTTAAGGCGCATAAATTTCCCACCGGGCAGCGGCTGGAGGTTGCCCAGGGGGACATCACCGCCGAAACGACCGATGCAATCGTCAATGCCGCTAACCGCTATCTCGAACATGGCTCGGGCGTAGCGGGAGCCATCGTCCGTCGTGGCGGTGCGCAGATCCAGGCGGAGAGCAGACGGTGGGTTCGTGAGCACGGGTTGGTCACACACATCGAGCCTGCATATACTCGTGCAGGCAATCTACCCTGCCGCTATGTCATCCATGCTGTCGGCCCGGTGTGGGGAGAGGGGAATGAAGAGGCCACGCTTGCTGACACCATCCGCGGCTCGTTGAGGCTGGCAGAACACCTCAACCTCACCTCAATCTCCTTCCCCGCCATCTCTACCGGCATCTACCACTTCCCTGTACCGCTAGCCGCCCAAGTGATACTTGCCACGGTCTCGAGCTATCTGGCTGATCATCCATCCTGCCACCTGGAGCTCATCCGCTTGGTGCTGTATGACCATGATACATGGCAAGCCTTCGCTGATGCCCTGGAGCAAGATGATCACCTCAATCCATAATCTCAGTATCCAGACCGTGCGCAAGCTGCTGGCTCAGTCTAAGGCGCGTCGTGAGCAAGGAAAGTTTGTCATCGAAGGAGTACGTCTCTCAGAAGAAGCCCTGCATGCAGGCTGGACGGCGCGGCTGGTGCTGTTCACCGATAAACTGGATGCACGTGGTCAGGCAGTGTTGGATGGCTTCACTGCTCGTGGTGTTCCAAGCGAGCAGGTGAGCGACGTTGTGATGCACGCCATCAGTCATACGGAAACACCCCAGGGCATTCTCGCTGTCCTAACGATCAAGCCAAAGCCTCTCCCTCCATTGCCTCACTTTCTGCTCATCCTCGACGGCATCCGTGACCCGGGCAACCTGGGTACCATCTTGCGCACCGCCGCCGCAGCAGGGGTGCAAGGCGTGCTGCTTGCACCTGGTTGCGCCGATGCCTGGTCTCCCAAAGTGGTGCGTGCCGGTATGGGGGCTCATTTTCGTTTGCCGATCGAGTGCCTGGGTTGGCAAGAGCTCGAGCATACCCTTACCCAGAGTGGTTCCAGCCTCCATGTTTTCCTGGCTGATTCATCCGCCGGCATAGCTTACACTCAAGCGGATTTCCGCCCTCCGCTCGCCCTCATTGTCGGCGGCGAAGCTACTGGGGCTGGCTCCGAATCGCTCTCAATGGCAGAAGCTAAGGTGCACATCCCGATGCCGGGTGGAAGCGAGTCGCTCAATGCAGCCGTAGCAGCCAGCATCCTCCTTTTTGAGGTCCAGAGGCAGCGCAGTCAGGGGTAACCGCATCCGAATTATGCTACAATAAGGTCACGGTAAGCAAAGATAAAATGGATCTGATCCCTGAGCGCAACCCCATCGTGCATGCTGAACACCGCCGTGAAACCTTCCGGCAGATTATCTTGCCCTTTATTATTGGGATTGGGTTAGTTCTTCTTATGGTTGCCGCCATCATCATCTTCGCCGCTTACTCGCTGGAAAATCTGAACAGGTGGGCTTCAGTTTCTATTATCTGGATGATCATTCCATCCATGATCATTGCGCTACTGCTGATGGTTGTAACTCTGGGCTTGTTGTTCGCCATCAGCCGCTTATTGGGAATTTTGCCTGGGTATTCAAAGATTGTTCAGTCCTACTTTACCCAAGCCCAAACGACTGTGGGTCATATCACCGACCAGGCGGTCGAGCCAATTTTACGCCTCCGCAGCGCCTGGGCAGTAACACATCGCAGGGGTAAACGGGCTAACAAAGAAAATTGAGAACGATAATAATCAGTAAATTGTTTAAATAATGATATACGAAATCATATGGTAGTAAGAAAGGGATCATCCATGGACAAACAGGAAAATTTGATTGTAGAACAGAGCCCGGAAGTTGCAGAGGATTCTGCCTGGACTACGAAGGTATTGGGCATCGGTGCAGCCCTCGGTGCCCTCACCGGCCTTGGCGCAGCATACTTGCTGGTCCAACAGACCAGAAAGAAGGGTGTCTTTCCTGAGATTGATGCCGGCGAAGGCATCAGGCTGGCGTTGCTGCTGTTTGGTCTTCTGCGCCAGGTGGCAACGTTGGGAACTGATGTACGAAAATAAATTTATCTAGTGACTCCACTATCCCACAAGCATCTCCTTGTGGGATATTTATTTAAACTGACCATCTAATAAATATCAGGCGATAATACCTTATGCAGGTAATTGCGAAATCCCCCCTTAATGTGGGGGGAGAATCCCACCTGATTATGTGGGGAGAACCCCGAGATTTTATGGAAAGCCGGTAGCGCTTTTCATTTAGCCTACCCTGGGTGAAAAGTAGGCCGGCAATCTCCAATTTGACGATATTTCATTGACTGGACATCCTATAATTTCCGCTTATTACATGATGTCCCAACTTTTTATCGGATGCTCATATTTAATCGCTTGACATGTTGAGGATTCGGCTTAAAATCTGAACGAACGTTCATTCTCAAGATGTAGGAATCGATATGAATGTCTCTGCTGTAGAGCGTCATGAACATACCCGCACCGCCATACTGCAGGCTGCCCATGACCTGTTTCTCAAACAGGGTTATCATGGAACCTCTATGCGCCAGATTGCCCAGGCGGCCCAAATTGCACTCGGCGGACTATACAACCATTTTGCCAGCAAGGAAAATGTTTTTGAGGCGGTATTCCTGACCTTCCATCCCTATCATGAGGTCCTGCCGATGATTGCCGCAGCTGAGGGTGCTGACCTGGAACAGCTGGTGCAGGATGCCATCCATCGCTTGGTGCAGGTTGTTGAAGGTCGTCCTGATTTCATGAACCTGATGTTCATTGAGATGGTAGAGTTTAATAGCGCTCATGCCAGGCAGCTGTTTGCTTATCTCTTCCCACAGGGCATGCAGATTGTACAGCAGCTGGTGGAGCCTTATCCTGATCAGATACGACCCATTCCACCACCCATGGTAGTGCGCACATTCTTGGGACTGTTCTTTGGATATTACCTCACTGAAATAGCTCTCGCTCCGGCCGCCCCCGCTGAATTTAGCCAGAATGCCATGCAGTATTTCGTAGATATTTATTTGCATGGGATATTGGCTGCAGAACAACCAGGTTAATCTGCTTGCTGCACATTGATAGGTATAACCATGTTCAACACTCGCCTCAGCTCGCTCATCCGTAAAGAATTCATCCAGATCCGGCGTGACAAGCGCACCCTCATCCTGGTTCTGATCATCCCTATCATGCAGTTATTTTTGCTCGGGTATGCCGCCACAAACGATGTACGCAACGTACCCCTGGCTGTCTACGACCAGGATCGCGGCACTGAAGCCAGGGCTCTTTTGGATGCCTACCGCGCAGCCGATTACTTCACCATTACCTATGAAGCCAGCTCTGAGCAGAAGCTGCGCGACCTGATCGATACAGGCCAGGCGCGCGCCGGTTTGATCATCCCCCCCGACTATACGGATAAAATCCAGGCTGGGCAAACGGGCCAGGTGATGTTTGTCCTGGATGGCTCGGATCCCACCGTCGCCTCGACTGCGCTCTCCGCTGCGCAATTGATCGGTCAAGCTCACTCCACGCAAATCCTTACAGCCCGGTTACAGGCCCGCGGTCAGGCTGCCACCATACAGGAGCCAGTCCAGGTGGGCACCAATGTTTGGTACAACCCTGACCTGGTCAGTGCGTACTTCATGATCCCAGGCGTCATTGGGATGATCCTTTTTGCCCTCACATCGATCCTGACTGCTAGCGCTATCGTGCGCGAGCGTGAACGTGGCACCATCGAGCAGCTGATCGTAACGCCCATCCGCCCATGGGAGCTGATGGTGGGGAAGATGCTGCCATACGTTATCCTTGCCTTCCTAAATGCTCTGGAAGTCCTGGCGATCGGTCATTGGTGGTTCAAAGTGCCCATCCGGGGCAGCTTGCTATTGATTGCAGCCGCTTCATTCTTGTTCCTGCTTTCCAGTCTGGGCATAGGTTTACTGGCATCTACCATTGCCAACACCCAGCAGGAAGCTATGCTAACCGTCTGGATGCTCTTGTTGCCCAGCATCTTCCTGGCGGGTTTCTTTTTCCCCCTCGAAGCGATGCCGAAAGTCTTGCAGTGGATCTCATATATCTTCCCACTGCGTTATTATCTGGTGATCATCCGCTCCTTAATGCTAAAAGGTGTCGGCGTCTCAGCTTTTAGAGAAGATCTGCTCGCCCTGGCAATCTTCGGGGTCGCCATTATGTCACTGGCTGCGTTACGCTTTCGCAAGCGTCTCGATTAACGCTTTGTACATCAGGAGGTAATTATGAAGGTCGGAAGAATCATACTCGCTATTCTTGTCGTCACCACAGTTGTTGTGGTCGCTTATTGGTATGTGACCACCCAAAATACATCCACCGTCTCCTCTGCCCTCACCGGGTCTGGCACGGTTGAAACCACCGATGTTGCCATTGCTCCGGAGGTGAGCGGTAAAGTGGTGGATGTATTGGTCAATGAAGGTGATGCGGTCAAAGCCGGTGATACTCTGTTCAAGCTCGACGACACTTTGCTGAATGCTCAGAAGGATCAGGCTCAGACCAACCTTGGGGCAGCTCAAGCCGGCCTGGATGCTGCCAACACAGCTCTCGCCGCTGCCCAGGCAGGCGTTACCACCGCGCAAACCCAATATGACCTGACGCTAGCATCCTCGCGCCTGCAGGCTCAACCTTCACGGCTCGCCGCCTGGAGCCAGCCTGAACCCTCCGAGTTCAGCCAACCCAACTGGTATTTCAGTCATACGGAAGAGATTACCGCTGCCTTGCAGGAGGTCAGTGCTGCCAGTGCGGCACTAGAGACCGCCAAAACGAACTTTAACTCACTTGTTTCGAGCGGCACATACACGAATCTAACCAGTACTGAAGCGCGCCTGGCTCAGGCTCAGACTGCTTTTTTGGATGCCAGGGATGTGCTCAATCGCGCCCAAACCCAGAACAACCCCTCCCTGGGCGACGTAGCCCAGCAGAACTATGATGCTGCCAAGGCTGAGCTTGACGCTGCCCAGAAAGCCTATGATGATCTCTTGACCACACAGGAAGTCACCGATGTGCTAGATGCACGCGCCCACCTGGCAGCCGCGCAAGACCGTTATGACACTGCCATCGACCGGTATAATAGTCTGCTGACAGGTGAAGATTCGCTTACGGTGAAAGTCGCGGCCGATACCTTAGCTCAAGCGCAAGCGAATGTCACCGCCGTCCAATCGAAAGTTACCCAGGCTCAAAAAGCCATCGACCAGGCTAAAGCCGCACTGAATTTAATTGATTTACAGCTGGTAAAACTGGTCATTACAAGTCCCAATGATGGTGTGATCCTGGCTCGCAATATCGAGCCGGGCGAAGTGATGCTGGCTGGGGCGACTGCCTTAACCATCGGGCAGCCGAATGACCTCACCATCACTGTCTACATACCTGAAAATCGTTATGGCGAGGTGAAATTGGGCGATGCAGCCAGCGTCAGCGTGGATTCCTTCCCCAACCAGACCTTTGACGCCACAGTTACTCGGATTGCAGACCAGGCCGAATTCACCCCTCGTAACGTGCAGACAGCTGAAGGTCGGGCGACCACTGTCTATGCTGTTCAGCTCGCTGTTCAAAACCCGGGTGGGCTGTTGAAACCGGGCATGCCCGCCGATGTAACTTTCAAGTAACCCTGGCCAGGCTAAGCTTCAGGATCCCAGTTATGGCGCACATCCTCGTATCTCACCTCTCGAAATCATTCGGTATGACCGTCGCTGTCGATGACGTCAGCCTACAGGTTGACCCAGGTGAGATATATGGTTTGATCGGTCCCGATGGGGCGGGCAAGACGACCACCATACGCCTGCTGTGTGGCGCCTTGCTGCCTGATCCCGGAAAAAACCATACTGAAACGGTCGTTCAGGTTGTGGGGGTGGACGTACTCAGGCAGACTGACCCTGCTCGGGCAAATTTGGGATACCTGCCGCAGCGTTTCTCGATGTATGAGGAACTTACTGTCCTGGAGAATCTGCGTTTCTTTGCTGAAGTTCGTGGACTTTCAGAGGATACCTGGCGGCCGCGTTGTATGCAAATCCTGGAATTTGTGGGGCTAGCCGATTTTATCAACCGTAGCGCCGGTCAGCTTTCAGGCGGCATGCGTCAAAAGTTGGGCCTGGCAGTGGCCCTGGTACATTCGCCCAAAGTGCTGCTGCTCGACGAGCCAACCACCGGGGTCGATCCCGTAACCCGCCAGGATTTCTGGCAGCTGATCATCCGCCTGGTCGCCGAGGAAGGTGTGGCGGTTTTAGTCAGCACACCCTATATGGATGAGGCTGGGCGATGTGCCAGAGTGGGTTTTATGCGCCAGGGAAAAATCCTGCTCGAAGGGAAACCCGATGAGCTGCGGGCGAGGTTAAATGGACGCATCATTGAAGTGCATGGGCAGCCTCTCCCATTACTGCGCGACCTGGCGCGCATGGATGCAAATGTTGAAGATGCGCAAATGTTTGGCGATCGCCTGCACTTGCGCGTCCGGCCTGGATCGTCCGAACAGGTGATCGAGCTCCTGAAGAAGGAAATTCCTGCCCATGAAGGAACAGTTACGCAGCTGCGACCTATCACTCCTCAGCTGGAGGATGTATTTATTGATCTATTGGAAGGTCAACCTGTTCAGATTCCTCAAGGAGAGAGCAACTGAATTATGACGGAAGAAGTGATCCTTGCCCATGATCTTACTAAGCGCTTCGATGGCTTCACCGCTGTCGATCACATCTCCTTCAGCGTGAATGCCGGCGAGGTGGTGGGCTACCTGGGCCCTAACGGATCGGGGAAAACCACCACTATCCGTATGCTGTTGGGTCTATTGCTCCCGAGTGAGGGTGAAGCGTCCGTCCTGGGTTATGATGTCGTGCACCAATCCGAACGCGTGCGAGAACGCGTAGGCTACATGTCTCAGAAGTTTGCCCTTTATCATGAGCTTACGGTGCGTGAGAACCTGTCTTTTTACGCAGGCGTGTACGGCGTAAAAGAGAAGCAGCGACTGATGGAAGTGTTGGATTTAATCGGTCTACGCTCGCTGCAGGCAGAGCGGGTCAGTGATCTTTCCACTGGTTGGCGGCAGCGACTGGCGCTGGCAACCGCCATCGTCCACAACCCGCGCTTGTTGTTCCTGGATGAGCCCACCAGCGGCGTTGACCCGACTGCCCGGCGTGCATTTTGGGATCTGATCTATACGCTCGTCGGCCAGGGTGTGACTGCCCTGGTAACCACGCATTATATGGACGAGGCGGAGTATTGTGGTAAGGTGGGCATTATGCGCGACGGCAAGCTCCTCGCCATGGACAGCCCATCCGCCCTCAAACAGCACGCGTTGCCTGGCCTTGCTTGGGACGTGTTTGCTGCCCCTCTACTGCCTGCTCTGGGTGCCTTGGAGCAATGCCCTTGCGTAATACGGGCAGGGCTCACCGCCGATCACCTCCGTGCTATCACTCCTATCGATATCGATGCCGATACCCTGGTTAAAACCTTAAAGGATGCAGGTATCCGGGTTGACCGCATCGAGCTCGCTGAACCCACCCTGGAAGATGTGTTTCTCGCCTTAGCACAGGTGCCTTTAATCAGCAGCCCGTAATTCAGGTTTAAAAAACTCCTCACCCAATATAATATAATTGAAATTAGAATAAATATTTTCAATTATATTATTGAAAATATTCAATATATTATTGACAAATATCAAATAATGTGTATAATATTGTTCAGGAATAAGCACTGCAATACAGCCAAAGGAGGCTGTTATGTTTGATCACATAGTCATAGAATTGATGAAAGTGGAAAATCGATCCCATTGCGTTGAGTCTGAGCTGGGTCAATACTCTATGAAACCAATCCACTTCAAACCATCACTCCTTGACCGGCTCTTAGCCGTGCTCGGTGAAGCGATGATCAACATTGGGCTCAAACTTAAAGACCGACCTCACGCTAAGCTGCACACTGAACAGGCTCATTCACCCAATTACTTGATTATGTTATAAGATGCAGGAGCTGCACAAATACACATGGAAAAGTTAATTCGAGATGCTGTTCTTGGAGGTGATCCAGAATGAATACCTTACCCACCCGTTGCCCGCTGTGCGGCGGAGAAGTTACTATTACACGGATATACTGCCAGGATTGTGATACCACCATCGAAGGGCGCTTTACCGGTGGTCCATTCTCACAGCTCACCCAGGACCAGCTCTCTTTCGTTGAGACGTTTATCCGCTGCGAAGGAAAGATCACTCGCATGGAAGTCGAGCTCGATCTGTCCTATCCCACCATCCGCAATAGGTTACATGAAGTTATTCGTGCTCTGGGGTTTGAACCGGGCGGCGAAGAACCCATCACGGGTTTGAGTGATACTGAGCGCCAACGTATCCTGGAAGATCTGGATCAAGGCTTGATCAGTGCTGAAGAAGCCATGCGCTTGCTGCAAGAAAGTGAGAAGTGAGAATGGATAAGCAGTTTGCAAGCACCAGTGCCTCTCCCCGTATTATTTTGGATGTCAGCGGAGACCTGCGTTTAAAAGGGCAGGATGACTTAGCGGTTGTAGCAAAATCGGATTCTCCCGAGGATCTCGCCCTTGAAGCTCGCGATGACCAGGTCGAGATTCACTGCACCAGCAACTGTAATGTGCGTGTTCCCCGCGCCGCCTCCGTTGAAATTCATTCTGTGCATGGTGATGCGGTGATCAAAGGTCTGGATGGAAATTTATCCATTGATACGGTCAATGGAGACCTGGAATTGCGCAATGTGTGTGTGACCCGTATTGGCAAAGTGAATGGTAATCTGACTGCGAAGAATGTCGATGGCGATATCAGCGTAGATTCAACCGTGGGGGACCTTTTTGCACGGCGTGTCCAGGGGAATTTCAACGTCAGCGGATCGATCTCGGGAAACCTTAACCTCACCGATATCGGTGGGAGTGCCAAGGCCTCTGCCAATGGCAACATTATTCTCCGTCTCGATCCTTCTCCTGGGCATGAGTATGAATTCAATTGTACCGGCAATTTGTTTTGCCGCTTATCTTCAGATGCAAGTGTCGAGATCAGCGTACCGAAAGCTTCTCAGGTGATGGTCGATTTGCCTGGAATTCATGCCTCTGCTCCAGTGCAAACTCCGTATGCCCTTACCCTCGGGGAAGGCGATGCAAAGATCACTCTTTCTGCGAACGGAAACGTGGTCCTGGATACCCATGCTCCTGAATGGGATATGGAAGATTTTGATATTGATACCAATGCAGAAGTGGAGGGTATGGCAGACGCGGTCAGCCAGCAGATTAATCAACAGGTTGACTCCCAGGTACGAATGATTGAGGATCAGCTGAATGCCCAGCTTTCCAGCCTTACCATGCGTTTGAGCGCGGCGAAACTAACCGAAGACCAGGCTCGCCGGATAGAAGATCGTGCTCGTGAAGCCAGTGAGCGTGCCACGGAGAGAGCGCAGGAGCGTGTGCGTCGAGCACAGGAGCGAATGGAGCAAAAAATGGCGGCGGCCCAACGCAAGATGGAATATCGCGCTCAGGCGATGGAACGCGCGTCACGTCACGGGCGTCACCCTGTAGGCCTGGGTGTCCTCACCTTCCCAGGCGCCCCTAAGCCGCCAAGCCCTGCGGGTGAACCGGTTAAAGAAGAAGAACGTTTGATGATCCTGCGCATGCTGGAACAGAAACAAATCACCATGGATGAAGCAGAGAAGCTGCTTACTGCATTGGAAGATCAGGCTTGAACGGTATCGTCTGATACCTGATGATCTGAGAGTCTTGTCCACTTCTCCGCTGAAAGGTAGGAGCAAAGAATGACCAACGAAACTGAACGTCTACAAATCCTTGAAATGATCGAGAAAGGTGTCATCAGCGCTGCCGAGGGTGTCAGGCTGCTCAATTCTCTTCAAGGAGACCAGGGCGAGCCTGAAGATGTTGAAACACCTCTAATCAGCCCAACCACCCCAACCGCAACTGGGCCTTCTCAAGCGCCTGAAGTTACAGTAGAAGACGCTCTACCTGATGCCAAAGCCTCGTCTGCCCCATTTGAATTTGATGCCGAGACCAAAAAGTGGCGCCGCTGGTGGTGGATCCCCTTGACCGTCGGCATTAGCATTACCGTGGTCAGTGGTCTGCTCATGTTCCTGGCTTACCAGAGTAGAGGCTTCGGATTTTGGTTTGCCTGTCTGTGGTTCCCATTGCTCTTTGGTGTGGTCATCATGAGCCTGGCAGCAGCAAGCCGGACAACGCGTTGGCTGCACGTCAGAATTCACCAGGAACCCGGCGAATGGCCCCAGACCATCGCCATCAGCCTGCCGCTCCCAATCCGTTTTGCTGCCTGGGTGATGCGCATCATCAAACCTTATATTCATAATATGGAAAAAACCAACCTGGATGAAGTTATCCTTGCCCTGGAAAAAACTTCACCTGACCAACCATTCTACGTGAAAGTCGACGAAGGTGAATCAGGTGAAAAAGTCGAAGTATATATCGGATAATAGCAATTATTGAGTACTTATGCCGGAAATGATGTGGAGGACTTTATGGCAACAACAGAAGAAAGAATGAGAATATTACGAATGATCCAGGAAGGCAAGATCACCGCTGAGGAGGGTGCCAAGCTGCTCGCAGCCCTACGTGAGAGCCGCAAGGAGCCTCACCCGGTCGTATCAACCAGCCGACCCGGAAAGGGTATGCTGCGTGTGCGCGTCACCGATATGCTCACCGGTAAGGCTAAGGTCAACGTTAATCTACCCTTGGGACTGGTGGACGCAGGGATGAGTATTGCCAGTCAATACGCACCGGATGTGAATTTCGGTCAAATCGCCGATGCAATCCGCTCTGGACAGATGGAAGGTAAGATTGTCGACGTTGTGGATGAAGAAGACGGTGAGCATATCGAAGTTTTCATCGATTGAACCCAAGTCCATACCCTGCAGTAGGAATATTTGTGGAGGTTATTATGTCTGATGAGATCATAGAACAAAAATATGAAGTCACTGCCCCAGCCCGTTTGATCATCTCCAATGTCCGTGGTTCGGTTACCATCCAGTCGGGCGAGGCAGGTGTGATTGAAGTCAAGGCGGTTAAGCACGGCAACTTCGATAACGGTCGGGCTGCTGTTGAGATGACCCAGGATTCGGATGGGACTGTGCGGGTTGAGACCCGTTCCAATGATGCCTTATTCGGTTTCCTATCGCACCCACCCAGGGTGGACTATACAGTGCGCGTGCCCCAGGGAATCCATCTCGAGGTTTCCTGCGTCAGCAGCATCCTCAATGTAAGCGAGCTCGAAGGTGTTTTTAAGTTGAAAACCATCAGCGGTAATATGACTTTAGCTAAGCTGTCGGGTCCATTGAAGCTCGGTGCGGTAAGCGGTGATATCGACGGAGTACAGCTTTCCGGCGTGATTGACCTGAACACTGTTTCGGGTAGGGTACATCTCACCGAGTCCAGCTTTCCTTCTGCGGATGCCTCCACGGTCAGCGGTGATATGACCCTTCAGACCCCGGTCGCAGAGGGACCCTACCGCTTCAGCTCCGTTTCAGGTTCGGTGCGTATGCTCGTGCCAGCAGACACGCGCTGCAATGTGGAGCTTAACAGCGTTAGCGGGAGCATCCGCTCCTCACTGCCAGCCTCAGCCACCAGCATGGGTCATGGGTTAAAAATCACTCAAATCCAGGGCGGTGGGACGGCTGTCCGCCTGAAGAGCGTCTCAGGCGGGGTATCGATTGAGACAGAAGGCACACCCGCCACCACAGTTCAAACGACTTCACCAGTGGATGTGACTCCGGTTCCCCCTATACCTCCCATCCCGCCGCTTCCACCCATCGAGACTCCTTCCACTCCTCAAGAAGCTCTCAGCACCTCTGAAATCCTGCAGCGCATCGAGCGCGGTGAGATGACCGTGGATGAGGCGATCAAGCTGATGAAGGATCAATCCTGATAACCTTTCTATTATTCTGAAGACGTCCCGTGGACAACCTCCGCGGGCGTTTAATTTGAGCAGACTTTTTTAATAAAATGGCTGTGCTTAGCTCTCCTAATGATTTCGTAAATCCAAAACGCCCGACGGGTATGTTCGGTTTTACCATCGTCTGGTTTGGTCAGATTATTTCACTTCTGGGGTCCAGCATGACGGTGTTCGCCATGACCATCTGGGCGTACCAAAAGACCAACGCTGCCACTGCCCTGGCTATGATTGGATTTTTCTTTGTGGCGCCGATGCTCATCGCATCCCCATTCGCCGGGGCCTTGGTCGACCGTTCCAATCGCAAGATGATGATGATGATCCCGGATATTGCTTCCGGTATCGCCAGCTTCATCATCCTCATCCTGTTTTCCACAGGGCACTTGCAGATCTGGCATCTGTTCATCACCAGCGCCTTCCAGGGGGTTTTCCAATCCTTCCAATGGCCGGCATACTCCGCTACCATCTCCACCATGATCCCCAAGGAACATTATGGGCGTGCAAATGGCATGCTCTCACTGGCTGACACAGCTTCGAATATTTTTGCCCCCATCTTGGCCGGCTCTTTGATTGGGATAATCGGTGTGCCGGGGATCCTGTTGATCGATCTGGGTACGTTTATTTTCGCCATTGGTGCTTTGCTTTTCGTGCATATCCCTCAACCCCGGATCACTGAAGAAGGGCGCCAGGCGCGTGGGAACATCTTCAAGGAAGCCGTGTTTGGTTTTCACTATATTTGGTCCCGGCCTTCATTGCTTGCCCTACAGATTGTGTTCCTCACTGGTAATTTTTTTGTGGGTATCCCGGGTGCAGTCCAGGCAGCCATGATCCTGGCCAATACATCCAGCAATGCAAAGACGCTCGCCTTTGTAAATACTGCTGGCGCAGTCGGTGGGGTGATCGGTGGACTCGTCATGAGTGCCTGGGGCGGTCCCAAACGCCGGGTGCATGGGGTGCTCTTTGGCTGGTTTATCAGTAGTCTTCTAGGCAGTGTATTGATGGGGTTCGGCCGGAGCATCCCCTTCTGGGTAATCTCCGCCTTTCTGGGAATGTTCTTCGTTCCTATTGTAAACGGGTCCAACCAGGCTATCTGGCAGGCAAAAGTTCCCCCAGACCTGCAGGGAAAGGTTTTTTCCATCCGCCGGCTGATTGCCTGGTTCGTCAGCCCGCTAGCTTTCCTTGTTGCCGGACCACTGTCTGATAAGCTGCTGGAGCCTGCAATGAGCAACCCGGAGAGTTTCCTGGGGACCACTCTCGGCCCGATCATTGGCACCGGGCCGGGGCGTGGCATGGCGCTCTTATTCATCATCGGTGGCGGGATTACCGCCCTGATCAGCATCAGCGGTTACGTCTTCCGCGTGCTCAGGGAGGCTGACACACTCCTGCCCGACCACGACACCCTCCCGTCTGCTGTTCCTCCAGACGAAAGGCTCACCCGTATGCAGGAGCTGCTCGAGCAGCGTAGCTATTGGGTTGCCCAGCCCGTAACCACCGAGCGTGAGCAAGCCCTCAAAACGATCTCAAATTCACTCCGCACGCTAAGCGAGAATCGGCTTCTCCCGACTGAATAAACTCGATTCGGCGATCGGTGTACGTCCTACTGTACAGCTGGTAAGTTAAATTTCCGCTCCAATACCACTGCCGCCACCGTGTCGTCGGCTAATACCGTATCTCCCTCATAGTGGACGATCGTCCGCCAGCCCATATCGATCCAGAACCTCAGCGCCGGCCAATTTTTAAGGCTCACCCGCAGCCAGATCGCCTCATACTCACCCAGCTGCTTGAATTGATCCCATATGCCATAAGCCAGCTCGGAGCCATAACGGTTCTTCTGGAAATGCGGGTGGACCACAAACATCGAGATCCAAACCCGGTGCGGCATGGGGGCATCATGGAATAGGTGAAAATATCCGATGATATCCGCGCCACCGCGCAGAAAGACGCTTTGCATCTTAAAAATATCTTTGGCTGTGTGATTTAATCCCAGGCTTTTGGAAACCAGCTTGATGAAGGCTTCCTCGGTTTCTTCGTAAAACGTATTATCCCACTCGCTTACATACGAACACGCATTGAATACATTCCGTAAATGTGGAACGTCATCCATGGTCGCGTCCCGCACCATTAGTCGATCCGTTCCCCAGCTCTCCGGCAATATTTTCATTGCTTAGATCCCTCTAACGCTATTTAGTTGATTGATCCAGGTTCCAAAATCATGTTTACACGAAATTGCTTAGGGTATTCTATCCCAATATGCTTAAAATAAACTTTTAAGCGGTTAATCTTTGTATAACATGAGATTGACCATAAAATTATACGATCAAAAATATGCTTAAGCACTCACGGGCGCAGGAATGCGCCCGTGGCGAATTTAAAAGGTATTCAAGGCATAATAATCGGGGTTTTTATCTCCTAGACTCATTATCCTGATTTGTTTTTAGCCACATCCATCCGGCACCAGGCATACAGAGCATCATACATATCGAATTGGTGCGCCAGGTTATCGTTATCTTCCGGGAAGCGCAGGCTGAACCCACTTGCCAGAGCTTCCAGACCGCGCGCCAGGGGCTCTTTGTCGATATCTGGATCTACATCGGCACAATGCACAATTTTAGCCAGCCGCAGTAGCCCAGGTTCCTTCAGCCCATACTTCTGGATGATGGACTCGAACGAACACCGCCCTTCCGCATGCCCCAGCTCAACCCCTGGGGCATCGAAGGGAATGGCGCCGGTTTCCGCAACCACCTTCTCGATCTGGTTGTTGGGTACGAAAAGGAACTCTGCTTCACTATCAACAAACCGTGTGATCAGCCAGGGGCAGGCCACGCGGTCAACGTGTACATGTGAACGTGTTACCCATAACATAGTGGTTTCTCCTTTAGCCTACCTTCTTGATGCATAGATACCATGGTGTTGTATCTCATGCTCGAATGGGGGTAATTATACACTCCCAAATTTAAGCACCGCAGCCTATAATGGTTGGGTTATTGCGGTAGAATGAATACAGTAACAAATCCTTATCGTTAGGAAGGCATTCGGTTTGACCCCAATCCAGCTCGTTTTATTTTATGCCAGGCGCTATAAACTGGTGCTGGCTATTACCATTATCAGCACCTTCGCGTTGGTGGGGACGAGGTTGCTCGTTCCTCGGATCATCGGCATACTGGTCGCTGACGTTACCGCCCCGACAGTGACTCCCGCATCGTACAAATTGGTGGGGGTTTTAGCATTATTGGTCTTGGGTATCTTCATCGTGCGTGCCCTGATGCAGTTCCTACGCTCTTATATGGCGCATCTGGCAGGCTGGGGAGTGGTGGCGGACGTCCGCAAGCACATTTACGAACACTTGCAAGCTCTCTCGCTGCGTTATTATGAAGATAAACAGACCGGTCAGCTGATGAGCCGCGTGATCAACGATACCGAGCTGTTCGAGCAGCTCATCAGCCATGCCATACCTGATGTGGTGGTAAATATCATCACTTTGGTGGGAGTAAGCATCATCCTGCTATTCATCAACTGGCGCCTGACGCTGCTGATCATGATCCCCATCCCTTTGGTGATTGTCTCGCTGCGGGTGTATGCCCGCTACGTACGCCCGGCATTCCGCGAGCGCCAAAAAGAGCTAGGCAACCTGAACGCCATCCTGAATGACAGCCTGCAGGGTATCCGTGAGATCAAAGCCTTCACCCGCGAAGTGGAAGAGATGAAGCGCGTCAATCAAGGCATTGACCGTTACCGCGTCTCTCTGCTCGGGGCACTCAAGCTGATGGCCACCTTCCAGCCATTTATCGACTTCACCTCATCCATCGGTGTGCTGATTTTGATTTATTTTGGAGGCAGGTTAGCACTGCAGGGGGTACTCTCAGTTGCAAATCTGGTGATGTTCATCCTGTACCTAGAGATCTTCTACCAGCCGGTGCGTGAGCTGAGCAACGCCTGGGAGCAGATACAGGGTTCTCTGGCAGGTGCCGACCGTGTGGCAGACTTGCTGGCCGAACAGCCGGAGATCATGAATAGCCCCGATGCTGCCTCGCTGGATGGCCGCGCTAAAGGAAATATCTCGCTCCAAAATGTGAATTTCGAGTACTCGCCCGATACCCTCGTGCTGGAGGATATCAACCTTGAAATCCCCGCCCACCAGGTGGTGGCCTTGGTGGGTCCCACCGGGGTGGGCAAGTCGACCCTGGTCAGCCTGATCCCGCGCTTCTACAACATCACCTCCGGTTGCATCACACTGGACGGCGCAGATATCCGTCAGTACACGCTCGAGGGCTTGCGTCGGCAGATCAGCATCGTACTGCAAGACGTGTTCTTGTTCCACGGCTCGGTGCGCGAGAACATCCTGTTTGGGCGCCCGAATGCCACGGAACAGGAGGTGATGGCGGCTGCCCGTATCGCCAACGCCGATGGCTTTATCTCTGCCCTCTCCGAAGGCTACGACACGTTGATCGGGGAGCGTGGTGTGAAGCTATCGGGCGGTCAGAAACAGCGCCTGTCCATCGCCCGCGCTGTGCTCAAGGATGCGCCCATCCTGATCCTGGATGAAGCCACATCGTCGGTGGATACCGAGACCGAGCTGCTTATCCAGCAGGCCTTGGAGCGCCTGATGGTGGGTCGCACCACCATCATCATCGCTCACCGGTTGTCCACCATCCGCAACGCCGACAAAATCGTGGTGCTGGAAGGCAGGCAGATCCAGCAGGTGGGTACGCACGCCGAGCTGATGGCTCAGGATGGCTTATACCGTCGCCTGAATACCGTCCAGAACCGCCTGGAATCACCCGAGCTCGAAGAACCCGCCCTCGAGGCGGAGTAAGGGCGACCCGCTCTCTGGGGGATAGATAGTGGATATCAATGATATCCCGGTCGAGCGCTGAAGGAAATTATTGATGCGTCGCACACACTGATCCTATAAGCTATGCTTATTTCGTCAGGGTCACTTTGTGGATCGAGCGCGGCTGGTCTGGGTCAAAGCCGCGCGCTTTGGTCAGGTGGTAAGCCAGCAGCTGCCCAGGGATAACTGCTGGGATCGGGCTGAGCCACTCTGGCAACCCACCTGGTACGGGGATGAAAGTGTCCTGCCCCGCGGTGGCACCCGCAAGCTCCATATCACCGATAGTGATCAATTTTGCACCTCTCGCCCGCAGGGTGCTGCCCAACTCATTCAGCTCCTCCCTGAAGGTATCTCCGATTGAGATCAGGTTCACCGGGTATCCCTCGTCCACAATGGCGATCGGTCCGTGCAGGAAATCGGCTGAGGAATAAGGTTCAGCCTGGATATTCGCCAGCTCCTTGCACTTCAACGAGATCTCATGGGCGGTCGAATAGTTGAATCCCCGCCCAATGAAAATGGTATGGTCAGAGCCGGCCAGGATTTTGGCAGCTTTCTGGGCCTGAGGCTCGGAGGTCAGCGCCTGCTCCAGTGCATCGGGGACTACCCCCAGCAGGTCGAGCTGGATGGGCGAGCCTTTCAAGCACAGCGCCAGCAGCGCCAGGGCCATCAGCTGGGCGGTATAAGTCTTCGTAGCCGCTACGCTGCATTCCTTCCCTACACTCAAGGCAATTTTGAATTCGGCTGCCTGTGCCAGCGGTGATGAGAGGTCGTTGGTGATGGCGATGGTCGGCACTCCCTGGCGGCGGCCTTCATCGATCACGCTGACGATATCCGGCGATTGCCCCGATTGTGAGATGCCGATGACCAGCGATCCTTCCAGCCGGGGAGGTGCATTGTAGCGAGTGAATAGAGATGGAGCCGCCAGTGCTACTGGCAGGCGGTTGATCGCCCCAAGGATGTACTGTCCGTACCGGGCTGCATTATCGGATGTGCCGCGCGCAGCCAGCAATGCGTAGGAGAATGTACGCGGCGAGAGCTGCCGGCTGATCCACTCCACTCGTTCCGCTTCCGCTTTCAACATACCTCGGATTGCTTCAGGTTGTTCGTAAATCTCACATAATAGTTCTGAATTTTGCTGCATCGTACTCACTTCAATCTTGCCCGCTGGGAGCTACTTCCCAATGTTTCCAAAACTGTGGCATATATAGGCGGTTGATCACTAACATTTCATCCAAGACTGCCTGGACGCAGTCTGCAGTAGGTCCAAGTGGATGCGCCAGGAGGGCCTGGAAGGCTGCGTCTCTGTTGCCATGAACGGCGGCTTCCACGGTGAGCAGCTCGTAAGATTTAACCTGGGCCAGCAGCCCAAAGCATACCTGAGGCAGAGGCTCGGTCGGCAGGGGATGGATGCCCGCTTTATCAACCTTGCAGGGCATCTCGAGCACCCAATCCGACGGCCAACCCGGCACTGCCCCGGCATTCGCTGAGTTGACGATGTGCGTTTCGCCCAGGTCATTATAGTGGGCGTTTAGCAGCTGGGTAGCTACCGTCGAATAATACGCCCCGCCCCGCAGCATCAGGTCAGGTGGGGGTGCGGTGAGAGCAGGGTCAGCGTATTCCCTGAGCAGCTCCCTCTCGATCGCCACCACCTCCTCCCCCCGTGAGGGTGGCCATTTTTGCTGCTCTCTCAGCTTGCGGTCAGTGTAATAGTAGTACTGCAGGTAATAGTTCGGCAGCATTCCCAGCACTTCGATGGTGCGCAGGTCCCACTCTGGCTCTGCCTCGGAGCGCAGCTGACCGAGAGTGGCTTCGATCACTTGCAGCCAAATGTCTTCGCCGTCGATGGTGAAACCGTGGTGCCAAGAGAGGTGGTTAAGTCCGAGTGTTTTCAGTTCCGCCTGCTCGGAGGAGACGTCCATACCCTTCAATTCCTTCAGCCCGTTGATGATCTCCATCTTGGTGGTGACAGCCACATTGCACACCCCCACGGATGGCACGTCAGGAGCATATTTCTGCAATGCCTGGGTGACCAACCCGGCTGGATTGGTGAAGTTAGCCAGTAGTGCGCCCGGTGCAGCCAGCTCACGCATATCCGCGGCGATTTTTAACACCACCGGGATGGTGCGCAGCGCTTTCGCCATTCCGCCCACGCCGGTAGTCTCCTGACCGATTAAGCCATGCCGAAGACCCAAATATTCGTCGGCCACGCGCGCCTTCATTTGCCCCACCCGCAGCTGGGTGATCACATACGAGGCATCCTGTAAGGCAGCCCTCTGGTCTCCCGTCAGCACCACCTTGAACGGCTCGCCTTTAGCTTGTACCATCCTCCTGGCGAACCCCCCCACAATATCCAGGCGTTCCTGGTCGATATCCATCAGCCACAATTCTGTGACGGGCAGTGTGGTAATGCGCTCGAGGAACCCGTTGACCAGTTCCGGGGTGTACGTCGACCCCCCGCCGATGACTGCAATTTTCATGGATACCTTCCTTTCACGAAGATTGTAGCATGAAATATTTGAATTTAACCTACTATCCGCAGATAAACGCAGATGAAAAAACGGTAAACCACCCCCTCTGAAAACAGTCGGGGGTAGGCAGATACACACAGATCGTGCGCAAAAGGAGCGCCCTCCAACGCAAATAAAAACAAAATATTTTGTAGTTGTGGGCGGTTTCTTTGTCCGAAACATCAAGGGTGGACCTCACCCGCAGTATCGCGAGTGTTTTGTTCGCGAGATACGCAATGCCAGGCTTGTTGATCACAATTTAATTTACGGGAAGGATTTGTTTCGCGAAAAAAATAAATCGAAACAATTCCGATTGAGGTGAAGTGTGGTAAAAACAAAGTATTTGGAACGCGAAATAAGCAAAAAAAACAGAAACAGTGAGTCCGCGAAGACATCCAGTAGAAACAACTGGACAAGCATGCAGGAACACAAAAGAAGCGAAGGTGTAGAATATATCTTAAAGATTCAAGGTGCATTCGATCCTCAAAAATTCGAATAGATACGAATGCGATTTTGGGGTATGGCATAAGTCGGGTATAAGGATTGGCGGGAAAAAAGCAACAATAGCAACTATATGTAATTACTCACCACTTCACCAAAGATTTTTCGATTAATCACAGAACAAGTGAGGTAGCCTTTATTACTCACACGTTTATAACTTCTATATGGAAAAATCGTATTATTTCATTTTTTCATATTGTAAACTTTGAAGATACGCAGGGGAGGGATTTTAAATGAGGCATTTGGGATTCCTCCCCTGCGCTGCTACTATTATTAAACCTCAGGTGGTGAGTAATTACAACTATATTATAGCACAAATGTTCTAATTCACAAGGGGTTTATGAAGATTTAAGATTTCTCGTAATAGCAGCAACGAGCAATCAGCATTCCGCTATCAGCTTAAAGAATTAACCATAAAAAACAATTTTGTATATATGGAGTCAGCCGGGATCGTCGATCCCGGACATCTAAAGCCTAAATTTTAGGACAAGCAAAAGCTGGGGACCTCATGGCTGTCAGGCGCACTTGTTAGTCAGACCGTAAACAAGAAATCGTCATCCCAATCATGGACGCCAGGCAGGATCATAAGTACTTTCGAACCTGGAACCAACGTATAACTAGACCCATCGGCTTTGACGATATACAGAGATGAACCCGATGAAAATATGAAAATTACTACGGGTCATTACCAGTCGTGTCCCTCCCTTTGATGGGCTCCATGCAGCTTAAAATATTTGTAGCAAAAGCGGTAGCCCAGGTCAACCATACACAGGTGAAAAACCACTTTTCCCAATCTATTGAAATCGACTCATTAAAATGCTATAGTATTTATTGATGAATGCTCTGGGGTATTCCCAGATCCAAGGAGGGGTTATGTCTTGCAAACCATTTATGCTTGTGATCACTATTTTTTTATCTATCGCTTTCTTAACGGCCTGTGCCAGTCCCGCAGAAGGCGTTATTACTTCACCTTTGACAGATCCCCAGTTGTTGGTTGCCAAAGCCTCACCCCGCTCTCCTGACACAACGGCGGGTGCTACCAAGGAGGTGCTTGGACTAGCAAATCCGGCCATCAACCTGGAGAGTACATCTCTGAATACAAATGATGATCTCAATTTCGATCAGCTGCCTCTCTATTTCGTCGAGAACGTTAGCCAGACTCACCCCAGTGTCGCGTACTATGTATTAGGAGGTTCTACGCAGGTCTACTTCAGTCGGGATGGTGTGACCATTGCGCTGGCTAAACCTGCTGAGAGTGCAGGCCAGACAGTATCCGTAGATACTTTAGGCAGTCCGGCAGTTCCCCTGAAACGAGGTGTTTTAGAGGCAGACTCACACATCTCTTCATCATCCCCGACTGACCCACTAGGCTCCCAACCTCAAAAGTGGGTCGTTAAATTGGATTTTGTCGGCGCAAACCCTGTTCAACCCGCAGGCACAAGGAAGACGGATGCAACCGTTTCCTACTTCACCGGTGGATCAGACCAGTGGCATGCAGGTCTGTCCACCTACACCGAGGTTATCTACCGCGATCTATGGCCTGGAATTGACCTCGTATATTATGGGCAGGCAGGAAAGCTCAGTTATGATTTCATCGTACATCCGGGCGCTGACCCTTCCCAGATCCAAATACGTTATCGTGGTACCGATGGCGTCAGCCTAAACCCAGCTGGGCAGATGTTGGTGAGCACACCATTGGGCGGCTTCGTGGATGAAGCTCCCGTGGCCTATCAGGTGGATAATGGTGAACGCATTCTGGTTTCAGCTACATATAAACTCGGCGTTGGCTTGATTCCAGGACATGAACAATACTTCTCCGCACCTTGGGAGAAGAGGGGGAAAGACATAGGTGTGACGTATGGCTTCACTGTGGAGCCCTATGATCGAACGCAGCCGTTGGTGATCGACCCAGCGGTGTTGATCTATTGTGGATATATTGGTGGTTTGAGCGATGAAGTTGGCCGTTCTATTGCGTTGGATGGCGACGGTAACGTCTATATCACAGGTGAGACGTTGTCTAACCAGACTAGCTTTCCAGTGACAATTGGACCGGACCTGATCTACAACGGCTTGATTGACGTATTTGTTACCAAAGTGAATCCTTCAGGCACAGCGCTGATGTATGCAGGCTACATTGGAGGGGCAGCAAACGAGTACGGCTGGGACATCGCGGTGGATGGTACCGGAAATGCCTATATCGTGGGTCAAACCACGTCTGACCAAAACAGTTTCCCCGTGACTGTTGGACCAGATTTGACCTTGAATGGCGACTCTGACGCTTTTCTGGCTAAATTAAACTCTACGGGAACTACCTTGCTCTATGCCGGCTACATCGGGGGAGTCGGTATGGATGTGGGTTTCGGTGTTGCAGTCGATGGAAGCGGTAATGCTTATGTTACTGGGAAGACTGATGGGTCTCTTTTCCCAGTGAAAGATGGACCTGACCTGACCTTCAATGGCGTAAATGATGCATTCATCGCCAAGGTAAGTGCTTCAGGTAAGGACTTAATCTATGCTGGTTACATCGGTGGAAGTAGCTGGGACTGGGGTTATGATATTGCTGTGGATAATGCTGGCAATGCTTATGTCGTCGGTGACACCAGATCCGACGCAACTAGTTTTCCAGTCGCGATTGGGCCTGACCTAACTTATAACGGCAGTCTTTGGGATGCTTTTGTTGCCAAAGTAAGCGCTTCGGGTATGAATCTAGACTATGCAGGATATATTGGCGGATCAAACGATGACATGAGCTGGAGCATTGCACTAGATAACTCAGGTCATGCATATGTTACTGGAGATACCGCCTCCAACCAGGACACCTTTCCCGTTACTATTGGGCCTGACCTGACCTTTAACGGCGGTGAAAAGGATGCTTTCGTTGCCAAAGTGAGCGCATCAGGAGAGAAACTTGACTACGCTGGCTATATTGGCGGAGTAGGTGGTGACTTCGGCACCGGAATCGCGGTGGATGCTGCCAATAACGCTTACATAGTTGGTACCACTTATTCCAACCAGGTTAGTTTCCCGGTGACTCCAGGACCCCTATCAACATATAACGGTGGCGATCGGGATGCTTTCGTCACTAAATTGAACGAGGTAGGTACAGAGCTGGTTTACTCAGGTTATATCGGCGGGTTGGGAACTGATTACGGCATTGGCATCGCAGTGGATAGTGCCGGTAACGCCTATGTTACGGGCGCTACCAACTCTAATCAGGTTAGCTTCCCTGTGGCTGTCGGTCCTGATCTGACTTACAATGGTGGTCTATGGGATGCTTTTGTTGCCAAAGTCAGCCTGGTTCCTTGGACTTTATTTCTGCCTCTATCAATAAAATGAAAGCGAGAAAAGCATTACACGAACTCGTCCGGTTCGATCAAAACCGGAAACAATGCGCCTATACGAAAAGCGGCGTAGTATGAGCTGGGCACGGTCCGCCTGAAGGAAATGCCAGACCTGCTAAACCATTACAAAAGGTCGGGATCGTCGATCCCGGCATCGCTCGTAAAAAAACTGGCGATATTTCACCGCTCGTAAAAGCACTCGGGTGTCCCGGACAAAGAACGTCCTCAACTACAGATTCGGTAAGGGCGCAGCATCAGCAAGAATGGAAGTGGATGCTCAGATAGCTACTAGGATGATGCTTCGCCCCTACACATAATTGATAAACCGCGTACTGGCTGCCGATCCATCTGCATAATGCCCCTGGTATTCCGGCGGCATCACCGCCGCTAGCTGGTACATCATTTCGTCTACCATGACCTGCCTCACTACGCGCGTCACTCTCTGCCCATGGGTGTCCAGATGGAAAGGATTCCCCACCCGCAGGTGAAAATCGGTGCGCCTCAGCCTGCGCATATTGACGGCGTAGTTCTCCGCCCCATAAAACCCTACCGGCAGCAGAGGCGCGTGGCTGTGCAGCGCCAGCAGCACCACACCCGGGTGGGCTGGCTGCAGCTTGCCATCGTGGCTGCGCGTGCCTTCAGGGGCAATGATCAGTATCTCACCATTCTCCAGGGCTTCCAATCCCTGCCGTATGGCAGGCATGTCCGCTTCGCCGCGGTGCAGGGGGATCGTCCGGGTCACATCAAGCCCCCAGCTCACCACGGGGATTTCCCAGCGCTCGGCGAGCAGCATCCCGCGCACCAGGCGCGGCTGTAGGCGGGTATAGATGATCGGGATTTCCAGGACGTTGACGTGGTTGGTGTAAATGATCAGTGGTCCCTGCTGCGGGACACGTTCTAGCTCTTTATCGTCTATGCGGCAGATCAGGCCGGTGAGGACCTTCAATACATTGACAACCAGCGCATGCGATGCGCTCACCCGGAAGCCTGCCGGGTTTTGCAGATGATCTCAAGCTGGCGTGGCAAAACTTCCACATCCAGCCGGCTTCCATCCACGCAGATAATCTCTCCGTCCGTCTGGGCGGGCAGCGGACCATCCTGGGCGGTGATACTGATCCTGGCAGCCTGCCCGGTTTTGATCGTAGGCTGGGTAGCTTGATCGCCGCGAGTGAAATGCGGGATCATTTTGATCACTTCGAATGAGCTCATCTGCTCGGCGATGCACAGGTCGAACAAGCCGTCATCCGGGAGCGAATTGGGTGCCATGATGAAACCGCCGCCTAACCGCCGCCCATTCATGATCGAGATCAGCAACGAACGCTGGGTAATCTCATTTCCATCAAATTCGATGCGAGCCAGGGGGGCCTTATTATAGAGAAACACCGTCTTGAGCACGGCGGCCATAAATGCCAGGTAGCCACCCCAGCGCGGCAGCTTGTGCACCTCAATAGTGGTGATGGCATCGAAGCCAACGCCCACACAGTTGGCAAAATATCTACCCAGTGGGTAGTTGCCGCCTGCCACGCGTCCAATGTCTACTATGCGCCTGGATCCAGCAATAAACGCTTGCACCCCACCCTCGAGATTCTCGGGGATACCCATGCTGCCGGCAAAATCGTTGCCCCGCCCCACGCATAGCACACCCATAGGGGGAATGGCCGCCCCTTCCAGCTTGGATTGCATCAACCCATTGACTACCTCATTGACGGTGCCATCACCGCCCGCTGCGACAACCACCTCACAGCCTTCCTTAACCGCCTGGCGGGACAATTCGATGCCGTGCCCGGGTCTTTCGGTGCGCACCAAGCTGAAGCTCAGGTTGTGTTGGGTGAAGAGCTGTTCGATTTGGGGCAGGGCTTTTTTACCGTTGCCATTCCCGGCGGCCGGATTGAGGATAATTTTGTAGAGTGGGGTCATGGCGTGATTATATCAGCCGACCGATGGTCGGATAAGATATTTCTTGCCTTTGCAGGCATTCAGTAGTAAATTTAGGCATTCGAAGCTCCGTAGAGGTATAGGTTGGAGATATAAAATGAATAACACCCCAATGCCTGTTTTGTTCCTCGGGCACGGCAGCCCAATGAATGCCATCGAAGATAATGAGTTCAGCTATGCCTGGTTGGAAGCCGCCACGCACATCCCCACACCTAAGGCTATCCTGTGCGTATCTGCCCATTGGGAAACACAGGGAAGCCAGGTTACAGGGATGGAAGCACCCCGCACGATCCATGACTTCTACGGCTTTCCACGCCCGCTGTTCGAAAAGCAGTACCCCGCCCCGGGTTCACCTGAGCTGGCAGCTCGGGTCGTCAACCTGCTCGGTGAAGACAAAGTCCAGCTCGACCAATCGTGGGGGCTGGACCACGGCAGCTGGTCAGTGCTGTGCAGGATGTACCCAGAGGCGCGCCTGCCGGTGGTGCAGCTGAGCCTTGACCGATCGATTGATTCAGCCGGGCATTACCAGCTCGGGCGTAAGCTGCAGCCATTGCGCCAGGAAGGGGTGCTGATCGTTGGGAGCGGCAACCTGGTGCACAACCTGCGCCTGATGGTGTGGGAAGACCGGGCTTTCGATTGGGCAGCTGAATATGATGCCCAGGTCACCCAGTGGATCCTCGAGGGCGACCATGACTCGATTATCCATTATGAGAAATATGGCAAGCCGGCCTTGCTCTCGGTGAACTCCGCCGAGCATTACCTGCCTTTGTTGTATGTCCTGGGACTAAAGGACACTGCTGAGCCGGTAAGCTTCTTCGCCGACAAACTCTGGGGCGGATCGATTTCCATGCGCTGCGTTCGGATTGGATGAGCTAGCTATCTGGTAGAGGCGTGCCTGACCCACCTGAAACCATTGGATAGTTGAGTTGAGCGAAAGTCCGACATGAAACCGGTCACCTGGACCCCGGCCGCACGCTTTGACGAAGGAGGCTGCGTATGCTGTATTGGATCTACCTGTTGATCGCCATCCTGACCGAAGTGGTAGGCACAACGATGATGAAGGTTTCACAGGGGCTTTCGCGGCTCTTGCCCTCTGTGTTGATGTTCGTGATGTACGGGATCAGCTTCGTTTTCATGGCGCTGGCGCTTAGGAAGATCGAGGTGAGCACGGCTTACGCCATATGGTCGGGCATTGGCACCGCCCTGATCGCCATGATCGGCATCGTGGCGTTCCGCGAATCGTTCAATATCCCCAAGCTGGCAGGGTTGGTGCTGATCATTGCAGGGGTGGTTCTGCTTAATCTAAAAGGAGCCAGCTGATATTAAGCCTGCTCCCACCAACTAGTTGCGATAAAACAATATTCCTAGCTTTAGCCTGAAGCTGCCTCTCGCCCAGCCTGGAATGCCTGGCGGTTGAGCTCGGCGTATTTCGGCGGCACCCTGGAGATGATCACTTTCAGCCAGGTATCTGCAGAAAGCTCGGCACCCGTCAGCCCATCCCGTTCCATCAGCGCTGAGAGCGCTCCTAGCAGAACCACGTTGGCAGCCTTGACGTTGCCTAGAGCAAATGCCGTGGCTTCGCCATCCACGTAGATAACATCCTTTGTGACTTCAGAGATTTTCTGGTGGAGTGTGGCGTCGTCAGGGTAGGGTTGGCCACCAGAAGTGACTGTGACCGGCTCGATGGTCGCCATGTTGACCAATGCCAGCGCACCCATACGAAGCTGGTTCAGGTTGCGCAAAGCCTCCGCTTTTTCGAACGCCAGGAAGACGTCCACCTCTCCCGCCCCCACCAGGGGTGAATATACACTGCGACCCCAGCGCACGAAGCTGGTCACACTGCCGCCGCGCTGAGACATGCCGTGCACCTCAGCCTGTTTGGCTTGATACCCCGCTGCCAGGCCTGCGTTCACCAGCACATCGCTGGCAAGGATGGTCCCCTGCCCACCTACGCCCGCCAGCAGGAAATTGATCGAGTCTCTCATACTAAACCTCGCTAATCTCAACCGGTCTAAAGGTGATCGCATCGCGCGGGCAGATTTGGGCACACACCTCACAGCCTGTGCACAGGGCGGCATCAATGACCGCCTTCGGTCGCTGCAAACGGGCATCCAGTTCATCGCTCTTCAGGATCGCCGGGCAGCCAATGCGGAAACACAGGGCGCAGCCGTTGCATTGCTCCGCCAACACTTCGAGTGGCGTCCAGGTCTTGCGCACCTCGGGTAGGAGCACGCACGGCTCGAGGGTGATGAGCACCGCCGGTTCGTCCAGTTTCAGGTACTCTTTTAGGGTGGCTTCAATTTCCGCCACGTGGTACACCGGCACAGTTTTGACATGCTGGATTCCCAGGGCGCGCACCAGCGGTTCGAGCTCGATCTGTGTGGTCACTTCACCCTGCAGGGTGAAACCCGTGCCGGGGTTCTGCTGGTGACCGGTCATACCGGTCACGCGGTTATCCATGATAATGGTGATCACCCGGCTGCGGTTGTAGACGGTGTTGATCAAGGCGGGAATGCCGGTGTGGAAAAAGGTCGAATCGCCGATGACAGCCACGTGGTGCTCAGGGCTGCCGGCTTTGACTGCTCCATGCGCCACGGCGATACCCGCACCCATGCAGCCGCAGGTATGAATCGCGCTGAGAGGCGGGATGAGCCCCAGTGTGTAGCAGCCGATATCACCGTTCACCGGCACCTTGAGCTTGTTCAGCACGTAGAACACCCCGCGGTGAGGGCAGCCTGGGCACAGCACCGGTGGGCGGGCAGGCAGTGGTCCTACCTCGACCTCAGGCAGAGGCACGTGGGCGGAAGCGGGCAGCAGGCCGGCGTTAATCGCTGATTCCCGCACTACCCGCGGGTCCAGCTCGCCGGTCAGCGGGAAAATGCTTTTCCCTTCCACCGGGATGCCCATTAAACGCACGGCTTCCTCGATGAACGGATCCAGCTCTTCGATGACAATGAGTTTTTCCACTGAGGCAGCGAATTGCCTGATCATCTGCTCTGGGAGGGGCCAGGTCATACCCAGACGCATGATAGAGGCATTGGGAAAGACTTCCTTGGCATACTGGTAAGCCACCCCGGCAGTGATGATCCCAAACACAGAATCGCCTTTCTCAATGCGATTGAAAGGGAAGCTCTCGGCGAATTGGGCGATATCCAGAATACGCTGCTCGATGATCGGATGGCGCTTGACCGCGTTTCCTGGCACCATCACATACTTGGCTGGGTTGCGCGGGAAAGGTTTTGGTTCAGGGGCCGTCCCATCCACCCGTTCACCCAGCTCGACCGCGCTGGTGGAGTGACAGATGCGGGTGGTGAGGCGCAGCAGCACGGGCGTGTCAAAGTGTTCGCTCAACCCAAAGGCGGCAATGGTCATGTCCTTGGCGTCCTGGCTGTCTGAGGGCTCCAGACAGGGGATGCGGGCGAACTTGGCGAAGGTGCGGTTATCCTGCTCGTTCTGGCTGGAGTGCATCGCCGGGTCGTCTGCTGATACAATCACCAACCCTGCTTCCATACCCGTCATGGAGGCGTACATAAAAGAGTCGGCCGCAACGTTAAGCCCTACGTGCTTCATGACAGCCATTGCACGCCGCCCGGCGTAAGCCGCCCCGATGGCAACGTCTACGGCCACCTTCTCGTTTGGTGCCCACTCGGTGTAAGTATTGGGATAATGCACCAAATCTTCCAGGATTTCGGTGCTGGGGGTACCAGGATAGGCCGAAGCCACAGCAACCCCTGCCTCCCAGGCGCCGCGGGCAACAGCCTCATCGCCCGAGAGCATTTTGATCATGTGACCTCCAGGATTTGGATAAATAAGCAACGTCTCAGGCTGTTATTTTACCCCGGAAGTCGGTCAATTTGCTTAAGTGTAGGTGAAGGATATCTTGATGGATGAATGATGGAGTGAACAGGCCCACCAGATGATAAGGAGTAGGATCGAGTACATGCCCCCGTTCTGACAGGTAACCAACTTGTGGAAAATCCCTCAACGGGTTATTTGCGCAAAAAGATGACGACCGAGCTGAGTAGGATGAGAAAGGCGATCCCTCCCAAGGCGATGAGGCGCGATTGGGGTAGCACCTCGGGGAAAATCTGGTCGGGGATGCTGGAGTCAAACTCGACGATCTTCGGAGGCGATGTGGCGTGGATTTGGGACAGAATATCCAGGTACTGGTTGCCGTAAGTTTGGGATGGCTCGATGTGCGAGTTTTCACTGAACTCATTCCAGCTGATGAGCCCCAGGGCATCAGGTGATGATGCCATGGCAGCGTTGATCTCAGTGCGGAAAGTATCACCATTATTGCGGTCGACCACGCTGGTGCCGCCGATCAAACGAGCGTCAAACCCCGGGGCGGCTGGGGCGATCCAAAGCCCACCATTATTGTGCACTGCCTGACTCATTTGGACCAGCTTGTCGACGTATCCGGGGTAAGTGGCGGGATTAACCGAGGACCAGTAATAGGCGTTACCATCCACCATGGTTGCCAGGCGGGTGTACCCAGCGAGGTCGCGCTCTGAGGCGAGCAGGAGAAGCTTTGCTCGCCTGCTGTTCGTTACCGAGTCTATGTCTTGCGTGCTGAATTTCCACGTGCCGGACCAGATCACCAGCGGCTTTGAAAATAGTTGAAAGACTGGTAGCCCGGCATAGTGCTGAATGAAGAAATCCAAATCACTGGCAACCTGGCTCACCGGTAGAGGATTGCGGTAGAAATCCAATCCCTGATAAATGATCGCCAGCTTGAAATTTTCCTCCTGGGCTACCTGCGCTAACTGGTCAAGGCGGCGGTTGAGCACATCCGTGCTTTTCCAGCTGACGATAAAGCCATCGATCCCGGCAGCCTTGGCCTCCTGGATATGATGGCGCATTACGCTGATATCATCGCTCGAATAGGTCCCCAGCAGCGGCGTGTCGATCTTGGCACGATTCCAGGAACTGGTATCGTACCAAATGTAATAATAAGCCAGCACCGGAGTGGGATCTTTGGACTGAGTCAGCGAAATTGCTGCTGGAGCTTCATTACTGGCTGCAGAAGTTTGAGCTTTAACGGTTATGGCGCCGGTGAGCAACACTGGCACAACGAGAAGCAGCACGATCCAAACCGGAAAAGCTCGAGCGCTGGTTTTCACGAACCGAAGTCCTTTCCCATCTGGCGGGAGGAGTAGCGCTTCCGGCGAAACAAGAAAGCCAGCAGCCATGGACGGCCATAGATAATTAAACCCAACGCGACGCTGATGGAAACAGTTCCGAAGACCACCATGTCCATCCTGGTAATAATGTTGAGATTAACCACCTGGTTACGCGAGAGCGCTACGGGTGTACTCGTACCCATCCCTTTGGTGCCAAGCAGGTTGACGTGGTAAATACCGCGTGCCAGGGCGTGGACATCCAACCGGCCCGATTTATCAAGGGAATAGTAGGCGCTCTGTCCATTAGGAAATACAAGCTCCACCGACCGGCCTGTTGGAGAAGCGAACAGGGCATCACGGGCGGTGATGTGTAGCGAGTAGAGCAGCAGCGAAATAGACCAGGTATCATCTGATTTGGCATAAAAGCGCTGTTGGGCAGAATTAACCACGTTCGACCCATCGATGGTGACGCTGTTCACCGAGTAAAGTAGGTTAGTTTTTTCCAACCCGGTCTGGTAGCGTGCAGTGCGGCTGGCAGGCAGCCAGGGGCTATCTCCGGGCTTGAGGGTGAATACATCTCCCTGGATACTTCGGATCGCTATCGAAGTGATGCGCGAGGGATCGACCGGGAAACCATCCAGGTCGACAAATTTCAGGTTAACTTTATTGAATATGTTTAAACCCACCTGGATGAGGGTATCTGATGGCACTTTGACATCCCGGTAAGGATGGTAATAATCTACGCTCCAGCGGCCAAACTGCACTTCCTCGGATGGGTTGTTATAGCGGTCAAGCAGCACATCCAGGCGGTATTGACCTGCTTGATTGACTGTGATGGATGCGGTGCCGTCTTGCCCGGATACAAACTGCTGCCCGTCCATTTGGAAAGTGATGCCGGCGACCGAGGGCACGGTCTCGACCGTGAATGTAGCCGGAAGCACCTCAAAGGAGAAATCAGTCGAAGCTGGTGTGAGCAGATGCGCACCCTTGAAGGAAGCGATGATCTGGTATTTGCCGGCTGGTAGGTCTTTTGTGATCTGTATTTTATAAGTTCCACTGCTGCTCGTATGCGCCTGACCCAAGACAATTCCATAAGTAGAAAAAGTGATCGTTTTATCGGGGATACCATCGCCAGTCGCTAAATCCTTGAGGACGCCGGTGAGGATGATGGGTGAGGTCAGCTTAACTTGATTGCTGCCCACGATGTTTAAGGCTACCTCATGAGGGTTTTTTATATCCAATGAGGCAGACGAAGAGGTGATTATCCGAGTCGAGTATTGAGCATTTAGGCTACTCGTGTAAAACGCAGGCTGTATTGTATATGCCGAGGTATTTTCCGCGGCTGCGACTGCGGGTAAATACTTATTAGAGCTCAGCGGACTGGCATTTACCGGGGTAACCGAAACCCACTGCATGCCAAGCAGGAACAAGATGGATAGGACAAGTGCGGCGATTATTCTCTTCATTTGGTCACCTGTTGAGTTCCCCGCTTTTTCGTTCGCTGTATGCGGAAATTAGCCAGGCTGAAGAACGAAACAGCCAGGAATAATGCGCCTCCATACCCGAGGTATATCACATTGGTGGGATCCTTTTTAGGTGGGATTACCGTGATGCGACCCAATGGAAGGAAATTAGGCAGGCGCGGCGCCTTGGTAAAATCGAATGCTGATATGAAATTGTTAGCATTGGTATCTCGACCGGCCAGGGGGGCTATGTTCCAGTTCTGCTCGATGAACTTGAGCATTGAAGTGAAATCCAGCACAGTATGATCGATATAGCCGCTTTTTGCGTACGGACTTACCAGGATTACCGGGACACGCGGCCCATAACCGAACTGATCAACCTGGATGGGCGTGACGTGGTCATACCAGCCGCCCCAATCGTCGTATGCCAACATAAAAGCAGAGCTATCCCATGAAGTGGAGCGCATCAGCTCCTGGATGATGGATTTTACAAAGCGTTGGCCACTCATCAGGTTGCTTGGGGGATGCTCGCTGGCCCCGGAAGGGACAATGTATGACACGGCGGGCAGAGTCCCGTTGTTTAAATCGATAAAGTATTGATTAAGATCGACAATATGGCTGGATAGGGTCGGATCATCAATAAATCGATCGAAATTGAGCAGAGGCACCCATACCACCTGGGATGCCTTGCTTCCGCTTGAAGTCTGGTCACGGTAGGTAATCGTTGGGTTGTAGTTCTGTACATAGAATTTCCACGAGATACCTGCAGCCTGGAGATTGTCGAAAATTGTCGGAACATCCGCCAGCACATCGTTCAGTTTTTGCCCTTTTGGCGCTATAGGAGGGACGGCTGCCACCCAGTACATATGGTTGCCAAAGCTTCCATCCCGGGCTGAGCTGAAGAACTGATCGAAGAGCACATAATTATCGGCCAAGTTCCAGTAGTAAGGGATATCCGTACCATCATAATAACCCATCGCCTGTTTGCCGTCCTGGTTGCGGGAATTCAACGCAGAGACAAAGCCATCCATCTTGCCATTGTTATATTGATCTTTAAACGTTGGCGCGCTGTGGCTTAGATCAGTAATCGTCGAATTACCGAGGTGCCAGGGAGTGACATAGCCGGCAGAGGGATTGTTGGGGTCAACCGGCATTTTTGTTCCGGCAGGCAGACCATCTGCCCCTGGGTAAGTGCCAAAATAATTATCAAAGGTGTGGTTCTCTTGCATCAAAATGACCAGGTGCTGTATAGGTGTTGCAGGTTGATGGCCCTGCCGTATAGGCGCTGCCTGCACCGGAAGAAATTGGGCACTGGCAAGAACCACAACCGAGAAAATGGTAAAAAGTGTGCGCTTGATCACGGGTACACCTCATAAATGATGATGACTGGTTTAATCACGGAGTTGCCAGCCTTGTCTTTGACGGTGATGGTCTCCGTATGAACTGCACGTCCGTTGTACTTGTCGACATAACTCATTAACTTGGCTGCAAAAAAAGGCGAGCGATCCGCGGAGAATGAATCCCAGACCAGGTATTGCAGTTCTGAGTTGCGGATCTGCAGGTCGGCGTTGAGGATGGGATCATATGATGGATTTCTACGGATTGGGTTCGGGCTTACGGCTAAACCGTATGCCGGATGCTCCCCGTAGAACTGGACAATATTTGCCATTGATGGGCCAATGGTCATAAAGTGGGCTTTTAATGGGACGTGTTCCTGGATCCAAACTCCCACTTCCCTTCCACCCGGCACGCCTCCCGTGCCAGCCAGGAGGGTAGACGAGGTTTCAGGTTGGATTTGCCGCCAGGAGGTAAAGCTTAACGAAAATACGACCGCCCCGGTCATGAGCCAATAAACTGCCGGTTGGTTGAACAAGGTTTTGACAGGCGATACGAAGCGTTTCCCTCTTGCCAGTTGGATCCACCTGCCTAAAGTCCGTCCAGCCAGTAATGCCAGCGGTGGTGCAATTGGCAGGAGATACTGGTATCCTTTAACCGGCCAAATTTCAAAGAACACCAATGGCACAATGATCCATGCCAGCAGGAGTTTTTCACGCCATGAATGTTCATGCCGGAAGAAATAAAGACCAGCGATAGCAAAGATGATCAGCAGGATACCAACGGCTGGTGGGACTATAGTGAAATAAAAGGACCATGGGTGATTTGCCCGGCGGAAGAGCTGCCAGATGAGATAACTACGCCCCGTAGTGGAACTTCCAGCCAGAATCATGGAGATGGGAAATGGCGCGATAACCAGGACCATCACGACCATCGCCAGGATCAGATCCCGCAGTCGCGTGCGAATTTCAGGGGCGAGTGCCAGGAAAACAAAAATGCTGCCTAGCATCACGATGCTGGTTTCCTTGGATAAAAAGGTCAAACCCATGCTCCCTCCAGCTGCGTACAGCCAGACAGACCGATGGGTTTTACTAAACTTGGCCAGCATTAACAGGGTTAGAGTTGAAAAGAATGTCATTGGACCGTCCAGGAGCACCTGGCGTGAAACGATGACATGATATGGCATGAGCGCCATGAAGATTGCTGCAAGAGCCCCCGGCAGTCGTCCATACAGGGTTTTCCCAAGCTCGTAGGTGATGAGCACAGTAGCCAAACCGAAAATTACGGCAAGTAGGCGCCCTGCCAAATCGCTAAAGTAAATCCGGTCAACAATGGAGAGAATGAACTGGAATAACAATGGGTGGGCTCGGAAGATGGGAAATACTTCCTTCAACCCGGCAATTCTGGCGATGGCGGCTGCCTGACCTGCATAGACAGCTTCATCGGTGTTGTAGCCCATCGCATTGATCTGCCAGATTCGTAGAAAAGCTCCAGCTCCCATGGCTATCAACAGAATAACCCGGCTGATCACCAATTCATTTACCAATGCTAGGGCGCGCGGTTTTACTGCTTCCCGCTCAAATACCCTTTCACTGACGTTTAACATGTTTTTTTCCATAATTACAAGCCAACTTCCTTTTCGGACCTTCAAATAATCAGCAAATAGCGATACTTCAAAGATGTTCACCATCTCCTTCAGACAGTGCAGACTCACCTGTCTGAAGGAGAATGGGACGAGCTGTGCGGGTTAGGGTGCCCCCTTACAAATCAATCACCGGATAGAGGACGTAACGATACACTCTGGGGTGATCTCAATGCTTGGTTGGTTGGGCACGCACAGTCATTGGCTACTTGTTCATCAATAAAGGTTGGTATCAGGCACCACCAATCCAGGTTTTTCGAGCGGATCATGGTGGCAGGTAGCCCCCCAAAGGCTTCACGGATAATACTCTGTTCGATCTTCCGTAGATCGATACCATTATTGTTATACAGGAACTCTTTCAGATCGTTGTAAGGTGGAAAGCCATAGGCATCCTCACAGTTACTTAATAAAATCTCCAAGGCCTCATCATTTTTCACCGAGACGGTCCCTTCGCCGCTGCGATCGATGATAAACATACCGGTAAAGCCTGCCGTCTTGGAGAGCTTAACCTCAGGCAGCAGCTTGCTTACATGGTATTTGGGAGGTGGAACCACAATTTGCAGCATCATGTTGATCGTGGCAGCAGGGAGAAGAGTTTTATTTATGAAAGTTGCCACCTTGCGACCGGTGCGGGAATGGATGCGACTCTGGAAAGGTAAATAAAGTTTTTCCCTGAAGGTCAATGTATCTGCATTGATCGCTGATAAGGTGTGAGCGCTGATGGTCAACGGCTTGGGATAGGTCAGAGCGATCCCTCTCGGCGAAACGATGGTCATATCATCAGATAAAAAGGCGGCGCGATCGCTGTTGCGGCGTTGGTGGCTCAAGATTTTTAGCAGTGTGGTCGTTTTACCAGTGTCAGTCCGCGCAGTGATAATGAAAGCATCTGTACCAAATGCGAGAGTGGCTCCATGAACCAGGGCGTAACCCTTTTTAACAAAGGTCCACCGTAGGATTGGCTCGACCACATTGGTATATAAGACATGGGGAGATAAGCGTAATAGAGGTGAAGCCACTACGTTCACTTGCTCACCCATCCATATACCGACCTCAAAGCCGATATGCCCGAAGATTTCACGATAGCGAAGATAGTTCGGGTCCTTCGCGCCGTTCGATTTCGGGGCCGGTGGGATGCCGATTTTAACGCGGATAGTCGGTTGTTCAATCTCCTGAAAAACACGGAACGGCTCCAGCTCAGGCAGTTCACCCTCAGAGACTATGCTAACCAAGTCATGGATGTTATAAGAATATACGCGTTTTGATATTGATGCGGCGGTCATCTGTCCCCAGATCATGTTGTCAGCGGTCAAGAACCGCAAGCCAGTCAGCAGGACTAACGAGATCAGATTGGAGACGACGTAATGGATACTGAAGAGAGATGTCATGATATAGATGATTGGGCTGCGTAATACCAGGGCAGCGAGGTTCATAACGGAGAAGAAGCCCAATCGGCGCAGTCGTCCTTCTGGATGATGAGCAGCACGATAAACCCAAAACTCAGTCAGAGCGAAATTCCACGCGGTTGACGCTACCGTTGCGATGACGACGGAAACCAGATAATAAATATTCAGCCTGGACGTTACCAGGTACAAGACCAGGGAATTTACAAATATCCCGCTTGCACCGACAAGGACGAACCCGGCCAGGCGCAGAGAGCTGCTGCCGAATTTCATCGTCCATAAAGATTTAAAGTAATTGTATGCTTCAGTCGGCGAGGCTTTACTCTTACCTGAGAGACGCTCTCCGAATTGGAAAGGTACCTCTGCTTTACGCAGCTTTGGATTACGCACCAGGATCTCAAGTAGGATTTTGAACCCATTGGGTTGGAGTGCGGGTAAGTCTAAAGCGCTGATACGCACCAGGAAAAATCCGGTGAGTGGATCACTAACCCCATGCAGGCGGCGCGGGAAAAAAGCACGGGCAATCAGATCTAGGCTGCGGCTGATCAGGTTGCGAGCTGTATTCAGACCGGTCACCTGGCTGTCCTCATTACGGCGGGTAGCTGCGACCAAGTCGACATCCTTGTCTTGGGCAGTACGCAGCAAAACGGGAAGCAGCTCTGGCGGATGTTGGAGATCACCATCCATGACGCAGGCATACTCTGAACGGGCATTCTGGAGACCCAGCAAGACTGCGCCTCCTAACCCCCCGGTACGCTTTTCTACACTCCGGTGAAACAACCGAATAGTCAGGTTGGTGAAAAGTGGGATGGCAGCCTTAATCACTTCCGGGGTCTCATCGGTAGAATCGTCCACAAAGAGCACCTCGGCATGAATTCCGCTGAGCACCTGGCTGATGCGGGTAAGCAGTGGATTGACATTTCCGACTTCATTGCGCGTCGGAACGATGATTGAAAGGTCAAAACTTTTCTGAGAGAGACTGGTCGATATTGCGAGCTCAGCCCCAGTAAGAGAATCTTTGGTTAGCATATTTCCTCCTGTAGTCAGCTATTCCATATTTTCTCGGCACCATGTAATAAAAAGCTACGACACCACTGATGATTTTCAGTAGAGTCAAGGATAATTAGTTAATAGATCGGTGCCATTCCAGGGTACAGCATAGTTCTTTAAATAACCCCACCAACTATCCATTTCTATGTAATTGTTGTCATTTGTAAATATTTCCCCTGAGCAACAATTGCGACAATTATAATGATATTTATCAAGAAATCAAGGCTAAAATAATTAATGTTTTTTAAGCAAATCTGCAAAAATTTCTGAAATGATTAATGAAAAAGCGCCTGTTGATTGCGCGGTGAGTTTGACACCCCAATCCTTTATCAGAAAAAACTAAATTTCTGAGGAAACATGTATATATTTTTCGGGTGATTATCACTAAATTAGTCGATGAATATGAACTGACAGCCGCTCAGCAGGCACGACGGGCGCCTCACCATATGAAAATTACGCACTATGAAGTGGTTCCGATGATTACCCCCGTTGACTAGCTGTGTCAATATTAATTGAAACGAAATTTCTTATTTACCGAAATTAGCTGCCAGATAGTCTACTACCACGGTTTTCTCTTCGGGAGTGAGCTGGGCGCCGCGGCTGATCATGGTGTTGACAATGGTATTCCACTGCGCGGGAGTGTGATTCGATGACTCGACCCTGCCCAGAGGGTGGCACACAGAGCAGCGCTGCTGGACGAGGGTAGCCCCATCCAATTGAGCGGTGGAAGCAGGAGTTGTATTCGATGAGCCTGATGAGCAGGCACTGGAAAATACGAGTAGAACTAAAAATGCAATAACAATGGTAGCCAATCTAGCCTTCATAATTTCTCCCTGCGTGTGAGTTCTAGCGCCTCAGATTATATTCGTATTTCGCAGCTAATGATGAAGATATTGTTAAGCTGTGGAATTCATTTGCTGATCTATACCGTCAGATTTTTCTTTAGCAATGCGGGGCGTAAACCAAGATAACCCCCAAAGATGGCGAATCCCATCAAGGTGGCGACCAGCTCGACTGAGATAAAGATGCCTGCCACCAACAATCCGATGGTGAGGCTGGGCGGTAATCCTTCCTGCAGTTTGGTTATAACCAGCAGCACCCCCACCAGCAGACCGATTGCTGCAGTAAACCGCCAGGGATGCAGGCGTGGGTTGAGCCACGGCAAGCGAGCAAACAGCAACTCGCTATTAAACCGCTTCACCCATTGAACGATGGAAGGCGGAAAAACCGAGCTGCCTCTTTCAATTGGCACTCGCACCAGACTCCACAGGTCATCGATGGCATCCGCGGGGGTGAGGTTGGGCGGGGGGCTCGCCGTGGGAATACCCCTGAAGACGATCCATAATGCTAGCGCACAGACGATGGCGAGGATAAACATAAGCCCCAATTCGAGCTGCAAGACAATTACGTAAATTGATGGAGGTGAATGCTGCACAAACTCTGCTACGGCATCGCTGATCAGGGTGATGAAAATGGATGCCAATACCAGGATATTCCCGTGCAGCACCAGGCGTTCCACGGTTTGTGTGGCGTCGTTGGACATCCGAAGCACGCGTGAATAACTTAGCAGGCTGATCAGCAGCGCCACCTGGAAGGCAATGGAGCCAACCGCATCATACGGGTCCACCGCAAAAGGGTTAGCTTCCACGAACGGGCTGCGCTTGTTGACCTGAAAGAACAGGTAAAAGATGATGGCAGTGGCAAAGATCAAGGCTGTCACTTGATGAATGCGCTTACTGTTTTTATTATTCATGGTTTTAGTTTTTTTAGATGACTTCCAAGCTATCAAAAAGCTCTGGTGATAATTTATGATTAGTTATGACCAGTGATTTATTCAATAACTGAATTTACAACTTCCCAAGCAAAAATGCGGACGACTTGGTGAACAGGATGGATTAATCCATCGCGTCGTCTCTCGATCCGAGGAGACAAATTTATTTTCAGTACATACTTAGCTATCGCTTCAAATGATTCGATTAGTGGATCGAGAATGATCTTTGGAGAAGTATGTTCGTAACCAATTACTACAATACATAAACGCTCTTTACAATTTAAATCGAGTAGTTTGAAACAATCACCAATACAACTTACATTTCCTGGATATGGATGTAAGAGATTAACTGACCAATCTTCTGCTTCGTTTCCATTATCTCCAAATGGGCGAGCGATCTTAAATTCCATCGCCCATTCATTTGGAATAAGAAGATCGGGTGTTCGTTTTGTCACTACTCCGGAATCATAATTAGAGAGATTATTGAGATAATGAGCGATTAATTTCAACAATTGGGGTTCTCCATAAGGACCCACACCAGGTTGAAATTCTTTAAAAGGTACTCTTGAGCGATCTATTGAAACCACTGAATCCATTACATCATCGATTACAGAATTTAATTCCATAACACCTCTTCGATAGATACAGACCGAAATTGGTTATAAATCATCTCCTCAATTTGATATTATATAACCACAATATACTAGGGCAGTATTTTAAGATCAGCAATTTTAAATCTACAAGTGCCGCAATAGAATAACTAAAATATGAAGTTAAATGATTTCGGTTTACCATTTCTATTTTAGGACAAGATATTTTTAAACTGCAATTAGACAAACAAACCTAGACTATAATTACTTGAAGGTTTTTTAGAGATACTTGGTAAACCTTTCCATGCATGTCAGGAGGTGAGTTACCATGCGTGAGTTTTTCTACCCCAAAAGTGTCGCCGTCATCGGCGTTTCGGATAAGCCGGATAACCTGGGACGCAATATTGTCGGTAACCTGGTTGAGTTCGGCTTTGGCGGCATCGTTTACCCCGTTGGACCTTCCGGCGGTTTCGTCCAAACCCACCGCATCTACCGCTCGATCTCGGATATCCCGGACTACATTGACCTAGCGGTGATCCTGACGCCTGCCAAGACGGTGCCAACCGTGATGGAAGAGTGCGGTCAAAAGGGGGTGCGCTGGGCAATCATCGAGACGGCTGGTTTCCGTGAATACGGAGAAGAAGGCGTGAAGCTGGAGGAACAGATCGTACAGGTGGCAAAGCGCTACGGCATCCGCTTCATCGGGCCAAACTGTGTGGGGGTGATCAACATCGACAATGGCTTCAGTGTCCCGTTCCTGCGGCTTAAGAAACCGTCCGATCCGGGGGAAGTATCGCTCATCTCGCAAAGCGGTGGGGTAGGCTTTTCAGTACTGAATCTGATGGCGAACGAAGGCATCGCATTGAATAAGTTCGTTTCAGTGGGGAACATGCTGGATACAAGCGCCGAGGATGTACTGGAATTCATGCTGGAGGACGAGGGCACAAAAGTGATCTTCCTGTACCTGGAGAGCCTGAGGGATGGCCGGCGGCTAATGGATATCGCCTGCCGCTCTACCAAGCCGATCCTGGTGTTTAAATCGAACATCGGCAGGCTGGGCAAGGTCATTGCGGCTTCGCATACCGCCGCGCTGTCGAGCGATGATAAGGTGGCTGAGGCGGCCTTCAAACAGGCGGATATCGTGCGCGTGCACGATGCCACCAGCCTGCTCAATAACCTAAAAGCCCTGCGCCTGCCCGCCATGCGGGGTAAAAACCTGGCCATCATCTCAAGGTCGGGGGGGCATGCAGTAGTGGCGGCAGATTCGAGCGAGCTCTCGGGTTTCGAACTGGCCAATCTGCCTCAATCCTTCCTGGAAGAGATCGAGAGGCACTTCCGCGCCTCGGTGATCAAGCTGACCAATCCGGTTGACCTGGGAGACCTGTTCGACCTGGATGTTTACGCCCAGATCCTTGAACAGACCCTGAAACTGGATAATGTGGATGGGGTGGTGTTCCTTCATACAGCCTCAGAACGGGAGATCGAAGCCAGCCGTAAGCTGCTGGAGCGGGTGATGGAGCTGACCAGGCGCTACGATAAACCGATCGCGTATTATGTGTCCACCAACGCCCAGGAAGTGAACTATTTGCGGCAAACTTATGCCTACCCTGTCTTCACTGCCGTGGTCGAGACCATCCGCGCCCTCGAGATGAGCTACCGTTATTACAGCCGAATGCAGGAGATCCGCAGCGCTGAACAAACGCCATCCTTCAACGTCAACCAGGATGCGGTGCGCAGTCTGATCGACCATGGGCGCCAGGAGAAACGCGACCTGCTGCTTTCCGAGTCGATGCAGGCACTCGAGCATTACGGCATCCCGACTGCCGTGGGAGTGCGCGCCTCCACCAAGGAGGAAGCGCGCCAGGCTGCCGAAAAAATGGGCTACCCGGTAGCGATTAAGGTCATTTCCGAGCAAATCTCGCACAAGTCTGATGTGGGCGGAGTGCAGCTGAATCTAAGAAATGGGCCAGCAGTGGAGGAAGCCTTTGATGACATGCTTAGCCGCATTCGGTCGTTTTATCCCGAAGCGAATATCGATGGGGTGCTGGTGCAGCCCATGGTGACGGGCGGGCAGGAACTGATCCTGGGCGGCAGGCAGGACCCAAACTTTGGGCCCGTGGTGCTGATCGGGTTGGGGGGCATCTTTGTGGAGGTGCTGGAGGAGGTCTCGCTACGGGTGGCGCCGATCACATTCCAGGAAGCCAGAGAGATGATTGATGAGCTACGTGGCGCCCCTATCCTTAAGGGTGCCCGTGGGCACAAGCCGTCTGACCTGCAGGCGGTGAGTGATGCCCTGATGCGCCTGTCGCAGTTATTGATCGATTTCCCCGAGATCAGGGAGCTGGACATCAACCCATTGCGCGTGTTCCAGGAGAATAACGGTTGCCGGGCACTGGATGCACGGATTATGCTTCGGCCATCAAGCGATAACCAACCTGCGCTGATGTGAAGAGGAAACCATCAAAAAGTACCCTCGCATAGAGGGTACTATTAATATTCCGTGCCGAGTAGGGCAACACTCTCAACGGGATTTTTGGGACGATGCCAGCGCCTGTAAAAATGAATTGACTACCAAAGATGTGGATTGCGTACGATGGGTTGAGTCCCCCATACCGCTAGCCGACATAAATGCCTGCATCAAGGCTTGAGCAGTACTGCCCCCTTGTTGTTGAGCCTGCATAAAGCTCATGCCTGCATTCACCAAGTCTCCCAGGTTGAGTCCACCTCCAGAACCAGAGCTCGCAGGTTGACTTCCACTTAACCCTCCGAGTAGAGTGCTCAGTTGGTCACCGCCTGACTGAGGAGTGGCTGTCGGTTTCGATTGTTCGCCTCCCGTTATTTGACCAAGAAGTGATTCCAATATATCACCGCTGGATCCAGAAGCCTCTGAGGGTTGGGATTGCCCGCCTCCTGTCATCTGCCCCAGAAGAGCTCCTAATATGTTACCGTTAGCGGATTGTGGAGCTTGTTGTGAGGTTTGTCCTCCGCCAATCAGCGTCTGGAGCAGGTCTAATGCTCCTTTTGAGTCCACACTTTTGCCTTTAAACTGAGTGGCAGCCTGGGTCAATCCCTGAGCGTAAAGTTGCCCCGAGCTGCTGGTGGAATTCTTTGAAAGATTTTTTGCCGCATACGATAGCGCAGAGCTATCCGACTTTCCCTGTTTTTGTTGCAGTGAGTTGGTGATGGTCTGGAAAGTCTGCACCATATTGGTCCCGTGGTCATGGTTGTACTCATCCGCCTGGTTGAGGGCTGGCTGATTTTGGGCAAGGGTATGGCTGATTGACTGAAAGATACTTACTAAATCAACATGATTTTGTGACATAGGGGCTCCTTCCTTTTAGCAATCCATGGAATTCAACTTACCGCTTCGTTTATTAAGTTGTCGATTAAATTCATAATAATATCAACAAAAAGTAATACAAACAGGAGAATTATACACCCCAGAAACTCATGCAGTCTGGTGATGGATCTTTGAGAGCTTCTGTGGGCTCTGGGCGGCCTGCTGCGCTGAGCGGATCGGCTCAGGCAGGCGGCGATCACGGCAGCATGCAAGCACAAACGCAATGGAATGCGGTAGATCGATCAAGTGACCCGCCGAAACGTAAACCGGCTTGGCACTATCGCAGGTGCGCAAGACGGCACCAATGACCCGCCTGGAATTGTGCTCATCCAGCAGCTTAGTCCAATCGCCTGCTTTTATATTCACGTCTGATTCGCACCCATACAGCAGGGTTTTGGCAACCCCGACGGTGGGAATATTCAGCCATAACCCCACATGAGAAGCCATACCGACCCCACGCGGGTGTGCGATGCCATGCGCTTGGATCAGGAGTAAATCCGGCTTATTGGTAATTTTTTGCCAGGCGTTGAGTATGGCGGGACCTACACGATAGACCAGCAGCCCAGGAATGTAAGGAAAGGACGGTGGAGCTTCGCCGGTGAAAGTGCTCTCGGGAGTCAGATCGGGATAGCGAAACACAGCGATCGCCGCGACCACAGAACCACCGATTTCTTGGATGGCAACGCCGGCAACGGTGCCTACTTTACGATCATCCCAAGTTAACACCAGCTTTTGACGCAGATCTTCTTGAAGACGGATGGCCTCATCGGGGTCGAGCGTCCATGGGTGAAGTGTATTGTTGATCATTTTGTATAATCCTATCCCAATGCCTGTGATAAGTCTGCCAGTAAATCGTCCAAGTTTTCGAGGCCAACCGATAGCCTGATCAGGCTTGGATCGATGGCAATAGGCGAATTTGCTGTGGAGGCGTGGGTCATAGCTGCCGGCACCTCAATAAGTGATTCCACCCCGCCTAAGGATTCAGCCAGGGCGAAGAGATGAGTGCTTTCAGCCACTCTCACTGCTTCCGCTGCCCCGCCTTTCAGGGTAAAGGAGACCATCCCCCCGCCTGAACGCATCTGCCTGCGAGCAAGCTCTACCTGGGGGTGTGAATTGTGGAATGGGTAAATGACCTGTGCTACTTTGGAGTGAGAGGCAAGGTAATCTGCGACTCTGGTTGCATTTTGTGCGTGACGGTCCATGCGCACAGGCAGGGTTTTTATTCCCCGCAGCACCAGGAAGCAATCCATTGGTCCGGGTACAGCACCCACCGCATTCTGGAAGAATGCCAATCGCTCATATAGCGATTGGTCATTACCAACCACGGCACCTCCGACGACATCCGAATGACCGCCAAAGTACTTGGTGGTTGAATGCACCACCAGGTCGGCGCTTGATGCAAGTGGGCGCTGCAGATATGGGGTAGCAAAGGTGTTATCCACAACCACCAGCATATGCTTTGAATGTGTGTGTACGATCTCGGCTAAAGCTGAGATATCACTGAGACGCAGGAGAGGGTTCGAGGGCGTCTCGAGCCATAGCATACGGGTGTTGGGCTGTAGGTTGAGCTTCACCTGTCCCAGATCGGAGGTGTCGATGTAAGTAAAGTCCAAACCATAGAGGTGCAGAACGCGCTGGAACAGGCGATAGGTTCCGCCGTAAACATCATTTCCTACGAGGACGTGATCCCCCGGTGAAAGAAGACGCAGGGTTGTGTCGATAGCTGCCATGCCCGAACCAAATGTCAGCCCAAATTTGCCACCTTCCAATACAGCTACGCAGGTTTCGAGAGCGGTGCGGGTTGGGTTACCGGAGCGAGCATAGTCATAGCCGCGCGGTTTCCCCACTCCATCCTGAATATAAGTGGAGGTCTGGTAGATGGGGGTCATGACGGCGCCGGTCGTGGGGTCAGGGGTTTGCCCGGCGTGGATGCAGGCCGTTTCGAATTCCATTCTTTCCTCTTTCGTCATAATACCATCCCTTGAGTGATGAAATCGAGCAGGTCAATTTTAGTCAGGATACCAATCGGGTGGCTTTCTTCAGTGACCAGCACCGCCTGGTCTTCCATGATCACCGGCAGGATCGTCTCGACTGAGGTACTCGATGTGAAGACGTACTGAGCCGGGCGCATGACGGCGGAAATAGTCTCCTCAGGGTGATGAATGTGGTTATCCTCCACCAGATACTTGAGCAAGTCGATCTCGGTTACCAGACCCGCCAGCGCTTCGTCTGGACTGACGACCGGCATTTGCGAAATGTCGTGCGATTTCATTGCTGCGATCACATCGGTCAGTCGGTCGCTTTCGTGGGCGGTGATCAACCCCCTGGTGGGTTTTGCCGATAGGACTTCTTTGAGCGAGGCTTCACACCACACCGTCTCCATGAAGCCATTTTCACGCATCCACTTGTCGTCATAAAATTTTGACAGGTAGCGTGAGCCTGAATCGGGCAGCAGCACCACCAGCAGTTGGTCGGAGGTGAGCTTTGCGCCATACTGCATGGCAGCCGCCAGGGCAGAGCCGGATGAGCCACCGCAAAAGATACCTTCCTCTTTTACCAATCTGCGAGCCCAGGTAAAGGATTCCTTGTCTCCAACTTGGATCACGTCATCGATCACCGACATATCCAACGATGATGGCAGAAAGTCTTCGCCGATCCCTTCGACCTTATACGTTTTTGGTTTTACCTCTTCTGGAATGTGCCCCTGCTTCCATGTGTCCAGCAGTAGCGAGCCTACCGGGTCTACACCGATAATGCGGATGTTAGGATTTTGCTCCTTGAGGTAGCGCCCTACACCGCTGATCGTGCCACCCGTGCCCATACCCATCACCACATCGGTGACCTTGCCGCCGGTCTGCTCCCAGATTTCAGGCTCGGTGGTAAGATAGTGGCTGCGCGGGTTTTCGGGATTGTGGTACTGGTTGGCGAGGATGGCATTGGGCGTCTCCTCCACGATCCGCCTGGAAACGCTTATGTTCGAGCGCGGGTCATCGGGAGCGACTGCAGTGGGAGTGATCACCACACGCGCCCCATAGGCACGTAACAACTGGATTTTCTCCTGGCTCATTTTGTCCGGCAGTACGAATACGGCTTTGTAACCCTTGATGGCACATACCATTGCCAGGCCGAGGCCGGTATTTCCGGAAGTGGCCTCCACCACGGTGCCTCCGGGTTTGAGGCGGCCACTGCGCTCAGCTTCTGCGATAATGTTGACCGCGATGCGGTCCTTCACTGAGCCTCCTGGGTTAAAGTACTCGACCTTAGCATATACCGGGCAGGGCAGGTCTTTCGCCAACCGTTTTAGTCGCACCAGGGGAGTTTTGCCAATCGTCTGCAGGATATCATCGTACACGCGCAGAGTGTCTGATGGAGAGAGAACAGGGGTGGTCATGGTCAATAACCTCACATCGAAGCTAGGTAAAACAAACAGTCAACTGCTGTTATCCCTTACGGCGGAGAGGCTGGTTGATTGATCCGTGCGAAATGCCTCTTCACCCCTCGTGGCAGTTGACCATCAGGAACTCGATTTTACCGAGGCTGTTCGAATTTCCACACCCCCGGAAAGATCCACGCAATTATTGGTTAATTAGAGTGCACCTATAACTATTGTAGTCGAACTACATTAATTTGTCAAGATTGGACGCTTGTCGATACACCTTTTTTAATGAGGATCATTATTCATTCCCCCGCCTGTATTGATGGCATGGTTTCGAATGTTTTTGTTTGCGTAAGGTTACATTACCCCAGCATGCCCTGCAATGTCATCGCGTTTGCCGGCGCGTAGCCTTCATAGTCGTTGTTGAAGAATATATACACCTGCCTTGCTCCTCTATTGACCAGGCTATGGGCAAGGTCGGCAATTTCAGCCAGCTCAGCGTTGGAATAATTGTAGGCATACCAGTTATTCCGCCCATGCAAGCGCAGGTATGCCCGGCTGGAAGTCAAGTTATCGGCAAGCTTATGCTTGGGCGAATCGACATTGCAGATCACCGCACCCAGCTCCTGAAGCAAGCCGAGTGTCTCCTGGTTGAACCACTCATCCCGGCGGAATTCCACCGCCACCCTACTTTGGTCAGGAAAGGCGGATAAAGCTCTGCGCAACCGTGGCGGGTCATAAGGCATATTGGGTGCCACTTGCAACAGGATCAGCTGGAATTTATCTTCCAGCAGTGAACAAGAACAGTAGAAAGTTCTGATATCTTCTTCCACACCCAATAAATATTTGCGGTGGGTGATCAAGCGGGGCGCTTTGAGCACGTAACCGAATCCTTGAGGTGCACGTTCGCGCCAGTTGTTGTAGGTCTGGTCCTTGAATGTGCCGTAGAAGGTGGCATTGACCTCGACCGCAGAAAATATACCGGCATAATAGTCAAACCATCTCTTCTGTGGCAAATTCTGGGGATAAAAACGACCCTTCCAGTGGTTATAGATCCATCCGGAAGTGCCGATATAAAAGACACGTGCGCCTGGTGGGGTGGGTTCTGTACTATCTTGCATCATTGTGCTACCGATTGCAATTATAGCTGACCTCAATGCAGATTAAATCAGAAGCGCTCTCCACGCTATTGCGCACAGAGCGCTCCACAACGGACCCCCCATGATTGAGACAACCGGTCCGCATGATCGCCACTTAATTTACTGGCTGCTAAGTAGCAATTCTAACATGGGAATGCTCAAATGGCACGTGGATTCTTATTTTTCGTCCTGTTCTTTCTTCCGTCTCGTCATATAACTTTGTGCATGTGTCCGCTTACGGTCGGCTTCAGTCATGCCTTGTTTCATCCTAGCGGACATCCCCTGATAATTTGTGGTCTCCTGTGCAGAGAGATAGGGCAGGTTCTGATTGATACTCTGATTGAGCATCTGGTTGGCCTCATCTCTTTGACCTTTCCGTTCCAGCTTTAATGCTTCGGCTGCGGTTTCTGCCAGCTCAACCACATACACTTTTTTGTAACCCAAGCTGATCAGATAGCGATTGGCCTATCAGGACCATGCCCTGGGTATATTCGCCTGGCACCCCTTTCCTGTAGTATTCGCCAGCTTGCCTTGACTGTATTTTCTGCCTCCCCCCAAGTGAGCTCATACGGAGTCAGGTCGCCAGTGAAAACCGATCCGTCATCGAGCAGCATGGAGACGCTATCCTCAGAGTGACCCGGGGTATGCAGCACCTCACCAGGAATGCCAACCCGGGCGAGCAAGGCTCGGCTTTCAGCTGATGAGATGATCACATTACCATCCAGAGAGACTTCGACGTAATGGTCTTGGGGCTTGGTGAATTGCTTCATCAGGGGGATCGCCGCCACCTGCACATCCATAACCAGCAACGATACCCCTGCCAACTTGAGCTCCTGTGCCAGCCCGGCGTGGTCGATATGGTAGTGGGTCGCCAGAGCGTAGCGGATCTCTTTGAGCGGGATGTCCATCTGTTTTAGGCGCGCCTTCATCGTGCCCATTGTGCCCGGGTAGCCCAGATCCACCAGGATCCGCGACCTATCGGCGCTAATCACCCAGTAATTGGTGGAGAGATAACCGACGTTGACGATGGTGAGAGGCAAGGTTGTCCGTTCATCGTGTCATTAAACGACCCATAGATTGGATTGCGTGGTCGCAGAAATCACCTCAGATATTTCTTATAAATACATTCAGCGCCTGGGCAATCTCCACTAACTTCGCGCAATCAACGATATCGATATTGTCTTTTGGGGTGTGGGTGATTTCCTGGCTGTCAATATGGGCGGAAAACCAATCCGAGGTAACGGCGATTGCTGGGCAGCCGTTCTGGATGAACATGCTGTGGTCACCCTGCACCCATTGAGCGCCTTCGGTTAGTCCAGCATAATTGCTAATGACTTTTTTGATCTTTTTTTCCACATCTTCATTTAGACCATAGAAAGACAACGCCGACATCCCTTGCTTGAACCCCGCTCCATCGATATTGATGTTCAAGGCAATTTGATCGAATCGATCCTGGTAATCCCGGAGATAGCGCATCTGGCCTGGAACCGCATAATAATCCTCCCCGTTCAACGCCACGATCTCAAGGAAGTTATTTCCAGCATAATTGTTCAATAACTCTGCCAGCAGCAGCAAGACCACTATACCTGTGGCATTATCGATCGCTCCAGGTGTACCTTTCTTGGCATCGATGTGGGCAGTAATCACAATGCGCCTGCCAGATAGACTGCCTTTCCTGGCGATAGTATTAAAGCCTTTCCCTGGCACTCGTATGGATATTGAATTTAGCGAAATGGTTTTACCTGCACACGATAGGAGTCTCTCACCTTCCTCCTCGGTCATGTAGACAGAAGGGATATCGAAATCCCCATCTTCAATCAAGGGGAATGGGTAGACACCTCCTGCCAGCGAGGCATTCCTCCCGGTGGCACAGATAATCGCCTTCGGCCCGCCTTTTTCCAACAGGGAAATGATGCGTTGGTGTTCCTCAGGGTTATAGAACACAAAATTCTTGGGCATGAGCTGCTCCCTGGCGATATCCCCATGTAGTAACAACATCTTGCCTGCCATGTCCGACCTTTCGAGTTCATCTACGCTGGATATTGCGATCAGTTGCCCCTCAACTGTGCAGCCCATGGAATATGGGCTGACCTTTATTTCAAAAGCAACCTCCCCGCAGCGCAGGCTTGCCCCGCCATCGATCCAATCTATGGCGTCAAATTCCTGTGTCTCAATCACCCATCCAAATGACGAAATTATATTGTGGAAATATTGAGACGCCGCGCGGTTGCCTTCACTGCCCACACTCCGGTCGGTTATTTTGCCGCAAAATTCAATTAGATATGCTGCGCTAGTTTGAAGCAGGCTGTCCATATCTATTTTTCCTTCTTTGTAAACTTTTTTGTGATTTATACTAATCAGCTTCCAGATTTCTGAAACAGGGTTATCTGCAGACCATCCGGGTCCTGGAAACGAACATTGGTATCACCCCACGGAGTAATGACAGGCTCGTGGACCAGGGTTGCCCCGTAGTCTAACAACCGTTTCACTGCCGCTTCCACGTCTGGCACTTGAAATGCGATTCGTACTTGGTCGCTTATTCGTCGTCCAGCTTCGATTCGATCAACCGTTTGTGCCTGTGCTTCGTCAAATAGTTCCAGCGTTGCTCTGCCCAGATCCAGGATCAACCCTTTACCCTGCTCGTTGTTCCAGATTTGGTCTGGCTCAAGGCCAAGCCCGGCGCAATAGAACCGCAATAAGCGATCAAAATCTCTGCTGGTGAGGGCAACGCGCATTTCGGTGATTGGAGAGTTTGATTCCATCATGTCTATTCCCCATATCGGTTTTAACAAGTTTATTTTGTATCCACGCGCACGCGTTCAATCTGTTGGCGGATAGTTCCCAGGTGATACGCGGCGTGAGGGATCAATGCCATTACGCCCATCAGGTAATCCCCGCTCAATTCATTCTGTTTTTGAAGGTTCTCTTTCAGCAGCTCGAACTCCTTCTTAAGGTCACTGCGAAGACGTCCCCACGCCTCCTCATCAGCCTCCAGTGTGTTCCAGCTTTCGCTCCAGTTTCCCTGGTACGGTTTACTCAGCAGGGCTCTGTTGGCATTCGCCAGGCTCCAGCGTATGTGCTCCACGTGTGCGGCGATGGTTGTTCCGGGCTGGTTGCGGTGAGTTGACCGTGAAGCTTCGTCCGCCGTGACGCCCGCAATGAGTCCGAGGATCCCGGAATCCGGCTCGTTATCGATAAACCAGGTTGACTTTGGATCAGCCGGACCAGCGTATGCCTCTGAAAAAAGCGTCACAATTGATTTAATGACTTCATTAGCATCCATATTATTCGCTCCGAATTCTTTTAACAATTATAGTGTGTCTTTATACGATATTTGTATTCTAAACCCGTATTTGCCAGCTTGTGCCTGACTCAAAGAAGCTATTCAAGATATCGATACCTCGAAATGTTAAAATGTAATATTAGAACCGTCCGATGTTCTTATGTCAGGTCGAGGATACTGTCTAGACCCCGCCGTAAACCGCTAAAAGAGCTAACTTTCCGGATTGCCATAAGCGCACCATCCACATATGGTTGAGCGCTACTGCCTGAATCATGACGGATGGACAGGGTTTGGTCTGGCATCCCGAAGATGATTTCGGCTGAAATGGTGTATCCAGGCAGGCGGATAGAATGGACTTGCGATCCGTTTAGGCGGGCGCCCCGCGCATCCACCATCCCCTGGGTTTCTTCAATGGGGAAAGCGAGTTGGGAAGGCCGAATTTTGGTGAGACGGGATGCCAATTCACGTACCGTACCACTGGGAGCGTCCCTCTTGTCATCATGAGCATAATCGATGATTTCCCACTTCGATATATATCGGGCAGCGATTTCGGCGAATTTCTGCAGCAAGACGGCCGTTATGGCGAAATTTCCCACACCCAGCACACCGAGTTTGTACTGCTCAGCTGATTTTGCGATTTCTGAGTAATCAGCTTCGTTTAAACCGGAGGTGCCTATTACAACATGTGCTCCTGCCTCCAACGCCGACAGGCAGTTAGCTTTCGCCACCGTTGGTTTTGTATATTCGAAGAAGACGTCACAGGGCTGGGAGAGTGCTTCTTGTACAGTCGCATAGATTGGACAGGATAATCGCGGCTCAGCTAGCACAGCACCAAGAATGCTTTCAGCATGCGTGCGTGAAACCGCGGCTACCACCTCGACATCTTCAGTTTGTGCAATCGCGCGGGCAAGGGCAGAGCCCGCCCAGCCAGTCGCTCCTGCTAAACATACTCGGATTGGCATGCTGCCTCCATATCTATAACAAGACTATATTTTGTAGCCATATACCTATCCGCCATAATTCCTGATAATTTTTAAATCACGGTTTGCTCCAGGTAATGTCCGTCCAATGCACGGGATGGTCAGTGGCTGATTCAGGCGGCAGTATGTAGGTCGGGTCGAGGGCGGTCAGGTTTGGAGATAGGAATATGTGATCGATGCGGTTTTCACCCGACATATCCACCCCGTCTGAACTGATCTCCGAGGGGTAAACGCTCGTCCAGGCATTGGTATATACACTGTCGATAAGCTTGTAGGCTTCTTCGTAATCTCTCAAATTGTAGTCGCCCATGGCGATCACAAAAGGGTGACCCGCCGAGCGCATCAAGAGTGTATTGGCGAAGGCTACCATGGCAGGGTCTGAGCTATCAGGGTGAACATCATATATTGTGAAAGGCACCCCAGCTATCTCGACCTCTGCTTCGGCCACACCGGTCTCGTCTTGGTCGCTGAACATGAACACTGTGCGTGGGTCCAGGATAGGGTACTTCGACAGGATAGCAGTGCCGTAAGTGCCGGAGACCGTTTTTGGACCATAGTAAGAATAATAACCGAGCCGGTCAGCGAAGGCACGCACATAATCGTTATTGTTAAGCGAGATGCGGGTTGAGTCAGTTTCCTGCAAGGCTAGAATATCGGGATTAACCTGGCGAATGAGTGCCAGCTGTGCTTCAAAGGACTTCTCGCCGAATTTATCGTTGGACTCCTGTGTGTTCATTGTCATCAGCCGCGCAGAGGTCTTGCCTGCCGCGTCTACCTGGACACGCGGAGTTGGTACTGCGAATATGAGTGTAACCAGGAAAATCCCGAGGAGTATAACAGCCCACTGCCAGGGGTGTGTGCTCTCAGACTGCTCTTCCGAGGCTGGCAAATTTCTTCGTGCGCGCCAAGCCAGCAGGGTTATGCCAGCGGAAAGTAAAAAGTAGGCCAACCAGAAGGTGTTGCGGAAGGGTGGGCTGATGGGCTTGATGTAGCCCCATACATTGGAGAAGATGTTGATAAAAATCAGCACGATCAGCGAAAAACTTCCCAGTATGATTCCAGGCGCCAGGCTGCGAGGTGGTAGGGTTGATAGCTGCATCTTCTGGATGAAGACTTGCAGGTCGAGAAACAATACCGGGAAAAGCAGCAGCATCAGCACCAATGGGATCATCTGCCATACGCTTGAGCCACCCACAACGACAGGAGGCGAGTCCAGGGTGGGTGGGAATGTTACCCGCTGAGCCAGGAGGGTGAGGGTCAGACTGACAGCGAAGAGCAGGTTCCAGACTACCAGTAGACGTGCGGAGATGCGATCGATGAGATTGGGTTGGGTGAAGGATAACCACACCCAGAACAGCGAGAACAAGCTGACGGCGCTGACAATCAGGGTGTAATTCGCTTCGGTCCAGCGGGCGATCACAGCGGGAGCGGATATTGAAAAGTAGACCAGGGTCAGGATGTAGTAGATACCGAGGATGGAAGAAGTGGGATTTCCACCATACTGTTGGGTAATTTTTTCGCCCTTCCGGTCGGATAAGTATAGAGATGATCCGAGAATCAACCCCAGCACCCATCCAACCCAGGCGCCGGCTGGCGTAAGGGAGTATTCGATGCCGTGCCCCATAGCCCGCAGAAGGGTGGATAAGCTCACCGCGATGGCCAACCCAGCAGATGCCCACCTGCTGACTGAAGGCCGGGTTGCGACGAGTAGAAAGATCAGGCTGAGGGCAGCCGCCGAGGCGATACCGGAGGCTGTCATTCGGTTGGCAGTGTTGAGGTACGGCGTCAGCCCACGAGAGATAAACAGCAGGCTGAAGAGAACCCACATCAACTGGCGGGGAAATTTCTTAAAGAACGGAAGAAAGAGCAAAGGCACAAAGAAAAACAACACCCCCAATACCTTTGCGTCGAGCCTTGAGTTCATCAGATCCAGGATATAAATCGATTCAACCAGCGTGCCAGCCGACTGGATGAAATAGAGCAGGAGGATGCCGAAGGCGAGGATTAGAATAGGGGATTTTTTCATCAGGTGTTCTCCTTGGGGTTGGTGAATCGATCAAACCCTGAAGATCTTGCGATCTCGTAACAAACGTAATTACACGCTATGTGTCATTCGTTGTCTGAACGAAATAATAAATTGATGTACTAATAGAAACACCCTCCGTTAGCAGAGGGTGCTCAAGGTATAGACTTCGCAGCATAACTGGAAAATGGATCAGGGGTCGTCACGACTTCCCCTGCATCTTTGCCGGTCAGCCCGAGGAGTATTACTTTATTGTAAATCCTTATGCGCTTTCCAGGTTGCAATAAAACTGCTTACATCTCCATCGGGCTCATCAGCTGAAAGTAGTTGCCATCCGGGTCTGCCAGGGTGGCGATCCATCCACCGCCCATTTGGTATGGATCCGCTATCACTTTCGCGCCCAGCGCCTTGATCCGCTCGAATTCCTCTTTCACCTGAGAGGTCTCAAAATTCAGCATTATTCGACCTGGATCTTTTGTGGCTCCACTCATCTGTGAATGGTCAAGAACGCCCAAAAAGCTGCTTCCCAACTGCCAACCATAGAAACCATGCTCATCGTCGACCATTTCTGGCGGTTTTCCAAGCACCTTTTCATAGAAAGCTGCCAGGACCTTGGTTTGTTTCGTACCGATCATAATTGAATTCAGATTTAACATTTTTTCCTCTCCTTTCAAATTGGAAACCAGTAAATCATATCGAATTTGTCCAAATACGACATGATTATATTCCTTTTTTACACTTTCACACTATATCTCTTGAACCAGGCCGCAATCTTGTTCAAAGGCAGCTGAGACTGTGCACACGCCAGGGAAAAGAGGACCATTTTGTTACTTTCGACTTCTAATCGAAAGCCATTGATCAGTAAAAACATTGCGGTCGAAGTTATTGCCGTTCGTTTATTACCATCTATAAATGGATGGTTCCGAACCAATGAATCCATCAACGCAGCCGCTTTCATAAAAAGGTCAGGGTACAGATACTTTTCCTGGTACGTTGCCTGCGGTCTCCCTATGGCCGAAAGCAACATGCCTAAATCGCGGATGCCATGACTTCCCCCCGTTTCATCAATGAGGCGACTGTGGATAAAGAGAACTTGCTCTGCGGTAAGGAAAAGGGCCATTCGGAAGACTTCAACGCTGGGAAACAGGTCTCACTTAGCCAGCTCATCGAGCGCAGGGCGATATTCTCGAAGAAACTCATCTACTTGCCGGGCAAACTCTTCATTCACCCCTGCAAGTGCAATCGGTTTTTCTACCGGAGTAATAATGACGCGATGCTGCTCATGGTCCAATTCTAGGTTTACACTCTCGCCATCTTTTATTCCAAGATCATTAAGCACTTCTTTCGGCAAAGAAAGCACTATGCTGTGTCCCGTTTTGAATAAATGTCTGATCATACAACCTCCTGTACTTACAACGTAAGTACAACGGTGTTTAGTATAACATAACTGAAGAATGAATCAGTATGTTGTATAAAGAAGATATGCGTCATGAGTATGATTGAAAACGAATGGTTGAAGAGGTGAGACGTGAAACACAAAGGTTAATCTTTCAATCATTTCGACATGTAACTATGATTGTGCTAGAATAATTATCTTGACGGATCGATTCAAACAAAAATGTCAGCTATGTCGGATATCTGCTGAATTTGCCAGTTATAATGATGCTTATAAGGACAGCAATAGCCCAATCCACCTGCGGTTTGCCAGTAATGGGAATTGGCTATCTGGAGAGGTTCTGCTTGAACTTCCGGAAGATGGGAGTCTTTTTCGGGTGAGAATAATTGAGGAGAAAAACAGAAAATATGCATCATCGTTCTAAACAAAAGAAGACTATCACAACCTTAATCGGCGTAGTCCTGGTGATCGCTGTCGTTGCAGGCGTGGCTCTGGTTGTCCACAACAGGTCGGTACGTCTTGTGAATGATTCAGCAATAGCCTACAATAAAACCGGGATGGATTATTTTAATAATGGTGATATGGATAACGCCATCAGCAATTTTAACCAGGCTATCAAGGTCAATCCTGATTCAGCTGAGGCCTACCTCAATCGTGGATCGGTATATGTATACAAAGATAATCTAGATCAAGCCATCAGTGATTTTAATCAAGCCATACAAATAAACGCAAACTATGCCGAAGCTTACTACTCACGTGGATTAACTTACGCTAAGCAAGGCTACATGGATCAGGCGATCATTGATTACGATCAGGCTATTTTATTGAAACCTGACTATACTGAGGCCTATAACAATCGTGGGTCGGCATATGCAACCAAAGGTGATCTGGATAACGCCATCAAGGATTGGAATCATTCCATTCAGCTCAATCCCAATGCTGCAATGACTTACTACAATCTTGGCCAGGCGTATACCTATAAAGGCGAGACAGCAAATGCAATGGCAAGCCTCAAAAAGGCGCAGGAGCTGTGCGGTAACAATCCCCAGCTGTGCGAGAGTGCTCGCCAGAAGTTACAAGATCTGGGAGGCGGGTAAGGAAATTAGCCTATTACCCAATTAAAACCCTGATTACGAAGTGCTTATCATGGGTAATATTTCCCGCCTCATGCGACTTTCCGGGTGATGACCAAAGCTGATCACAGCATTTTATTATCATAATTGCGGTAAATTATACAAAAAGCGCCTTTTTTACAGAGCGCTTGAAATTTCTTTAATCCTATTGTGATAGTATAAGTTAATACCCGACTATCCGATTCAGTTCCCTTCGGTTCTGCTCCCATGCTCCGCGTAGGGAGGGTAAAGGTGTCAGCTATCAGCTGGTATCACCTAATTGCGACGAGTGATGAGAGGAGCGAGTCAGGTGAACACGATTAGTGGGCAGAATGGTGGAACCAAAAGAGGACTGAGAAGAGATTATAGAGCCCGCATACGATTGTTCTTGGCGTTGTGCTCCACCTCAGCAAGTCCTAAAGCCTCCATCAAAGGAGGAATGTACATCGCAAATCTTCCCCGAAGACCCTTCTTCAGTCCATACCAACCACCTACTGGGTTATCCGTCGAGCGAGCCCACGCTTCCACTGTTCCTTGGGCTGCGGGCTTCTGTTCGTCAGAGCTGCCGAGTAACATCCAGTCGCCGTGTTTCTTTAGCATTGCATGCAAGTCATCCAGGCAACGGAGCTGATAGCTGAGCTTGGTTGTGCCTACAATGCAAACGATGGCAGGCGGGTTGGATGATTCGTCTCGATACATACTGTATTCGGATGTACCAGGCGGCGTTTGCAGAATCCATGGATCATTTGCTGTGCCTTTACCCTTAACAGTTGATTTTGTCATTTCATATCTCCAAGATGAGAAAAGTTTAGAATTCAGTCCTTGAGAAGTTGATCGCCAGGCTGATTGGAATAGAAGTTAATAAAACTCGGTAACATTTCAGTATACCCCTCTAATTAGGTAAATTATATCATAATAACCCTTGATGATTTGAGCTTTTATCGATTACTCCATGTTGGAGTTTTCCCGGTAAGTGTATGGTTCCTATCGCAATTATCGATGTACAATAAAAATTAGAAGTTATTGATTATGACGATTAATTGTTCAACGGGTGATAGAAGGAGAAAAAAATGAAGAAAATTACATTGTCCTTGGTAGTGGTTTTATTCATAGTCATACTGGCAGCTGGAGTAAGCCTGGCAGCAGCCATTACGATCTATTTACCCATTGTGTACAGCGCACCATCTACACCAACATCTACGCCAACCCCAACGCCAACCCCAACCCCAACGCCAAATCCAAATCCTATAGCACTTCCAAACGGAGGGTTTGAACAAGGGCGCGTTATTTGGCATGAATATTCGAATATGAGTCATGTACTCATCCTCAATAATAGCAATATTGCACATAGTGGGAGCTGGTATGCGCTGTTGGGTGGCTCGAATAATGATGTCGACTCGATTGATCAAACGGTCGTAGTTCCCCCAGATCATCCATACTTATCATTTTGGCGTTCTATCGACTCCAAAGAAATTAATTGTGGAAATGATGTGTATAAAATTACAGTTAATAACAACCTGATTGATAATTATCCACTTTGTCTGGAAAATAATTCTGGATGGCATCGAAAAGCATATGATTTACGGGCGTATAGCGGACAATCTGTAAATATCTTGATCCGTGTTGAGACAAATTCATCCCTGATCAGCATGTTACTTCTTGATGATTTTGAATTTCGCTCGACTCCTTGAGGAGCAGGAATTCGCAGGTCAGAACAAATATCTTATCACCGAAGAATCGTTTCGGAAAATCGGAAGTCATACCGCTGAAAATGAAAAGCGGCGCATACGCGCCGCCTGGTAAACATTGAATGTGATTACTGCAATAACGGGCGGAATTTATACCCGTATACGATGATCCCCCGTTCGTCACCATCCGAGCGCAGCTTGCGCGTGACCATTTCCACCGGCATGCCGATTTCCACTTTCTGGCTGCCCAGGTCGGTCAGCTGGGCGGTTATCATCGGGCCTTCTGCCAACTTCACCAAAGCGACTGTATAAGGGACGTTCGATTCGTACCCTGCTGGGGCATCATAGATAGTGGTATACGAAAAAACCTCACCTTTCCCACTGAACTGGTACTCTGTGCGGGCTTCCTGCCCACAGTTAGGGCAAATATCACGCGGTGGGAAAAGCTTGGCATCACAATGCGGGCAGACTTCTCCAACCAGAGCGTAACGCTGCTTCTTCAACCGCCAATGGCGAGGTATTTCCATAGTTATAATCTCCTTATCTATAATCGTTGGATGCTAAATATAGCCATTGGTCGCTATCAATTCCTATCAGGTTGCCTTTTACTAACCTTGCTGATCTGAAAGCTGGTGATAAATGTGGAGCGCCTGTTCAAATTTATGGATTGCTTCTGATTTATAGGGGAGCAGGTGGAACATCACGTGCTCGACGCCCGCCCGCTCATACGCCAGCATGGTCTTGGCGATTTGCGTGGGCGTCCCGCTAAGGGGAGGATTGTCGAGCCCTTCCGGGAGGGGCATCATTGCGGGGTAATGCACGTAAATCATCGCGGTGACGCCCAAGGTAGCCGGGTCGCGGCCCACTTCATGGCAAGCTGCCAACAAATCATTACGCGGCTGAGTAAGCGTTTCCACATCTCCCAGATACCCTGTGTTCCACAGGTCGGCGTATTTGGCGGTCAGGTTCAGCATGCGCTTCCCAAAGCTGCCCACCATCAAGGGAGGTCCACCCTGCGTGGACCAACCGGCCTAATCTCACAATTGCGCGCCTGGTAGTACTTGCCTGCAAAGTCCACCCGACCCTCCTTAAGCAGGGGGCGGATGATCTGCAGCGCTTCTTCAAAACGGCTCACCCGGTGGTCGAATGGCCAGCCGAACGCCTCATATTCAGGCTTGTTCCAGCCTGCGCCCAGCCCTAGGATCAGCCGGCCCTGCGACACTTCATCCAGGGTGATGGCCATTTTCGCCAGCAATGCCGGGTTGCGGAATGAATTGCAGGTCACTAATGTACCCAACCCAACCTGTTGGGTTGCATCTGCCAGTGCGGACAGAAAGGTCCAGCACTCCCAAATCCCAATCGTGGAAGCTTCTTCTCCCCGGTACAACATGTGGTCATATAACCATAACGCGTCGAATCCGGCTTCTTCCGCTTGCTGGGCAATTTCGCGCGTCTTTTCGTAGCTGTAGGCGCGCTTCAGCTCCTTATGTTCCGCAATGATCAGTACCAGACCGACTTTCATGGAGCCTCCAGAACATGTGTAACTGCTGAGGATGCCGGTCCAGCCAAGCATTGGATGAGTGCCCGCCGGGCGTCTTTCACCTGGTTTTCGCCAGCCTGATCGCGCAGCTGTACGGCAGCTTCCACGGTTTGATACACCCCAGTAGCCCCGCCTGGGTTGCCCCGCGCCTTCAGCCCACCGAATGTGGCGATGGGCAGATCACCATCACGTCCTAGCTTGCCGTCCTTGGCGAGTTTCCAACCTTTACCACGTTGGCTAAAGCCCGCCGCTTCCAATGCTAGAGCGGCATAGATGGAATAAGAGTCATACAGCTCGAAGAGGTCAACATCCGCTGGTAACACGCCTGCCTGCCTGCAAGCGCGTTCGACTGACTTGCGGGCGGCGTCAAAAGCCAGCGGGTCAGGGCGGTCATGAATCGCCAGGCGGTCGGTGACCAGGCTGGAGCCGGTGATACGCACGAGCGGATTTGAATAGACTGCTGGCAGGAACTCGGGTAGGGTCAGGATTAACGCTGCCGCGCCATCCGCCACTGGGGCAGTATCGAATAGGGTCAAGGGGTCACTCAGCGGATCGGCATTTTGATAGGCTTCCACCGAGACCTGATTGTGATACATGGCATGAGGGTTGGTGAGGGCGTTGGCATGGGCCAGGATGGGAAAGCCAGCAAAGGCATCATGGGTCACCCCGTACTCGTGCATATAGCGGCGCATCAGCAGGGCTGCCTGAGCGTTGGGTGTGAGCCCTTGCACGGCTTCATAATCGCTATCCTCGCTCAGGGTTTGAATGGCCTCAGCACCTGGGCCAAGCTGGTCTGTCACTTTTTCGATGCCGAGCACCAGAGCAACTTTTGCCTCCCCCGATTTAATCGCTAGATAACCCATACGCAAAGCTGCTCCGCCCGAAGCCCCTCCTGCTTCAATTGTAGAGGCCTCAATTCCATTCAGGCCCCCATAATCGGAGATGAGCGCGCCAAGATGAGCCTGGTGTGATGATGAAGAGGCAACCATATTCCCGACGAAAAGGATATCGGGTCGTAAACCGCCTGCGTCATGGATGGCAGCTTCCAAAGCCATCAAGGCAAGGTCTCGCAAGGAAATATTGTAATGTTCACCGACGTCTGTCTGACCGACGCCTGCGATGATAACTTCACTCATGGTGTAATTTTCCCCATATAGATTTATTTCATGGCCAATTTGCCACGGTAGCGCACGTAGGTCCCGTAATCAATCTCGGTGCGGCGGGAGATGTATTCCTGAGTCTTTGGAGCCCGATCACGCCGCTCTCGGATCGCATCGGTCACGCGGATGGCGAAAGCATCTGAGCCCGCGCCAGAGCCAAAAGATACCATCATGATCTTGTCCCCCGGCTCGGCTATATCCAGGATGCCCGTCAGGCCGATCAGGGCGGCACCGGCATAGGTATTACCGATCACCGATACCAGCAGCCCCGGTGCGATCTGCTCTTTGGTGAACCCGAGCTGAGCTGCCACACGCTGGGGAAACTTGGCATTGGGCTGGTGGAAGACGGCCCACTTGTAATCCTTGGCGGTCGTGTTTGTGCCTTCCATCAGCGCCTGGGCGGCTTCGATGATATGTTTGAAGTAGGCCGGCTCGCCGGTAAATCGCTGACCATGCTCCGGGTATCTCTGGTATTCACGCCGCCAGAAATCAGGCGTGTCGGTCACGTACGAGTAAGAACCCTCGAACACTGCCAGGGCTTCTTCAGCCGGGCTCAGCAGGTAGGCTGCTCCCCCGGCACCAGCGGTATACTCCAAGGCGTCACCCGGACGTCCCTGGGCGGTATCCATACCGATCGCCATGGCATAATGCGCCATGCCCGAACCGACGAAACCGATGGCAGCGACCATGGCCTCCGTGCCGGCTTTGCAGGCAAATTCCCAATCTGCAGCTTGCACGTATGGCACTGCGCCAATCGCTTCAGCCACGATGGTCGAGGTGGGCTTGACCGCGTAGGGGTGAGATTCTGAGCCCACCCACACGGCGCGGATATCTTCAGCGTGGATACCGGCGCGCAGCATGGCATTGCGTGCGGCTTCGATTGACATGGTCGCCACATCTTCATCAAGCCCTGGAACAGCTTTCTCCTTGATCGGAAGCCCGCCTGCACCGTCCATCCAGATGCGCGCCACCTCTTTGGCAGGCAGGCGGTAGCGCGGTACGTAAGCTCCATAGCCGATGATCCCCACCGGGTGGTTAGGTTTCAGGAGCATGGGTTTAAGATTTGGTTGAGGCATTTCCATATAAGTCACTTCTTTCTTATGATCCTGCTCCATATTCAGCCTGTATTGGCTGAGTGAGATCTCGTGGAGCAGATTATTTCAGGCAATTAGCTATTTCATTTGGCCAGCCATGAAGTATATCATTATCCATTTTGGAGTCAGGATTTTGCAAAAGCACTATTGAATATCACCCGTGCGAGCGCACCCACGTACGCGCCGATGAAAGCGGGGATGATGGCGATGATGGAGGCATACCAGCCCGGCTCAGGCAGATCCACCGGCAGGTAGCCCACTGCACGGGCGAGCAGATACCCTAGTGGCAGGCACACCCCGGTAATGATCGCCCACAACCAGGCTCTGCGGGGTACCAGAAATCCAACCACAAAAGTGACCATCAAAATCACCAGGACTGCCGCCTGGGGTTCATCGTTACGAGAATCGACCCACCAGGCGAATATTCCACCTGCCAATGACAATACCAAACACATCAACGGGAGGTACGATTTCATGGTTTCCCTTTCAGTCGCCAGGCTGCTCAATTTTTCTTTTCCCAATCTGCCAGGATTTCTTTCGCCCGGTCGATGCGCACAGTCTTTTCAGCCACCATTTGGGAGGCAAGCTGCTCGATCATCTCCCCGCTTGCGCCGGCAGCGATGGCCACCTGCCGGGCGTGCAATCCCATGTGACCACGTTGGATGCCCTCGGTCGCCAGGGCGCGAAGTGCAGCCAGGTTTTGCGCCAGCCCCACCGACACAATGATCTCAGCCAGCTGACCGGCAGTGGTCACACCCATCAGCTTGAGGGAGGCGCGCGCCACCGGGTGCACCTGGGTAGCCCCACCGACGATGCCGACTGCCATGGGCATCTCCAGGCTGCCTACCAGGTTGCCTTGCACATCCTGCCCCCAGGTGGAAAGGGAGGCGTAGCGGCCGATACGGGCCGCATAGGCATGCGCACCCGCTTCGATGGCACGCCAGTCGTTGCCTGTGGCGATCACTACCGGGTCGACCCCGTTCATGATGCCCTTGTTATGCGTGGCGGCGCGGTAGGGGTCGGCTTGTGCGAAAGCCCATGCGGATATGATGCCATCACGCACATCCTCGGCAGAGTACCCCTTAAATGCCAGTTCATTGAGCGGGATGGTGCACTGTGCCCGCGCCAACCGGTGGTCAGCCAGGTTGGAGAGAATCCGCAGATGCGCTTTCCCACCGGTAAGGTTTTCCAGCTCGGGCGCCAAGCGCTCGACTGCTGTATTGACCGCGTTGGCGCCCATGGCGTCGCGCACATCATAGATCAGGTGTACTACAAGAAATGCTCCAATCGGGCTCTCTTCGATCAATCGCACTTCCAGGTCACGCGGGCCACCTCCCAACCGTTTGAGTATCGGGTCGAGATCCGTAATATCTGCCAGGAGGCGTTCTTTTTGTTCCAGGATGGCCTGCGTTGCAGCGGGAAAGTCGTATATGCACAGCAGCTGGATCTGCCCGATCATCTCCGGTGGGTCAGCGTGAGCGGTGAAACCTCCCCCGGCGCGCGCCAGCTTGGCCATGAAGGATGCCCCAGCAACCACAGAGGGTTCTTCAATTGCCATTGGTATCAAAACTTCGCGCCCATTGACAATGAAATTGAGCGCAATTCCAAGCGGCAGGGCATAGATTCCTACCACGTTCTCGATCATATGATCGGCCTGCTCACTGGAGAGACCTGCCTGACCGCTCAGCGCGGCGATATCATCCGGCGAGAGCTCTCCGCGTTGGGTGAGTTCTTTTAGGCGCTGGGGGAGGGTAAGGTTGTAAAAACCTGGAATTCGAGTTCCGCTGGTTTCAGTTGGCATAAACTTCCTTTCAGGGCAAACCCTGATTAGTATAACGAAGCTGTCATGTCTAGTCTATCTCTAGGGGCTGGCAAAAGCTATCAAATTGTAGTTATTATTTTTTTTGATTACTTCCATGGTCTGGCGATTCGAATTAATCATACCGAATCGCAAACCCGATCCAGATATTTTTGGAGTTGCTTGGTATGCTGCCTTTTTTATTTTATGTTATAATCGATAAGATATTAATCCTAATATTACCTATATTATCCTAATACCTGCATAAACTTATGGTATTCAGTTGCTGAGGTTTATAAGTTGTTCAGTCTTTACAGAGCAGGAGAACACTAAGTTGGGCGATTTCATCCACGATCGCTCTCGTTTGAAGAGAAATGGAGGAAATTATGGCGAAAGATTTAACTATTGTTTTGGAGGATCGTCCGGGTACCCTTGCCGACATGGGTGAGGTTTTAGGTAAGGCCGGAATTAACATCGAAGGTTCGTGTGGTTTCACCAGCCAGGGCAAAGGTGTCATCCACATCTTGGTCGAAGATGCTGCCGCTGCACGCAAAGCCCTTGAAGCTGCAAAAATCCATGTTCAAGAAGAACGCGATGTACTCGTGCTCAATATAGCCGACCGCCCAGGTGAGTTCGGTCGACTCTCCCGTAAGATCGCCAATGCAGGAGTCAATATTAACCTGTCCTATTTGGCAACGAATACGCGCCTCGTGCTTGGTGTGGACAATTTGGACAAGGCACGCTCGGTATTATAAGTCAGGTAGCGACTGCTCGCTATATCTTAGGCGCGGCCATTCGCGTTTGGTCGCAAGACTATTTCTCGGCAATTTGATGTATAGCCGATGGTGGCTATTGCCTAACTTGGACTACGTGGATTTGGCCGGAGCCGCGATGGAAGCATTTGGATCGTAACGGGGGTTGGATTTGACGCCACCTTGCGGGTCAGGCGTTATTACTAGCCAGGGGGCAGTAAAAATCTCGAACCAATACGCCTGCTGCTATTTTGGGGAACTATTTAATATTCATCTACGTTGTTATTTTATAATCGTAAATATCCCGTCGTCATTCCTGTAAAACTCATGGAGGCAACCATTAAAGCGGCTTTCCTGATGATCATATTCTTCTTGATAATGCTCCTGGCAGGGTGCTCTCCGACCACCCAATCTGCCAACCCTGCCTGGGTAGACAAGGTGATCAAGCAGTTTGAGAGCGATTCCGTTGGAAACCCTCCCCAGTCGATCTGGAGTTATGAGTATAACAGACAAGGAGTGTATTTCATCCCGGCCCAGTGTTGTGATATGTACAGCACGCTTTTTGACGCCGATGGAAACATCATTTGTGCGCCCGATGGCGGGCTCACTGGCAAAGGGGACGGGAAGTGCCCGGATTTCTTCTCGCAGAGAACTAACGAGCAGCTAGTATGGAAAGACTCGAGAACACGTTGAAGTGCTGCCTGATTACTACCCATTTACGTGAGCTTATAAAATATAAAATTTGCATATTTCTGGGTCATTATGGGTACTAATCGCTTTAATGGTTAGTAGTAAATCTTCACCATTCACGCGCATGACCCTACCCAAAAAATCGCGGCACTCCTATAACTGGCAGCGAATGTGGGGAAAGGACCTGCCAGTTCAGTGTTTGATGATTATTGAATGGAGCTGCACATTTATTGGCAGGTCAGAAGAAGGAGTAAACCATGGTTCAAATTCGTTACATCGTTAACGATGTCGATGCTGCCATCGCGTTCTACACGCAGCAGCTCGGTTTCTATTTTGACATGCACCCAGCGCCGGCCTTCGCCATGCTTTCACACGGAGATCTGCGTTTAGTGCTCAGCATGCCCAACCCAAGTGGCGGTGGTGGTCAGCCCATGCCAGATGGAACGAACCAAACACCCGGTGGCTGGAACCGCTTCGCCATCGATGTCAGTGACCTGAGCTATGTGGTCGATAAGCTTAGAAAATCCGGTGTCCACTTCCGCAACGACATCGTCACCGGAGTCGGTGGCAAGCAGATCATCCTGGATGACCCCTCTGGGAACCCGATCGAGCCGTTCGAGCCCATCATTGATGAAGCCCGCCTGCCATCAAACCCCAAGCAGGATTGAGTAGTCGGGTTGAATAAAGCTGCGTCTATCAAGACTGTAATTATTTCTTGGCGCCTTCCTGTTCTGCCACAAGCTCACCCAACCGCCTCATCGCCCGGTCGGTCTCATAGGACCACCAGGCGGCATTTAAGCGCAGGAAATTCCGGTATTGTTCGGTGGCAGAGAACATATATCCTGGTGCCAATGTAATTCCCTCTTGCAATGCGTGTTTGTAAAGCTCAAGCGAATCAACATACTCAGGCATCTGCACCCACAGCACAATCCCGCCGTTAGGTCTAGTAACGCGCGTCCCATCGGGGAAGTAGCGCATTACCGCTTGTGATAGCTGTGAGACGAAACCGGCGTACAACCGGCGAATGCTACGGAGATGATGGTCATAACTGCCCGATTCAAGGAATTTGGCGATCGCCACTTGGGGCAGAGTGGCCGTAGCGACGTTGGTCGTATATTTCAACCATTCGATGGTTGCCTTGAACCTTCCAGGCACCACCCACCCCACCCGGTACCCCGGCACCAGATCTTTAGAGAACGAAGAACATAGCAACACCAGGCCCTTGCGGTCATAAGCCTTGCACACGCTTGGTCGCACTCCAGAGAAAAACAGCTCGCCGCACACATCCCCTTCGATCAGTGGGATCTCATGGCGCGCCAAGAGCTCAACCAGCTGCTGTTTGTTTTCATCCGGGATACAGCTTCCCAACGGATTATTGAAGTTGGACAGCACGAGGCACGCCTGGATGGAGTTATGCTCCAGGGCGAACCGCAGGGCTGAAAGGCTGATCCCATCACGTGGATGGGTGGGGATCTCAAGCGCCCGCAGGCCCAGCGACTCTAACACCTGAAGCACGCCAAAATACATGGGCGATTCGATCGCCACAGTATCTCCCGGGTTACATACCGCCCTCAAGCTGAGGGTGAAAGCTTCCAGGCAGCCCGAGGTAGTCACCACATCGGCGTGGGTAATGTTACAGCCGATGCCCACGGCACGCTGGGCGATCTGTATGCGCAAGGCTTCATTCCCTGGCGGGATATCGTACATATAGTATCGATTTTCCACCTGGCGTGACAGCCCTGCCATAATTCGGTTCAATTTCACCGGGATGACCAGCTCAGTATTCGGGATGGCGGCACCAAGCTGGATCAGATTGGGGTTGGTCGAATCTTTTAGCACCATCATGACCAGCTCCCTGACGCTAACCAGGGTGGGGTCCTGCAGCGGGGCTGACATCTCAGGCTCGGGAAGCATTTGAGGTAGCTTTTCTCGGACATAATAGCCGGATTGAGGGCGCGATTCGATGATGCCCTGGTTCTCCAGCAGCATGTAGGCCTGCAGCACCGTGGTCACGCTGATCTTTCGCTGTCGGCTGAGCTGCCTGACGGACGGGATGCGCTCATCTGGGCGAAATGTGCCCATCCGTATAAGATCTGCCAGCTCAGAGGCCACCTGTTCGTACAAAAAAGCATCCTGATCGGGTTTACTAACCATAATATTACCTGTTTTCCGGTACAGTTATTATTAGTTAAAACCAGCACAGTTTTATTAATATCCAACTGTTATGGTTACAATTTCAATTATTTGCATCTGTTATTATAATCAAATCTGTATAAAATAGGGGTTGGATATTGATTAGGAGATGAGATTATGTTAAACACTAAACAGAATGTGCACACCCTGACTGAGATTACCTTAGCGAAATACAAGACATGGAGCATTGAAGGTAACCGGCGTGGTGATGTGATCAGCTGCAATAGCGGCACTCTTTGGGTCACCCAAGAGGGCGACTTCAAGGATTACATTATCGAAGCGGGCAGGAATTTTTGGGTGACCAGACCGGGCACGGTCGTCGTGCAGGCTTTGGATAACTCAACCTTTAAGTACAGCCTGAATGAGATGCAAGACCACATCGAAGTCAACCAGCAGCCAATTCGCCAATCGTCTCGATCCCGCGTCAATCAGCGATAAGCAATATCAGACCATCGGTCTGTTCGCCTCCTCCAAGGGCGAAACAAGATTGTTCGACGGGGCTGCCCGTTTAAGGGCAGCCCTCTTTTTATTATTCCAATTTCTTGCTGATCACAAATAGGGAGGTGGCTCCGTGGAAGCCCACCTGATGAAGCCGCTGGCGGAGGGCCTCACCGCGCTGTTGTAATTCGTCACCGTCAGCGAGTCGCCTCGAACGCTCGATGTACCGGTCAATAATGCCATCCAGCTCCTGGATTAATTCTGGGTCTTTTGGGTTTGTTTCCAGGTCTTTTAGGTCGTAGTATTCTTGAGACCGCAACCCCATCCTTTCAATGATCGAGACGATATCCTGGCGGGTGTACGTCTCGTGATGCAGTATCCCTTCAGCCGTGTCCACCGCTGCCCACCAATGGTGCAGCGCAACGTGGGTTTTCTGGGCATCCGTTTGATCGTCACAATACATTTCACAGATGATGAACTGACCAGGAGGTTTACACACCCGCTTCATCTCAGCTAGTACACTGGGTAAATCCTCGAAGTGATGCAGCGAATTGGCGATGCAGACAGTGTCGAAATGAGCATCGGGGAATTCCATGCGGGATGCGTCCATTTGGATGAAGTGTATGTTATCGCAAAGGAAGGCATTGCGGGCAGCCTCCAATGGGGGCTGGTTGATGTCAATACCGGTAATGTCTCTGAAGTCGCGGATGTTATTCAGCAAGAAGGTAATAAAGGCGCCACTGCCTGTGGCTACATCCAGGATGCTCCCTGCGCAAATTGTGCTTAATGCTTCCTCAACTGGCTCAACGAAGTCATCCCGGCCATCCATCGAACCCCTCCTCCCACAATCTTATATTTTATTGAAAGCTACAATAGAATTACTGACCCTTATGCGAAAATGTTCATCCAGAGTCGCGTTTACCGTGTGAGATTAATTTCAATTGACGAGAATTTCGACCTCGAATTGACAGTGAGAAGTTACCTCTGGCGTCTATGTAGCTAATTCTCAATTACCAATGGCGAGTTTTTCGCCCAGTTTATAAGCGCGCTCCAATAGTTCAGGCTGGTGAAGGATATCTCCCTCCTCGTTCGCCGTCCCATAGACCATTCCGACGATATCCGCTTTTATATACCTGAACATATCCTGAAATGTGCGGATGGCATTGATCGCCCCGGAGGCATATGGGTCGTCATCGCCATAGCTCAATAAAATCCCAAACTGCTTCCCTTTGAGTGCGGAGCCTTGCGAGCTTTCCAGCGCATACCAGCGGTCAATGAACAGCTTGGTCTGGGCGCTGATCGTGAACCAATAGATTGGGGAGGCGATCACGATTGCATCTGCCTGGCGTAGCCTGGGATAGAGCTGCTGCATGTCATCCCCAAGCACGCACACCTCTGTATCCCGGCAGATATCGCACCCATCACATGGGTGGATGTCCATCCGGTGTAATGAGTAAGTTTCAACCTGAGCACCGGCACTTTTTGCCCCTTCAGCGGCTTTATCAGCCAGGATGCTGCTGTTGCCTTTTTCCCTAGGACTGCCTTTGAAAACCAAGATTAGTTTGCCCATGCGCACCTCCGCAATCATTTTACTGCTTTCTACTAGGTTGTGGAACATGTATGACGATTATCATCCCTATATTAGTCAAACATCACCAATTAAGGTAAAATAATGTCGTGGTGAGGCACCTTGGATGGTATTGTTAACCCGTGAACAAATTGAAGCGCGTCTGGTAGCTTTGCATCGCGCCAGTCTCGAGCTGGTCAGTGACCTGTCCCTGGAGGCGGTCTTGGACCGGATTGCCCGGCTGGCACGAGATCAGGCCGGCGCGCGCTACGCCGCACTGGGGGTGCTGGATGAAGACGGCAAACTGGTCCACTTTATCACGGTTGGCATGACATCTGATGAAATCCGCCAGATGGCCCACCAGCCGATTGGTCTCGGGTTAATCGGCGCCATCGCCCGGGAGCGTCGGACCATCCGTATCCCCGATATCGCTCAAGATGACCGTAGCGTAGGTTTCCCACCTAACCACCCCCCAATGACTTCATTCCTTGGTGTACCCATCCTTTCCGGAAACCAGCTCTTGGGCCAAATTTATCTGACGGATAAGGAAGATTACACCGAGTTCACCCGTGATGATGAACGCGTAATCGAGATGTTAGCGGCCTATGCTGCCGTGGCCATTGTGAACGCTCGGATGTATAACGAATTGATAGAGCGTGATAAGTCTCTCTCACAGCGCAACAAGGACCTCAAGCTGCTCAATGATATTGGTGAAATGCTTGCGAATACCTCTGAGATCGATAAAATCCTTGAGAAGACCCTTGACTATATTATGTCGTATCTGGATGTTGAAGCGGGTGAGGTGTTTTTGACTGAAGAGGATGGGTTATCTCTGCGCATGGCAGTCCACCGGGGTGAAGATGCGGATGTCTTCTGGACCAAGGACCAATTCAGGCTGGGCGAGGGGTTCATCGGCCTGGTGGCTGAAAGTGGTAAACCTCTGATATCCACCGCGCTTGATCAAGATGTACGTTTTTTACGCCGGCAAGTGGTCAATGAAGGCTTCAAATGCCTGGCGTGCATCCCATTGATCTCCCACACCAACATGATTGGTGTATTGGGGATTGCCACCCGGAAGCTTCAGCGGCTCGAGCCGCGCGAGATCAACCTGCTCACCTCCATAGGGACATGGACCGGAACTGCCATAGAAAATGTGCGCCTCAACCAGCAAGGTCGCCGGTTGGCAGTCCTTGAGGAACGCGAACGCATTGGGATGGATCTGCATGACGGTATCATCCAGTCCATCTACGCGGTTGGATTGGCATTGGATTACGCCCGCATGGAAGTAGAAACGAATCCAGATAAAGCGCTGGTGAAAGTCGAACAGGCGATCGAGGGTTTGAACACCACGATCCGCGATATCCGCACGTATATCATGGACCTGCGCCCCCGCCAATTCCGCGGCGAAAACCTTATGGAAAGCCTGCAGCGCCTCATTGATGAGACCCGAGCCAACACCGAGCTGGAAATCAGTCTCACCGGACCTGATACTGGGTTGCTGATCCTGCCCACTCCGATATCCACCGCCCTTTTCCATATCTCGCAGGAAGCTTTGGCCAATGCGGCCAAGCATGCCGAAGCGCACCTGGTAAAAATGAACCTGTGGACTGTTCCCGGGCGCGTTATGATGGAAATTTCTGATGACGGTGTGGGCTTTGACATGAGCAAAGTGAGCCTGGCACTGGGTCACGGCTTAGCCAACATGCGCACACGAGCGCGAAAAATGGGGGGAGATATCGAGGTCAATTCTGAGCCTGGGAAAGGCACGACGGTCCTGACTTGGATTCCATTGGATCAGAATGACGACGCTGACCAGCCGCAACAATCCGAAAATTAAGTTAATCCGCCAGCTGATTAGTCAGCGGAAGGAACGTGAGAGGTGCGGATTGTTCGTCGCCGAAGGTATCCGCCATGTAGGTGAGGCTGTTGCTGCCCATTCCGCTGTGCAATATATCTGTTATTCTCCCGAATTACTAACAAGCGATTTTGCCTATAAGCTGATTGACGAGCAGTTGCACCGAGGGATTCCATGTTTTGCCGTCGATGCAGATACCTTCGCCACAATTGCTGGCAAGGATAACCCCCAGGGGATCCTGGCAGTCGTCCAAATGCCCAATTTGAAGCTTGACTCGCTTTCCGTGAAAGAATTCCCCTGGGGTGTCGCCCTGGTGGCGCCCCAGGACCCGGGAAACATCGGTGCCATCCTGCGCACCATCGATGCGGTAAGCGCCAGCGGACTGCTCCTCTTGGACGATCCCACCAATAACCAATTTAGCACTGACCCGTATCATCCCAGCAGTGTACGCGCTAGCATGGGTTCGATATTCTGGTACCCGCTGATTTCAGCCAATTTTTCTGATTTTGTTCAATGGGTTAGAGCCAATGGGGTTAAGGTTTATGGGACTTCAGCCCATGCCGTCCAGGATTTCCGCCTGGTAGGACGATTCGAACGCCCTCTTATCCTGCTCATGGGCAGCGAGCGTGAAGGGTTAACCCCTGCTCAATCTGCTGTGTGCGATGCTATGCTGAAGATCCCCATGCAGGGCCGGGTGACCTCGCTGAACCTGGCGATCGCAACCGGATTGATGTTATATACGATTCTCGATCGGATGGGATGACAGATCCGGTGCTCTAATCCTAACGGGCGGTGCTTCCCCCATCGACGATGAGAGCCGAACCGGTCATAAAACTGGATTCGTCGGATGCCAAGAACAGGACCGCCCGGGCGATTTCGATCGTCTCAGCCACCCGACCGATCGGCAGGTCAGTCTTGCGCGCTTCAGCTTCACTCACCCCTCCCGACACCCGGTAATAACCTTCTGTGAGCCAGCGATCGACGAAAGTATCCCCGGGGCAGACGGCGTTGATGCGGATATTTTCCCCTGCGTGGTCGATTGCCATGGCGCGCGTCATTTGCACCACTGCTCCTTTTGAGGTGCAGTAGGCTACCATTGCCGGCGCCCCGATGAACGCCCAATCCGAAGCGTTGTTGATGATCACACCGCCGCCATGGGAGCGCATCACCGGAATCACTAGCCTGCACATGCGCCATACTGCGGTGATGTTAAGCAGCATGGTATCGTTCCAATCTTCTTCTTTCGTCGTTTCAGCTGTCCCACTCACCACGATACCGGCATTATTGAACAGGATGTCGATCCGGCCATATTTTGAAACTGTCTCGGATACCGAGCGTTGGGAATCTTCCACCCGGCGGTGGTCCGCTTGAATGTAGAAGCTGCCGGTTTGTTTAGCCAGCTCAGCCCCAAGCTGAGATCGCCGCCCGGTGAACGCTACCTTTGCCCCTTCGGCGGCAAATAATTCCACCGTGGTTTTACCAATCCCACTCGTTCCCCCGGTGATCAGGGCAACTTTATTTTCGAGTCGCATGTTGGTACTTAGCGGACGGAAGTTGCGTTTTTAAACACGTGTGACCAACCCGAGCCATTACAAATTTTACAGCGATCCTGAAATTCACCAGACATCTGGGCGCCGGTGCCGCCGCAATGAGGGCATTTGCGGGAAGGCTGCGCCACAAGCACGCTTCCTTGGCCATTGCACACCAGGCAGATATCAGCATATTGACCGTACTTACCCGTACCTTCGCACCAGGCACAGGTTTCAGGAGCATATTGCATCACCGGCATGACCATATTTATTTCCTCCGTGAACGATAGTTGGCTGACTTAGGTGATTATACTCGAGGTTTAATTACGCCTTTGCATGCAAGATCGTTTGAATTGACGGACAGAGACCAATATAATATTATAATATATAATTGAATATATTTAGTAATATTGATAAATAGTTTAATTATATTCATTGACAATTAAGAATAATTGTGTATAATTTAAATAACCTCGAAACCCACTGATATATAAAGGAAATACTTATGACTGTAAGTACCGCTGTTAAAAAACCTAAGTCCTGGGCTCCTCGCTTTTTCACTATCTGGACAGGCCAGGCATTCTCACTCTTAGGCAGCCAGCTCGTATCTTTTGCTGTCATCTGGTGGCTCACCCAAACCACGGGTTCGGCGACCATCCTGGCTACCGCTTCCCTGGTTGGGTTATTGCCCCAGGTCATCCTCGGCCCGTTCACCGGCACCCTGGTGGACCGCTGGTCGCGGCGATTGATCATGATCATCGCAGACGGACTCATTGCTCTCGCAACCGTCGGGTTGGCCATTCTATTTGCCCTGGGACACATACAAATCTGGCAGGTCTACGCTTTGCTTTTCGTCCGTTCGGTTTGCGGTGGTTTCCATGGACCTGCAATGCAGGCCTCGACCTCGCTCATGGTACCCAAGGAGCATCTTACCCGCGTTCAGGGAGTTAACCAGATGCTGCAAGGAGGCATGAGCATTATTTACGCCCCATTGGGTGCGCTGCTCCTGAAATTTATGCCGATGCAGGGAATTCTGGCAATTGATGTGGTCACCGCCATGATCGCCATCATACCCTTATTCTTCTTCCAGGTTCCCCAGCCTGAGCGGAATGATTTACAGCCTGGAGCGCATGGGAAATCCACCTTTTGGCAGGATTTTCGAGGCGGTTTCAGTTATGTATGGAGCTGGCCGGGTCTCATGCTCATCGGCCTCATGGCGACGGTGATCAATTTCCTGCTCACCCCGGCGTTCTCCCTGCTTCCCATCCTGGTCACCAAGCATTTCAATGGGCAAGCCATTTATCTGGCGCTGCTCGATGGATTTTTTGGTGCTGGAGTAATTGTGGGTGGGTTGGTCCTCGGTGCCTGGGGAGGGTTTAAACGCCGCATCATGACCACACTGATGGGTTTATTGGCCTTGGGACTGGGCTGTCTGGTCATGGGCATACTGCCTCCATCGGCTTTTTTAATTGCTGTCGCCACTATGCTTTTCATTGGCATTTTCCAACCAATCGTCAATGGTCCGTTGATGGCTGCGGTGCAAGCTGCGGTTGCGCCCGAGATGCAGGGGCGGGTATTCACCCTGATCCAAACCATGGCAATGGCCATGTCACCCATTGGATTGATCATCGCCGGTCCTATCGCTGATAAACTTGGCGTGCAGACCTGGTTCATTATCGGTGGTGTGGTGACGATCGGAATGGGAGTTATCGGGGTGTTTATCCCAGCGATAATGCACTTCGAGGATGGTCGAAAGGGATTTAAACCCACTGAACTTGTAGAAACTGCGCTTGCTGACCAAAACTTAGAGGGCGAGCTTGGAACTGTGGTTCCCAGCCCGGCTCCAGCAAAAGTTGATTACACCTAACACATAGGCTGTTGAATTGGTTGATCCAATTTAGAAAAAACAGGCCCCTCCGCAAAGGAGGAGCCTGTTGCTTTACATGGAATCGTGCGCCTGATTACCACAGTCCCCTGACGACCAGGAGCAAACCGAAGATGATCAGCGGGATGCCCAGGATCGCTCCGACCACAGTGATTGTCAGGATGGCACCTAGGATCATCAGCACAATGCCTAAAATCACCGCTATCATTCTACCGGTGAGCGTAATGATATAAGCAATAAAATTCCATAGCCAGATAAATGGTCTGAGAATCCAGGGACTTTTTTTGGGATTAATCATTCTTTCTCCTTGCTCCATATTTGTAATTATCTACGCATATCACCAGGGCGGGTTGCATATGTAGGAGACTTATAGTTCCCTAATCTATCTGTAATACCTTTCCTCGCGATGTTGTGTAAAATTACGTATATAGAGGAGGTGCTGTATGGTCAAGATCGATCCTTCTGAAATAACCCCCAAGAGACTCTATCTCTCAAGACGACAGTTTATTGGCGCCGCAGGAGCAACCATTGCCGGAGCTATGGCTTTAGCCGCCTGCAAGGGGAACCTGCCCTCCGTCACTGCCACCGAACCACCCTATAATGGCGCAACCACCGATGAGCTGGGGGCAACCCTGACCTTATACGGGGATATCACCCATTACAACAATTATTACGAATTCTCCACTGATAAAACCGCCGTGGCAGGTTTGGCAGCCAATTTCCCCACCTCGCCATGGAGTATTGAAGTCTCCGGCCTGGTCAGTAATCCTAAAACATATACCATCGCCGACCTGCAGCAATTCTCGCCGGAAGAGCGTGTATACCGCCTGCGTTGTGTTGAAGCTTGGTCAATGGTCATCCCATGGACCGGTTTTCCACTGCACCGCCTACTGGATGACGTCAAACCTACGTCGGAGGCGACGAACGTCAAATTTACCGCCATCCTTGATCCCACGGATATGCCTCTGCAGGGGTCGAATTTACTCTCCTGGCCGTATGTTGAAGGACTGCGGATGGATGAGGCTATGCACGACCTGACTTTGATGGTCACCGGCATGTATGGGGGTGATTTACCCAAGCAAGATGGAGCACCCATCCGCCTGGTGGTACCGTGGAAATATGGTTTCAAGGGGATCAAAACCATCGTCAAGATTGAGCTGGTAAATTCCCAACCCACCTCTACTTGGATGGATGCTGCTCCAAACGAATATGGTTTTTATGCTAACGTCAATCCCAATGTAGACCATCCACGTTGGTCTCAGGCCACTGAGCGCCGGATCGGAGAGGTTGGACGGATGAAGACCCTTATGTTCAATGGATATGAAAAAGAAGTGGCCTCACTTTATGCCGGGATGGATTTGAAGAAAAATTTTTGAACACCAAAAACAGATTTTTTGAATACTGGTTTCCAATCCTGGTTCATATTGCTTGCCTGCTCCCTATTCCAGTGCTGTTGTTCGATGCCTGGCAGGGATATCTAACTGCAGACCCCATCCGTGGTGCAATTTTAAGGACAGGCAAGATAGCTCTGGTGTTGCTTGTATTGAGCCTGGTATGCACGCCATTGAACACCATATTCGGCTTTTCGCCCGCGCTCAGGGTGAGGCGTGCCCTCGGCGATTATTCATTCCTGTATGTTTGTATCCATTTTGCCATTTTTGTCGGGCTGGATTATGGTTTTAATTTTATTTATATCGGGTACGAGATTATCAAGCTGTATGCATTGGTGGGGTTGATTGCCGGTATCCTGTTGATCCCTCTGGCGATAACATCGTTTCCACCGTGGCCAAAGCGCCTCGGAAAGAACTGGAAACGCCTGCACAGTATCGTGTACGGGATCGACTTTCTGGCTGCCTACCATTACATCCTGGTCGTAAAACAGGGTGTGATAGAACCCTACCTGTGGATGATCTTGATTATTTTCTTATTGGTCTTGCGTCTGCCTCCCATTCGTCACTTCCTGAGTGGCTTTTTTATCCATCAAGACTAGTACCTTATCACCGAATAATCCACCGAATGGGTTATTGTTTTAAAAAAATTTCGAATACTGATTATTTGGCCGATGACAACGTCACGTTCACAATAAACCTGAGATTAGACAAAGAAGGAGGACTGAAATGCACGTCAAGGTCGATGAGAAAACACAGGAGTATGTTCGCCAGGCGCAACAGACCCAAAGCGAGATCATCACCGATGCGCACCTGGCCCCACTACCCGAACCCGTACAACGCTACCTTCGATATACGCAGGTCGTCGGTAAGCCAAGGGTGAAGTGTGTTAAGGTGAGGCAGTCGGGATGGATGCGTACCAGTCCTAAACAAAATTGGATGCCCGTTGAAGCCGTGCAATATTCCACACTGGCCGGGCCACTTTCACGGATGTGGTATGCCCAGATAAAGATAGGCCCATTCGCACTTCTCAAAGGGCATGATAGTTATGATAATGGGGCAGGCCACATGCTCATCCGATTGCTTTCGATGCTTTCTGTCGTAGATATCCGCGGCCCTGCGATCGATATATCGGCGCTTATTGTCTTTATCAATGACATGGTTATGTGGCCGACAGCCTTCCTAAGCGACTTCATTCAATGGGAGCCGATCGATGAGAATTCAGCGCGTGCACGGGTAAGTTTACACGGGAAACAGTTCTCAGCGGTGCTTTACTTTAACGAAACGGGAGAAATGGTTGACTTTATCACCGAGGACCGCTTCCAGGCGGTCGGTAAAGGGTTCGAGCGGTTTAAGTGGTCAACGCCTTTGCGGCGTTATCGTGAGGCGAATGGGCTGCGGATTCCTTCCGAGGGAGACGCCATCTGGCATATGCCTGATGGGGAATTTCCATATATTCGCGCTACCATTGGAGAGGTCCGCTACGATACGTTCGACTATGACTGAATTACGATATGCAATGGAACATCATAAGAGCACTACAGTTAAATGGACTGGGTAAAGAATTCTAGAGAACGATTGGAAAAGCTGCGCCTGAATTACAGCGCCTTTCTACTTTTCGATATATAATCTGAAAATGCTTCCCCCCGCATTTTCCGACCCACCTAATTCGATCCAATCGCTTGAATTTGAGCAGCTGATTCAAGATGGCATTATTGCCGTGAAGAACGGCAACCGTTCGTTGGCGAAAAAATTACTCGATCAAGCCTCGCTGATCAACAGCACAGACAGCCGCATTTGGATCTGGCTTTCTGCAACTACAGACGACTTGCAGGAGCGGCGGACGTACCTGGAACGGGCAGTCGCGATCGACCCGTCGAACGCGGCTGCCAAGCGCGGCCTGTTGATGATTGATGAGAAACTGGATAAGAGCCAGCTGATGCCTGAAGGCGCTTCTTATACTCCAGAGGAACCGTCTTCCCCCCAAGAGGCCACCGTCAAGACTTATACATGTCCCAATTGTGGCGCTTCCATCGCTTATGACATCCATGAGATAACCCTGGTGTGCCAGTTTTGCGGGTTTACCGGTAAAGTGGACCAACGTGTGATCAGTGAAAGTTCTGATCAGCTATTGGATGCAGCTTTGCCCACTGAGCGTGCCCATCGCTGGGTGGAAGGCCAGTCGCGGGTCACCTGTGAGCAATGTGGAGTAGGAATCATTCTACCGGCTGGTCAGACCGCGGACACCTGCCCATACTGCGCTTCGAACCGTTTTATCACCTCACCCGCGCTGATGGAGCTGGTCGACCCGCAGGTGATCGGCGTGTTTAAAATCGATCCCGAAACGGCAGGCGAAGCTGTCAGGACCTGGCTGAGCAAGGGTTTTCTGGCTCCGGATGATCTGGCAATACGGCATGCCGGGATGCAGCTTCACTCCGCCTATTATCCGTTTTGGATCTTTTCAGGGACCATGGAAATACCTTGGTTTTATGAAGAAAACGTCGGGTCGGGTAAACTCCCACAGCGGGAAATCCACAGTGGGTCACATTTTGAGATGTTCAACAATATAATCATTCCTGGGCTTCGTAAGCTGTCGTCTACTGTGATTGCTTCCATCGAGCCTTTCAAGTTTGAAGAGTTGGTTGAATTTACACCTGATTTTCTAGCCGGCTGGCTGGCTTTGACCTATGACAATCCCCTGGCAGATGCCTCCTTACGGGCACGTGAACAGGTAATAAAAAATGTCAAGCCCAATCTTGCCAGCTTGGTTGAACCCGGCCATCCGAAGCACAATTTCGGTATCGGTGCAGGGAAATGGAGCGGGCTCACGTATAAGCTTGCCTTATTGCCGATCTATATCGGCAATTATCCTTTCCAGGGCAAGCGCTACAGCCTGTATGTGAACGGTCAAACTGGCAAGGTGAGTGGGAAAAAGCCCATTGATTCTCTCAAAATTACCATGCTGTCCATCGGGGGTTTTCTTTTGTTGGTAACCCTGGCTGTCATTATCTACCTCCTGGTTAGGTAGTTTATCGGTAGGTAGCGCTCCATGGCCTGATGAGCAAACCTTCGATATTCCGCAACCCAGAGCTGGATGGCGCCCCTTTCTATTGGAAGGGCGGGTCCACCGGAGTTCTGCTCTGTCATGGTTTCACGGCTACCACCGCCGAAGTCCGCCTGCTCGCGAAGACCTTATATGAAAATGGATACACGGTCACGGCTCCACTACTGCCGGGTCACGGCACTTCACCAGAAGACTGCAACCGTTTCACCTGGCAGGATTGGTACGCCTGCATTGAACACACCTACCAGCAGCTGGCAAACGACTGCCATCGTGTTGTTATCGGGGGAGAATCGACCGGTGCCTTGCTCGTGTTATACCTGGCGGCACGACATCCGGAATCAATGGGGATTCTATGCTATGCCCCGGCTCTACGTCTCAGGATGGGACGCATCGGTAGCATCCTATTATCCGTTTTGGCACCATTTATTGCATCGGTTCCGAAACCTCCTTCTAAAGATGATAACCCATGGCAGGGTTATTCCGTCCAGCCGTTGAAGGGCGCGGTACAGCTGATGCATTTGCAGAAGGCTATCCCAGGCCTCTTGCCGCAGATCCACCAGCCTATCCTGATCATTCAAGGCAGGCTTGACCCAACCGTCCATCCCGCATCGCCGCAGATCATATATGATCAGGTTAGCTCGCCCATAAAGCAGCTGCATTGGTTGGAGCACTCCACCCACTGCGTGATCCTGGATAAAGAGCATGATTTGGCGGAGAGCTTGACCCTCGATTTCCTCAATCGCGTTCTCGATTAGAGCCTCACATGGGAGGGCTACCCTTCCATTACCAATTCATTCTACTGAGGAGCCTGATATGAGCCGTCCAATCCGTTGGTTTGATTACATCACGTTCAATATTTACTTTTTTGGTCTGACCACCCTGGCTCAGACGATGGGTTTGGTCACACCATTGCTCGTCCAGCAGTTTGTTGGTGAGGCCCAGAAAGGTACTTATTTTGGCACCTTTCGCTTATATACATTAATGGTGGCGCTGCTTGCCCAGGCGTTGATGGGGTTGCTTTCAGACCGCAGCACGCTCCGCTGGGGGCGCCGGCGACCATTCATCTTCATTGGTGCGCTTGTGACTGCTGTGCTGACTATCCTGATTGGCTTTACGGCTGGAATGGTCGGCATGCTGGGTTTCTGGGTATTATTTGCCATCTCGTTGGTGCAGCCAATTGCTTCCAATATGAGCCAGGCTGCTGAGCAGGGTATCATTCCAGACCTTGTACCGGATGAAAAACGCGGTAGCTTTTCAGGTATTAAAGCACTATTTGAGATTCCAATTCCTCTGGTCATAGTTGGGCTATTTATCAGTTCCCTGGTCGGAAAAGGGCATATTTGGGCTAGCATACTGATTGCCGCAGGTGCAGTCATAATTACCATGCTGCTCACCTTGCTCGTCCCAGAAAAACCCCTGGAAGAGACGCCGCCTCCCTTGGATTGGAAACCCATTCTGAACCTGGTGTGGATGACCCTCATTTTTACTGCGATCATACTTGGCTCGAGAACCGTGGTTAACTTTATCAGCTCATTAATCAGTAGCATCACATCTTCTACCGCCATATTCGTCATTATGGGTCTGATCGGTCTGGCAGGCATGCTGGTTGCGGTCGGTCTGGGAGTGTGGATCAGTGTGCGCATCAGCATTGGCGATAAAGCCAGGGAAAACCCCTCTTTCACCTGGTGGGTGATCAACCGATTGGCGTTCTTGGTCGGAGTGGTCAACCTATCCACATTCGCAGTCTACTTTCTCCAGGGGCGCCTGGGGTACGTGAAGGAAGCCGCTGCCGGCCCTGCAGGTCGGTTAATTTTAATCGTGGGTATTTTCATCCTGCTTACCACCCTTGGAGCTGGTTGGTTGACTGACCGTTTTGGTGAGAAGCGTATGGTGGCAGTGGCCGGGCTGACCGCAGTGGCTGGAACAATCATCGCCCTAAGCATTCCCAGCCTGCCCATTATTTACATCGGGGGCTGCGCTATTGGCATTGGAGCTGGATTATTCTACACTGCCAATTGGGCGCTAGGGACTCTCCTGGTGCCTAAGGAAGAAGCCGGGCGCTATCTGGGTATTTCCAACCTGGCAGGCGCAGGTGCCGGCGCGGTGGGTGCTTATATTGGTGGTCCTATCGCTGATTTTGTCACCGCACAGGTGCCTCAGATCCCCGGATTCGGTTATGTATTGATCTTTAGTATCTATGGGCTGCTGTTCTTATTCTCCGTGATCGCATTGACTCAGGTTAAGACCATGCACTAATTGATCACGAATTTTTCTGATCCGGGTCAGGTTTTAATTCGAATGCTGGGACATCCAGTTCAACGTTTCTTCTGCCTCGTTGACTATTCTGTGCAAAATCTCCGCAACCAGCAATACTTCCTTGATTAACCCGGTCGATTGCCCTGTAAATGGAAATAACTCGCCAAACCTACCTTTCTTTCCAATGCTTGAAATAGGATTTCTGCCACTTGACGCGGAGCAGTGAGCATGGCTAGATGCCCGGCTTCTACCTCATCAACTTGCCAGCCTCTTACTCTAGCTTTGGAAGCGGAAGTCTCAAAGAGATCACGGGTAGAGTCAGGGTTGTCAGTACAGTGGATGAATATCCCGGGGATTGCCATGCTCCTGGCATCGCCAACGGGAACTGGCTCAATATAGGTGCTTAATGGATGGGGTGTCATCCTTGCTTCAACCCATTGGGTTAAAAGAGGATCAGTTACACCAAAAATGCCTGGTGGCGGTGGCTGTATCACTCCATCATGCGCCTCAGCATCAGCTTGTCTCGCAGCAAATACTTCGTCTGGCAGCAAATCCGCTTCACATTGTCCATCATCTGGCAGATAAGCGTCCAGATAAACCAGGAGTTTCAGCCGCTCAGGGATTTTTGTGGCTACGCCCGTGATCACCATTCCAGCATAGCTGTTTCCCACCAGGATTACATCGTTCAGGTCTTCATAAAAGAGGAGATTTACAATATCTGTAATGTGTGTCGTCAGGGTAACACTGGAGGTTAGTAGGTGGCTCCAGTCAGAGATGCCTGTCAGGGTGGGCGTGTAAACATCATGACCTGCAGCGCGCAAGAGTGGAGACAATTTCTGCCACACCCAACTACCACAGCTTGTTCCATGGACCAATACAAAAGTTGCCATTTGTAAATTGTCTTTCCGCTTTCATCTTAATTGAGTTATCTTCTTTGATACCCCCAACGATATCCTTGCTATTTTTTTAACTTATTCTTATCACCCTAACCCGTGTTCTATCCACTCAATCGAATGTTACCCGGAATGGATCTGCTATCCTTCAGTCAGATTTGTGATCTGCTCAAGCATGTTACACAGCTGAGGTCCCAGGTGGCGCAGCTCTTCACGGTGGGTGCTCGCCAGGCCTTTCAATACCCCGATCCCTTTGTCGCTCAGGCTGATAAAAACTTGCCGCCGGTCCTGGCTATTATGGATACGCTCCACCAAACCTTGTTCTTCCAGCCGGTCCACCAAACCCACGGCACTGTGGTGACGGATCTGCAGCCGTTCCGCCAGCTCACCAATGGTCACCTGTTCACGTCCAGGATACCCTATGATAAACAGAAGTGCCTGGTGCTGCTGCAGAGTGAGACCGGCGGATTCAGCAGCATCCTCGCTGAAGCGCAAAAAACAGCGCAGAGCATAACGGAACTCTGCCAGGGTTTCGTAATCTTCCTTGGAAAAAGTGGAAAAATCTGTCATAACAATGCCATCGTATAGTATGATGCAACCAGATTACATTGAAAATGTAACCAAAATGGTTGACTTACATCGCATTACGATATATAATCTATTTTATCATATTTTCGTCAGAAATCGTTGAGCGAGGGTCATATTCACATGTCAATGGGAGGCTTCGATGGCAAGTTATAGATACTTGATTATTGGTGCCGGCATGACTGCCGACGCCGCCGTGAGAGGCATCCGGGAGCTGGATGCAAATGGTTCGATTGGGCTCATTGGGAGTGACCACAACCCGCCGTATAACCGTCCACCCCTGACCAAAGGTTTGTGGAAGGGTAAGTTGCTGGAAAGCATCTGGCGCGGGACCCAGCAATTTAAGGTGGATCTGCACCTAGGACGGACCGTCCGGTCAATTGACCCTGGTAAAAAGGTGGCCCGCGACGACCAGGGGACGGAGTACCAATATGAGACGCTTCTTCTAGCTACCGGCGGGACACCTCGCAGGCTACCCTTTGGGGGGGAGGATATCATTTACTACCGGACCCTGGATGATTACCACCACCTGCGTGACTTGAGTGACCGTTATGAACACTTCGGAGTGATCGGCGGTGGGTTCATCGGCTCAGAGATAGCCGCAGCTTTAGCGATGAACGGGAAAAAAGTGAGCATGCTTTTTCCTGATACCGGCATCGGGGCAAATATTTACCCCAAAGAAATAAGTGATCATTTGAACTCGTTTTTCCAGCAAAAAGGTGTGGAGGTGCTTTCAGGTTCCAAGGTGCAGGACTTGAAAAAGGTGGGCAACCGCTACCAGATGATCACTGTGGATGACGATGCAATCCAGGTGGATGGGGTGATCGCCGGTATCGGCATCCAGCCCAATGTCGAGCTGGCGCAATCTGCAGGTTTAAAGGTTGGCAATGGGATCGTCGTTGATGAGACCTTGCATACAAGCCAGCCTGATATATTCGCCGCTGGCGATGTGGCCGAGTTTGCAAACCCCACTCTTGGCAAACGTATGCGTATCGAGCACGAAGACAACGCTAACACCATGGGCAAGCAAGTTGGTCGAAATATGGCAGGTGCCAACGAATCCTACAACCATTTATCTTATTTTTACTCCGACCTGTTCGAGCTGGGTTATGAAGCCGTTGGTGAGCTTGATTCACGCTTGGAGACCTTCATCGATTGGAAGGATCCCTTCAAAAAGGGTGTGGTCTATTACCTGGCGAGTGGGCGCGTCCGCGGCGTGTTGCTGTGGAATGTGTGGGATTCCGTCCCCAAGGCACGCCAGCTGATCGCCGAGCCCGGTCCATTCAGTGCCGCGAATCTCAAGGACAGGCTGTAAGCTGGAGAGCTCAATATGGCGATGGTAAATGAGCTGGCCTCATTTGTGGTTGCGGTGGAATTTGATCAGCTTTCCGCGGCTGCCCGGACCCAGGCGAAAATCCGGGTTTTAGATGCTCTGGGCTGCGCTATCGGGGCCTTGGATGCAGGACCTGTAGCAGTGATCGCAGCTCAAACTGCTGATTTCGGAGGCAACCCACTATGCACTCTGATCGGGGGAAGCCGCACTGCACCAGACCGGGCGGCCTTTTATAACAGCGCCTTGGTGCGTTTCCTAGACTTTAACGATAGCTATCTTACCCCGGGAGAAACCTGTCACCCCAGCGATAACCTGGGTGGGGTGCTGGCAGCCTGTGAATATGCCGATGGCACGGGTAAGGAATTCCTCACTGCGCTGTCTGTGGCGTACCAGGTGCAGTGCCGTCTGAGTGATGTGGCGCCCGTGCGTGCCAAAGGGTTCGACCACACCACCCAGGGTGCGTATGCCCTGGCCGCCGGGATTACTAAAGCACTACGCCTCGATGCAGATAAAACAGCCAATGCCATCGCCATCGCCGGGACGGCGTTTAATACCCTGAGAGTCACCCGTACCGGTGCCCTCTCCAACTGGAAGGGTCTAGCATACCCGAATACCACTTTCGGCGTTACCAACGCGGCCTTCCTCGCCATGAAGGGGATCACCGGACCGAATGAAGTGTTCGAGGGTAACAAAGGGTTCATGGATGCAATTTCTGGTCATTTTTCGCTTGATTGGTCTAAAGAAGACCTGGAGAAGGTCACCCAGACCATTGTGAAGCGTTACAACGCCGAGATCCACTCCCAGGCCACTATTGAGGGTGTGTTGGAACTGAAACACGAGCAGAATATCACCGCCTCTGACATACGCAGCATCAATGTCGAAACATTTGAAGTCGCTTATAACATCATCGGTGGCGGTGAAGAAGGCGAAAAGGTTACCGTGCGCACCAAGGAAGAAGCAGACCACTCTCTACCGTATATTATTGCGGTGGCCATATTGGATGACCAGGTGCTGCCGCCACAATATGATCCTGACCGCATCCTGCGCGCCGACGTCCAATCCCTGATGCGTAAGGTGACGATACACCCACTGGCAGAGTACAGCCGGCGTTTTCCAGCCGAAATGCCATGCCGGATCACTATCTCCCTCCAGGATGGGCGGGTAGTCACCAAGGACAAGCGGGATTATGAGGGCTTTATTACCCGCCCAATGCAATGGAACACGGTAGTGAAAAAATTTGAACAGCTTACTGAGTCTCATATTTCGAACGCCCTCCAACTCGAGATCGAAGAGGCAGTAAATAATCTGGAAAATTTCCACATCCGCGACCTGACGACCTTGTTGGGAAGCGCTAGAGAGCATTAAAAGGATTAAGACACCATGGAACCTAACAATACCCCACTGGAAGATCGGGCGTTTTCTTTTTTGAGAATTAATGAACGTCAAGCCAAACCCCGCCAAATCGGCGTCACCGAAATCCGCGGACCTTACTACGCCCCCATGGGAAAGCGCTATCTTGAAGATATCCTCGAGACTATGGGAGCGTATGTGGATGTGCTGAAATTCGCCGGTGGCTCTTTCAGCTTAATGCCGCGCCAGGCGATTAAAGAGCTGCTCGATTTGTGCCATCGCTATAATGTGCTCGTCTCTACGGGTGGCTTCATCGAGCACGTGCTGACCCTAGGTCCGCAAGCAGTCGACCAGTATATCCAGGAATGCAAGCAGATTGGTTTCGATATCATCGAAATATCGAGTGGTTTTATCTCTATCCCGACCGATGATTGGCTCAGGCTGATCGAAAAGGTGCAGAAAGCCGGACTCAAAGCTAAACCCGAGGTTGGGATCCAGTTTGGGGCCGGGGGCGCCACCGCTGTGGCAGAGCTGGCCGCGGAAGGCACGCGCGACCCGGAGTGGGCCATCCAGCAGGCCAAACGCTTTGTAAACGCCGGAGCCTACATGATCATGATTGAGTCGGAGGGGATCACGGAAAATGTCACCTCCTGGCGCACGGACGTAGTCGCCAAAATCATCAACGCTATTGGGCTGGAAAAACCAATGTTCGAAGCCGCCGACACTGAAGTCTTCGCCTGGTATATCAAAAATTATGGCGCCGAAGTGAACTTGTTCGTTGACCACAGTCAAATCGTCCAGCTGGAAACATTGCGGACTGGGATTTGGGGAAACAAGAGCCTGTGGGGCAGGGTCTTAACTTATAAGGGTTGAACCCGTTATAATTAGGATTATTAATGGTGCCCGCAGAATCGTTGTCAACATCGTCTAAAGGTTGACAGTGATTAATACAATTGCGCGGTAATCGAGCCTTAAATAGGAGAGTGTGATGAATATCCCTGATGATATTGAAGACTTTGATATTCAAGATAGCTTAAAATTACAAAAACGCCAAATTTCCAACGAAGCATTCATTAAGTATGAAACTTATGTGGCAGAAATTTTCGCTGCCTTTGGGTTGGATTGTGATACGCCTTCCACCAAAGACACTCCTCGTAGGTTTGTGAAAGCCCTCTTCGATGCCACACAGGGCTACGATGGTGACCCTAAATTACTGCGGGTTTTCAGCACAGAATGCCGAGGTGAGCCTGATTGCAACCTGAGCCAGGTGATTGAGGGTCCGATCCACTTTTTTTCACTATGTGAACACCATGTCTTTCCATTCTATGGACAGGCATACGTTGGTTATATCGCTTACGAGAACATCATCGGCCTGTCCAAGCTAACCCGCATGGTCAGGCTCTTTTCGAGGCGCTTTTCGGTCCAGGAGCGCATCGGTCATGAAATCGCCGATGCATTGGAAACTATGCTTCATCCAACAGGTGTAGCAGTATTTCTTGAGGCTCACCATTTATGCATGGAAATGCGGGGTGTACGTGAAATTGCTCCCATTACACGTACCACGGTATGGCGCGGTAATTATGCTAGTGAGCCCTCTCTGCGGGAGGAGTTCATGGCGACGTGGAAGAAATAACTGACCGAGAATCATCGATTAGCAGTACATATATTTGAATCATGAAATTTGGTTCCTTTTATTAAAGCATGATATGCTAGACCGAAGGCCAAATGTCTCTCAATGAAAAACTGGTGCTCATCACAGGCGCAGCTTTACGGGTTGGGCGAGAGCTTGCCCTCACTGTGGCCCGTGCCGGTGGTGACGTGGCTATCCATTTCGGTAACTCGGAGACTGAGGCTCACAGCCTGAAAGATGAAATCCAGGCTTTGGGCAGAAGAGCATACCTGCTCCAGGCTGACCTGAACGACCCCGAACAGGTGAGCGACCTGATTCCGCGGGCGTTCGAATACGGGCCATTATTTGCCGTGGTTAACAATGCCGCCATCTTCGGGACCCTCACCTGGCAAAATGCCACCTTGGAAGAATGGAACCGCCACTTGATGGTCAACCTGACGGCACCCTTCCTACTCAGCCAGGCATTCGCCAGGATGCTGCCATTCGATGGGAAGGGACGCATTGTCAATCTACTTGACTGGCGCGCATTGCGACCGGCTGCTGACCACCTGCCGTACACCATCAGCAAATCAGCCCTTGCCGCCCTAACCCGCTCAATGGCAGTTGCCCTGGCACCGCGCATCAGCGTGAATGGTCTGGCGCTGGGAGCCATCCTCCCACCCAGCGAGGGCACTGCACCAATGAATATCCTCAAAAACGTCCCAGCTGGTCGTTGGGCTCACCTGGCTGAGGTGGGGCAGACACTGGTTTTCCTGTTGGATGGGCCGGAGTATATCACCGGGGAGATTATCCATATCGACGGTGGTAGGCACCTGATATAGAAGAATTGTGATGAGTGATAGGCTCCATCAAGTCTGCTTGCTGCTTGGCTCGAACATCGAGCCTGAGGTGAACATTCCCCGTGCGGTAGATCTGCTGCAGGAGAAGGTGATTATCTTCAAGCTTTCCTCGGTCTGGGAATCAGCCTCGGTGAACTGCTGTTACCCTGATTTTCTCAACCTGGCGGCTGCGGTGTCAACAGGCTTCACTGCAGACGAGCTCAAAGGGCAGATCCTGCGGCCCCTGGAAGCACAAATGGGCAGGGTGCGAACCGAGGATAAAAATGCTTCCCGGACGATCGATATTGACATCATCTTGTTTGACGGTGATGTCTTGGACCCAGACGTGTGGCTGCACGTACACCGTGCGGCGCCAGTGGCTGAGCTTTTCCCAGATACTGTATCAGAGAGCGGCGAGCGCCTGAAAGATACCGCCCGGCGCCTGGCGGAGTCCACACCCATCCAGATTAGGTGGGATATTTCAGTCTCGTTGACGTAGGAGGCGGAAAACTCCCTTTTCCTACAGCTTAGGTGATACCTTGCAGCTGGCGTATATTATGATTCCTTTCCAATAGATAGATCACACCCACACCCAGGAGCACGACAATTCCTAACAGAAGGAACATTGCCTGGCTGCCCACACCCTCACGCAGCAACCCTCCCGCGGCTCCACCCGCGGCGGCTCCAAAACCAAACATCGTGGCTCCGACCAGACCCTGCGCAGTGGCTTTCATCCCCTCAGGAGCGATTTCATTGGCATAAGACACGGCTGCCACCAAAACCAGCGGGGAGGTGAGACCGTTGAGCAGTTGAAAGATGAGGATGCCAGCTTGAAAGTTGAGCAGCGCGTAAAGGATCATGCGCAAACCCGTGATTAACATCCCGATGAAGAGCAGACCAAGCGCCTTGAACCGGTCGATCAGATAATTGGAGAAAAATAGAACGGGTATTTCAGAGATTGTAGCGATGGTTATGGCGATTCCTCGGGTGATCCCATTCATGCCAAGATCGATCAAGTACGGGAATAAGAATCCGTTCATCACAGTAAAAGCCACACCACCCAGGAACATCAGGCAGAGGAAAAGCCCCCACCTCCGGTCGTTCAGCATTTTGCGGATATTCGCCCGGATGGGTTCACGCTCACCAGGTTGCCCAAAGGTGAACGATTGGCAGATAATTAACGTGAAGACCATGATGGCCGCATTCCCCCAAAATGCCCACCGGACCCCATAACTGTCGATAATCACGGCGGCTAGCGGGGCAAACAAACCCCAACCGATCGTGCCTCCCAGCCTGACCCGACCGTACATATCCTTTTTATCTCCCAGCATTGACAAGGTGGCGCTATCGGCGAAGGGTGTAATTGGTGCAGCAAAAAGGGCATAGATAAACACAATTGGGATGAGCAAGGCGAATGTTTTGATGAATGGTGTAATAGCCACGGCGAGCACACTCACCAGGATGGTGAGGCTCATAATCTGCTTGTGGCGCAATTTAGCGTCCGCCAACCCAGTCCATAAGGTGGCTCCGACCATGATGACTAACGGGACCATGCCAGCCAGCAGGCCGACCTGAGCTCCATTGAACCCCAAGGTATCAAAATAAACGATGATGTAGGGCTGTAAAAAAGCGGCTGCAGCAAAATAGGCAAAATAAAAAGAAAAGGGAAGGACCCTCTTCATCGGTGAATTATTCGTTGCGGATATATAGTCCTCCCGTCTGCTCCATCCAATCGGCGATGCGCTCCACGGCTGTAGGCACGTCGTCATTCGAGATGTCCACCTGCAGGGTTTCGAGGGTTGAAGCCTGGATAAACCCTTCCATCACCTTTTGCTCGTGGACAAAAACTTCCAAATCGTCATACTGCGAAGGTTTACCCGAAACCTTCACCCGTTCCGCCCTGGCTTTTGCGAATGAGTCTGCGGAGCGCGCGCAGAATACAAGCCGGAAATCCAATTCTTGCAAACGCTGCTCGAGCCAGGCAAAGTTGTAGGTTTTTCCATATTGAATAAACTGGTAGGTCTGGGTGGAGATATGGAAGCGGTCGACGATCCACGAGTAATAGCGCAGCTGCTGGAACAGCTTCGACCAGGTGCGATAGGTGTCTAATGCCAGGGCTTCTTCCTGGGGCTCAAAGTTGATCAAGCCTCGTCCCCAGGGGAAGTTGGTGAAGCCACACCATTCGGCAGAGATGAGGGGTGAATGATAGCGATACTTCCTCGGACCAACAATGCGCGGGTGCTCGTTGAGCGCAAAAGCGATGTCGGTCTTGTGAGTCAGGCGTGTCCCCTCCAGGATGATCTTTGGGCACAGTTTCATTTCGTCGCCTCCAACCACAGCTCAGCCCCACAACAGGGAGAAACCTGCAGCTGATGCACGCCGGGGGCTAAATACTCCCCGAAAGGAGTAGCAAACATGGTTTTTTCACCCGGTTCGACGCTTGCAGCATACTTGCCGATAGTAACCAGCAATGGATCCTGGGTATTATTTACTACCGCTAGTGTTTGGTCTGGTTTGATTTTCGCGCAGCGCGGGTCGGGGATGTCAGGGTTGATGGTTATTGTGACGATACTACTATCAAAGCTGGCACATATCCCAGCTGCCGGCTGCTGGGCGTATGGCGTTGCAAGGGCGTTGGATGTTGTAGTCGCATCAACGATGGGGGTGGATCCCGTAACAACGGGCTGGACCGTTGGGCTGGTGCATGCTGCCAGGCTCATGAACATAAGCATAATCAGCATCGATTTGGGTTTTGTCCTGCTTGGTATCATACCCGCTCCTTTAGCGTATACGGGTCAAATCGGGAGGAAGCCTTGATCAGTTGTCTCATATATTCCCACGGGGCATCCTCATAATGGTAGATACGAAGGTGCTTTTTATATTTCGGCTCACCAACCAGCCGACCCTGCGGGTCGGGCAGGAAAGCCCCATGGATGAAACCCAACCGGACGTGGTCGCGAAAGATGCCGATTTGGCAGATGCCCGCACTCACCGGTCCGCCGCGCTCCTTATAATAATAGGAAAATCCCCGGCTGTGCTGGGTCTCGGTAGCATCAGGGGCGATGCTGGCGACGATGTTCCTGATCTCAAGCACGATGTCACGCAGCTCAGGCGGCACCTGTTGGAGGTATTTTTCGATGTAGCGTTCGGGAAGCATTTGGATTAATTATTATTGCGAAGGCTGGATGCTCTCTCCAGCCCAAAGCAATCTGCTCCTTCCATATATTCTAAATAAGGATATTCGATGCATTACTCGTTTTATACTTCGAGGATTGTGCGAAAATCCTTAGATTGCGTTGTGTCCGTTGGATGTCGTGACGCAGGGGAGGCATCCCAAATGGAGCATTTTTAAATTCCTATCCTGCACCCCTACTAACCCTCCGCCGCCATTTTATACAATGCGTTCACTGTGTTCCAATTGCGAGTGGTCACTGGTATGCCTAATTTCCTCTCAAAAAAGCTATTCGACAGCTTCGATTTTCCATATCCATTCGGGCAAAACAGGTAGACTGCCATCTCACCAAGAGCGAGCTCATCGGTTATACCACTAGGGGCAGTCAATTTGCTCAGCAGAGTTTCCGACGGCGAATGATAATAGAAGCTTACGTGCAGTTTGCTCGGCTCCTCATTTCTGACAGTTAGAAATGGATTGCCCATCAGAATGTGCTGAAGCTCATCTGACCTGCGGATGAAGACTTCCACGTGGTATCCACAATTTTGCCCAATCCGTGCCTCGATGCAACTGACCAATTCTGACCTGTTTACAGCCAGGCTATCAAATACCACGTTACCACTCTGCACATAGCTACGGACGTTCATAAATCCCAGATCCTTGTAGATCCCACGCAAGGTCTCCATGGACATTCTTTTCTGCGCCCCAACGTTGATACCCCTTAGCAGAGAAATATAGATGGTCATTTCGACTTGACTCGCCTGGAGCTTCCCTCGAGGTAGACAAACCATGCACCAGGCTGTCCTGGTGGGGTCATTTCAAACCTGGCATCCAGCGTATCGTCTCCCGTCTTGATATAGGTGAACCTGAATTGTGGTGCCGAAGGAACGGGGTCGCTCTCGAGGATGATGCTGTTCTGGTCTGGGGAGATGCTGACCTCATAATGGATGGTATGTTCCTCGTTGTCAAAATAAATCGCCCGTTTTGCCCCTGAAAATTCGGTGTAGACAATCAGCAGGTCATCATGGGAATATCCCTGGCGCTCGGGGGTGGTCGGGAAGACAGTCCGGCTCCTGCGCGCTAGAATATTTTTATCCAGCTCGAGACTGAATGAGAACCTGCCATAACCCTGCCCGAGGTCACCCTCATGCCCACCTTCCCATTCTCCCAACAGGAATTCCCAAGCTTTCCAATCTGGCATAAATGACTCCTATGTGAATAACTAGTAATAACATACAGCTGGGGATGCTCGAATTTCCATATTCAGACGTGATTATAATCCTTGCGACAGTAAGGAAAAATATTAGCTGAGCCGGTTGAGCGCTTCGGCATGCCGTACAATGGCGTGAGCCAGTCCATTAAAGATGATTTGGTGGAACGGATATAATGCATACCAGTATGCCAGACCGGCCAGACCGTGGGGCTCAAAAAAGGCGGTTTGAACGTACAGCGTTTTTCCGTTGGCACCAGCCAGGGCTTCGAACTGCATCCAGGCTGGTCCAGGCGCTTTCATATTGTTACGCAGGCGCAGCACATGACCCGCTTCCACCGTTTCTACGGTATAACCATCCACAACATCCCCCGGTTGTAGATCCACACGGCCGCCTCGACCGCGCCGCATGCCAGGGCCGCCGGCCATCTTATCCAGCAGGCCTCTAACCTGCCAGAGCCAGTCGCCATAATACCAACCCTGCGTTCCACCGATGGAGCTGAAGATTTGGTAAACTGACTCAGGCGAAGCGTCTGTCTCCAGGCGCAGTTGCTCAATGAACATGCCCTCGGTGGTTTTATGAGTGCGCCCGACAGTTGAGTCAGGTTTTGCACCGGCCCAATACGATTCAACCTCACCTGACCCATCACGCTGAAGCGCCCGCTGAATGGCGTCAGAATAGGGGATGAGGTTGAAATTGAATACTTCTTGTGCGAGCGGGTCGTGCACCAGCACTTCAGACTTCAAGCCTTCGATTAGGATATGCAGATATGGTGACGGCAGCGGGGTGACCACATCTGCGCCGATAGCTAGCATGCGCGTAGTGAGCATGGGCAGCTGGACCAGCCTGCGATTGAGCTGCCGCGCTGTAGCGTAGCCGCGCATGATAGCTTCATAGGTCAGCACGTCTGGACCTCCGATCTCGAAGATGGAATCTACGGAACGTGTTTCATCCAGGCTGCCTATGAGGTAATCGAGAACATTATCAATGGCAATGGGCTGGCAGAGAGTGGAGATCCATTTGGGGGTAAGCAAGACTGGGAGTCGCTCGGTGAGATAGCGGATCATCTCGAAAGACATGCTGCCTGAACCGATGACGATAGCAGCGCGGAACTCAGTTACCGGCACACCCGACTGGCGCAGCACCTCTCCCACCTGCTGGCGAGCTTCCAGATGACGGGAGAGGGATTTATTGCGATCCCCCAGTCCTCCCAGGTAGATGATGCGCTTCACACCAGCCGCTTGCGCCGCCATGGCGAAATTCCCGGCCGCTGTAACGTCTCGCTGGATGAAACCATGCACGCCATCTGCCATTGAATGCACTAGATAATAGGCTACGTCCACGCCCTGCATCACCGGGCGGAGGCTCGAATTGTCGAGCAGATCACCCCGCCGGATGTCTACATTTTCCCAGCTATGACGGCTCAGCTGCTCGGGATTGCGCACCAGGCAGATGACGTTGTGCCCAAGTGTCTGCAGCCTTGGGACGAGCCTGCCACCGATATACCCGCTTGCACCGGCAACGAGAATATTCATGCGAATGACCCCTTTCCTGGTTTCCCCCACTGGTTCTTATATATCCACCTGATCATCGGAGTGGATGCAGACTACGTTCATCAGTTATTCCCAATTATATAATAAGAAATCGCGGCTCACCAAACTTTAAGCTTGCCGATCACCTTCACCTTGCAATCTCGTTTAAAAGCCAATTATCATCCAAGTTTGTTTTATTTAATTGCGAACAATGACCCTTGGGTTGTGGGGGTCATATACGCGCATTGCTCCAGTGTAAGATAGATACCGTTGACCGGTTTCACATTTGTCCGATATTCCCTGGCGTGTTCTTCTGACCAGAAGAAAATTGAATTTCGTCAGTAGGCATCGATGATGGTCCGCTCGGAAAAATGATCCCAATCTACGTCTGGTATGAACACGAGTGGCGCCGCGCCCTGCTCGCGGACGGACACGTTCATATTGCTATCAACTGTAATGTGCAGGCTCTGATCACAATGACTGCATTTCGTTTCAATTACAATTGTTATCAGTATATTTTGTAATTTCCCTTCCACGAAGGGTTCCGCAATGGCATCTTCCGCTCAGGCTGCATACACCTGCTCTCCGCTTTTGAAGGTTAATCGGTGAGGTGTGCTCTCTACGGTTACCGGATAGGCCCAGCTGACCGCACCGTGCGAATTTCGCACCAGGAAGAAGAGCTTACTTTCGAGCTCGTCCAGGATCGAATTCACCTTGTCAAGCGGTAAGTGCTGCGTCTGAGCGATGGTTATTGGCTCTACAGGTTGTCCTTTAATTACCAGCTCCTTCACCACGAAGTTGCGCACCAGGTGATGTGCCTCCGTCATGAATCTCAAACGAGTATTTTCGTGTTCTGGAATTTGAGCTATATGTTGCTTCCACGTTGACAGGGGCACTTTTAGTAAATTTTGTTCCCGCCCGAGAAAAATGATGTCATCCATAGAAGAAACGCTCCTTATCCGAAACCAATGAATAATTTATTAGTGATTACTCTGTCCATTATAACCTTCGTCCAACATAGTGAAATCCTTTGGGTCGGAGGGCGCCTACTTTGCGCACCTTTGTGTTGTTCTTATATTTTTTAATCGCTCATCCCCTCACTTATTTACGGTTATAATCTCCCTGATTTTATCCTGACTATCCCTGTTAAAGAGACGCCATGACCCCTCCCCTTGATTTCCAATCCATCATCATGACCTTGCAGCACTATTGGGCAGAGCGCGGCTGCCTCATTTGGCAGCCCTACTACCAACAGGTAGGCGCGGGTACTTATAACCCTGCAACCGCGCTGCGCGTGCTGGGACCGGAGCCATGGAAGGTGGCCTACGTGGAACCCTCCATTCGCCCTGATGATGGGCGCTATGGTGAGAACCCCAACCGTATGCAGATGCACTACCAGTTCCAGGTGATCCTTAAACCCGACCCCGGTAATGCCCAGGAGCTGTACATCGCCTCGTTAGCCGCCCTCGGCATCGACCCATTGATGCATGACCTGCGCTTTGTTGAGGATAATTGGGAATCCCCTGCTCTGGGTGCATGGGGGTTGGGCTGGGAAGTGTGGCTGGATGGGCAGGAGATCACCCAGTTCACTTACTTCCAGCAAGCCGGTGGTATCTTGTGCGATCCCGTGTCGGTGGAGATCACCTATGGGCTGGACCGCATTGCCATCTCGCTTCAGCGGGTGGAAGGCTTTGCCAACATCCGCTGGAATGACCGACTCACCAGTGGTGATGTCAACTTGCAAGCTGAGCAGGAGCAGAGCACTTATTATTTTGAGCTGGCTGACGTTGAGCGCTTGAAGGCGATGTACGATTTATTCGAGCAGGAAGCCAACGCCTGCCTGGATAAGAACCTGGTGCTGCCGGCGCACGATTATGTCCTCAAGTGCTCGCACACCTTTAACGTGCTCGATTCACGCGGTGCAATCGGCATCACTGAGCGCCAGGCATACTTTGGGCGCATGCGCGACCTCTCCCGACGGGTGGCAGTAGCTTACCTGGCACAGAGGCAGCATATGGAATACCCGTGGCTGAACGAGAGTGAAGCTAACGCGGTGAAAACGTCTCCTTCGATGGTAAATTCTACCGCCTCAGCCCCCGCTTCTTCGGCTGACCTGCTGGTCGAGATCGGCACGGAAGAGCTGCCTGCTGGCGACCTGGATTCGGCCGTCGAACAGCTGAATAAAGCTCTGCCTTCGCTATTGGAAGATCTGCGCCTGAGCCACGGTGAAATTCACGTCTCTGGCACACCCCGCCGGCTGGTCATGTACGTTCAGCAGGTTGCCCCGCGCCAGCCTGACGTGGAACAGCTGGTAAAAGGACCGCCCGCTGAGCGTGCTTTCGACTCGTTTGGTGCACCCACCAAGGCTGGGGAAGGTTTTGCGCGCAGTAAGGGCGTCTCGGTGGCAGATTTGAGGGTGATGGAGATGGAGGGCGGGCGATATGTAGCCGTCAATGTGCGCACAGTCGGTCGATCGGCAACGGAAGTGCTGAGCACAGCCCTACCGAATATGATCGCCTCGCTGCGATTCGATAAGTCGATGCGTTGGAACCGCACCAACGTGTATTTCTCACGCCCCATCCGCTGGTTGTTAGCCTTATTCGGTCAGCAGGTAATCCCCTTTGAGTATGCGGGGTTGGCCTCCGCCAATGCGACCCGCGGCCTGCGCACCATCGCTCCTGCCGAATTCGCGGTAAAGGATACAGCGGATTATTTTAAGAAATTAAAAGATCAGGGGATCGTGCTTGAAAAGAGCGAGCGTCTTGCCATCATCCAGGCACAAGTATATCGTCTGGCTGATATGGTGAATGGCCGGGATTTGCCTGATGAGGGGCTTTTGTCGGAAGTAGCCAACCTGGTCGAAGCACCCACGTCACTAGTGGGTACGTTTGACCCCGCTTATCTTCATTTACCGCGCGAGGTGCTGATCTCGGTAATGAAAAAACACCAGCGTTACTTCGCCATATTCGAAAAAGAACCAGTCCTGGTTGGACGGACCTCCGCGCAGCCCCAGGATGTGCCTGCTGCGGAAGAAGGCAAGCTGCTGAATTACTTCATTACGGTTGCCAACCACCCATCCCATGACGATGAATCCATTGCCGGCAGCGATCTGATCACTGAAGGCAACCAACACGTCATCCGGGCGCGCTTCGCCGATGCGGATTTCTTCGTGCGCGAAGACCGCAAGCATAAACTGGAGGAGTTTCTGCCACGCTTGGATACGCTCACCTTCCAGACCAGGCTCGGGTCGATGCTGGATAAAACTCACCGCATCACCTCCTTGGTGGAAGAGATTTCTCCCGTGCTCACGCTCAACCCTGAGGAAGCTGCGACTGCAAAACGGGCGGCAGAGTTATGCAAAGCTGACCTGGCATCCAAGATGGTGATTGAGATGACTTCCCTGCAGGGGATACTCGGTCGATATTATGCCATGTCTTCGGGGGAGAGCTTACCGGTGGCAGAAGCCATTTTCGAACACTACCTGCCACGTTTCGCTGCGGACCAGCTTCCTAAAAGTCGCCCAGGTTTGATCGTCGGGCTGGCAGACCGGCTGGATACCCTGGCAGGGTTGTTTGCTGCCGGGATGGCTCCCACCGGCGCACGCGACCCATTTGCCCAGCGTAGGGCTGCGCTGGGACTGGTGATGGCACTGATCGCCCAGAACTTGAGCTTCGATCTGCGCAGCGGGCTTGAGACCGCTGGAAAGCTCCTGCCGATCGAATTTGATCCCCAGAGCCTGGCCTCATGCCAGGCATTTATCGTTGAACGCCTGCGCAACTTGCTGCTGGAAAATGGATTCCATTATGACGTGGTTGAAGCGGTGATCGCTGCCCAGGGGTCTAATCCCGCCAATGCTCATCAATCGGTAAAGCAGCTAGCAGCATGGGTGATCCGACCTGACTGGCACTCGATCCTGCCGGCCTATGCACGTTGCGTGCGCATCACCCGTGACGTAAAAGAAACCTATGTAGTCGACTCGCAGGCATTCGCTGAAAAGGCTGAGGAAAGCTTATATGCCGCGCTGCTTCAGGCTGAAAAATCGCAGTGCCTATCCAGGATCCAATCGGTTAATAGCTTTTTGACCGCCTTCCTGCCGATGATCACGGAGGTCAATCGGTTCTTTGATGATGTCCTGGTGATGGCAGACGATGCAGCCCTACGCCAGAGTCGTCTTGGTTTGCTGCAAAGAATTGTGGCGCTGGGTAGTGGCGCTGCGGATATGTCCAAGCTGGAGGGGTTTTAGCAGAAAAACTTGTCAACAGATTAGCGGATGACACCCGGCATCCACTAACCTGTACCCTGCGTATTTCTTGGTATCCGCTAATCCGCTAATTTATCCGTTTACCCGGTCTGGTAAAATTTCGTATTTCCCTCTTCTTGCACACAAAAAAAGTGTGACAACTTGAATCGTGCCGTAATTATTCACCAGCTGAAGATTAACATTTGTAGCAGCGCAGGGGAGGGATTTGAAATGAGGCATTTGGGATTCCTCCCCTGCGCATCTACAAGGTTTACAAAATAGACAATATAAATCATTCGAATTTTCTAGATTGGATATACAAACATGTGTGTATGACGGCTTCCTCACACGATTTTTGATTAATAGGATAATACTTTGGAATGTGGTGAGTAATTACATCGAGCCAGCATATTGGTATGTGCACAATGACTTGCATGCGCAAGCAAGATCGCGCCCCTATTTTTTGTCGAAGGATGCTTCCTTTGCGCAACTTTGTGGTGATCTTTTTCCCTTCGGCGGTTTCAACCCTTTAGCAGCCGCCCCACTAAACCTGCCCCCAACAAAGCCAAACCATCCGTGGTCATGTAATGACTCGCGGCTGCATCGAAAAGCACCGACGCGCGCGCCGGGAACTCATCATCACCCGGATACAGGATGGAAGCCAGGCGGATGCGCGGCAGGGGAAGGAAAGTGTAGGCAATCCCGGGCAAAACCGCTAATGAGACACCCTCCAGTTTAGTTGCTGCCTGGGCATAGAGTTCGGGTTTCTCACCATAAGCGTGTGCAAGTTGGTCCCCGCTATAGCCCTGGAAAGCCTGGCTATAGAAGCTCCCGCCAGGTAGCTCGCGGTACCCGATCCAGCGATCAGCTATGGGCGTGCCGTCGGCCTGGCGTAAATAGTACAAGAGCATCCCGGCATCATATATGGAGCATTCGGAGCCGTCTGGGAGGTACCACGCCCGCAGGTCTGGCCAGGAGATAGCGATCGCCCGCCCCCAGTAGGTGAGGCGGATCTGCTGGTCCTGAAGGGTGGCTCCGCTGTTCACCGCCAGCCTGCCCGGTTGAACCGCCTGGATATCGGCCCTCAGCGCATTCAGCTGGCGCAGCATGCTCTCCTGCCAGGTCTGGTGGGCGCGCTCGACGGCCTCACCGCCCGTCACTTTCTTCCCACCCGCTTGATCGGTCAAACCTCCCATCGCATCAACATCCTTCCCAACCGGCTCAACCAGCACCTCGGATACCATCCATATAGGCTTTGATCGTCGGAACGGCGGTCAGTTTCTCATAGAAGAAGTTGTTCACCAGGTTAATCACTTCAGCCCGGGTAGCTTCCGCTTGAGCACTCAACGTTTGCCCTGTATCCTGGCGGCTCAAAGCGTCCCTCAGCCGCAGGAGCAGGCGGACGATCTCAGCTTCCTGGTCTCCTTCCAACACGCGGATGACTGACATGATCAGCTGATCCGCCTGGGCGATCGTCTGGTCGATGGTAATGCCCGACCCGGGTTTGAAGGCATCATCGACGGTGCGGATCAGCGACCACACCTGATAAAGCATTGTCGCCGGCTCATCGAATAGATCCCGCAAGAAGGCGGCATCCTCATACCGCCCGGTGAGGCGGAAGATGTTGTACATACGCTTGGCCACCTTGCCATAATTCACATCTTTAGTGAGATACTTGCTGACTTCATGCTCGAGCTGGCTGACGTAATTGTCCAGGGCATCGGCCGAGACGTGTTTGGATAGCTTGGAGAAAATGGGGATGGACTCGGCTTGCAGGTAAACTTCCTGAAAATAAGGGTCGAGATAGCCATCCAGTGGCGTGATCGAGCCGTCGGGGGCTTCCCAGGTCACATCCAGCATGTTGCTCGCGTTGGAGAGCTCACCCCGCACCGGGTCGGCAATCACCCAATCTAGCTTGCACCAGCCCGGGTCGCCTTCCACATCCTGCCACTTGACCACAGCAGGGGTTCCGTCGGGCAGTTGTGCTTCGATTTCTCCCTTTTGGATCTCATCCGGCAACCAGGAGATAGGCGAGCCACTGCGAATAAGCCGGTCGCCTCGCAAGACGTCGGACGGGTAGCTGCCAAACTTGACCTCCAATAGCTGGTAGGAAGGTCCTTTTAGGGCGCTGAGGGCTTTATCCCGGAGAATGCGGGATAGGATCTGGCAGGCTTCTGCGCGAGTGGGGGTGATGATGTTGACCCGCTCGAAATAATCACAATCGCCGGGGTAGGTCTGGATCTTGGATTGGGCCGAGGAACCCGAGAGGGCCAGGGCAGTCTCAACCACCCCCGGCTCATCGGAGAATTCAACCAATCGCCCAATCTGGCGGTAATGTTCCAGTTGTTCTGTGCTAAAGTCCAGCATGACAATCTTGCTGCCAAAGACCCCGGTATCGGCGTCTATGGTCAGATCTGTTGTTGATTTGATCGACGCGATGGCGGTGAGCCACTGCATGGCTTCCGCTTCGTCGAGCTCGATCCCCAGGCGGTGGGCAGATTCGACGATTCGGGTCAGGTCAGCCGTGGGGGTAGGTTGAGTTTGTTCATTCATGGATGATCATCTCCGGGTAGAAAAGGTTTAGCTGTGCGCACCAGCGAGTAACTTTTTGAACAGCCCTGCCTGATCGAGTGCATCCTGGAGGGCATGATGAGTCAGGTTAGTTCCATCGACAAGCTGTGGGCTGATATCGCGCCAGGAAGTCTTCGACCAGCAGACCCCTGCCTGACCCATATAGAAGGCCTTAATATCCAGGGCCGCATGACCGAAGGGATTACGGCCGAGGTAATGGATGAAGTAGTAGTTGATGAAACTCCAATCAAAGCCTGCGTTGAAGGCCACGAACACCGGCTGCTTTGGGGGATTAGCCTGCTGAGCTAACCAGGCTTCTAAATACTTCATTGCCTCAGTGGGAGGAATACCGTCAACGGCTAACCGCTCTAGCGAGAGCTTATGCACCTGGGCGGCCTCTGAGGTGAATTGGTCGTTCACGGGCTGCAGCTCCACATAGAAAGTCGACTGCGGTTCAAAGACGGTACAGGCACCGATGGACAGCAACGAAAAATCCGAGGGGATCGGTCCGGTCGTTTCTACGTCGACGCAGATGTAAACTTCGGTTGGGTCGTGGGTTGGCATGATGTGAGATTATAGCAGAGGAAGTCAGGTGACTTAGGTGCCGGCCGCGATCGGTTCATCGCCATTATATTTGCGGATCTGCGGCCATTTACGGGCGATCAAGACTGCGGCGATGATGCATCCCACCCCGCCACTGATGATGGCGAAAGGGGCTCCGAAGAGCTGGGCTACAGCGCCGGCTTCCACCTCACCCAGCTGCGGGCCACCCTGGAAAAAAATCTGGTTGACGCTGGTCATCCGCCCGCGGATGTAATCGGGGGTAGAAAGCTGGCGAATGGTGTTGCGGATGATCGTACTGACCGTATCTGCGGCACCCACGACGATCAATGCGAGCATGGCAAAGATAAAGCCGCGTGATAATCCAAAGAGGATCGTGGCAACGCCGAACACCACCACTGCCAGCAGGAACACCGCACCCTGGCGGCGGATCTGGTGCATTTGCGAGATGACCACCGCCGCAAGCATTGCCCCAATGGCCTGGGCGGAGGATAACCATCCATAAGCCACGGCGCCGACGTGTAAAACGTCTACCGCGATGATCGGCATTAGCGTGTTGGCAGACGCAAAGAAGGTAGCGAAGAAATCCAACACCATGGTGGATATGATGAGAGGCTGTTTGAGGATAAAGCGGATGCCTTCAGCGATGGCTTGAAAGCTGACCGCGCCATTGCGGGCGGTGACATTTTTTTGCTGCTCCACTGGACCCATCAAGATCAGTGCCAGTATGACAGCCAGGAATGAGATGGCATTGACGATGTAGATATACGCCAATCCTCCAACAGCAATAATAATCCCACTCAAAGCTGGCCCTAAGATCGATCCGATCTGATTGGCAAGAGAAGTCATGCTGAAGGCATTGGGCAGGTCTTTCGAGGGTACCAGGTTTGGGACCAACGCCTGGCGGGAAGGACCGTCAAACGCCTGGGCAACCGCCTGCAGAGCAGTCAGCAGGTAGATGTGCCACAAATCGATGTTTCCGGTCAGAGTGAGCCAACCCAGGATGAAGGCGGTAATCGCCATCCCCGATTGGGTGAGGAACAGGATGCGCCGCCGGTTAAGCACGTCCGCCACCGCACCCCCAAGCAGGGAAAATATGATCACCGGAAGGATGCGCGCCAACCCCACTGCCCCGAGCGCGATCGGCTGGTCAGTCAGAGTGCGGATCTGCCAAAACAAGGCGGTGATCTGCATCTGGGAGCCGGCGATGGAGATCAATAGACCCAGCCACAATAGCCGGAAACCGCGGTGGTGGAGGGATGGAGGAATGTGGATCACCCGGTGGGATTGGCGATGAGGCTGCGATGGCGGGTTTTGGCTCATGTAGTGGATTAGAAACCGGGTGAGTTTTTCGTCTCGAGGAGGTTACACCATGCAATGATAACTGGTCTGTCAGAATTAATAATCAAGTTCCCCAGTCGCGCAGGTACAGGAAGTCATATCCTACTGTGCGGTTGCTCAATTTGGCGATCGGCGGCATCACGCGTTTGAATTGGTTGCGCCGCACCTTTTCCATCACCTGCCTGACGAAGCTCTCTGGAAAGCCTGCTTCGACACAATCCTCCGGGCGGTAGCGCTGGTCGACAAGCAAAAAGAGCAGCTGGTCGACCTCCGCATATGTGAACCCAAGCTCGCCTTCATCGGTCTGGCCGAGCCACAGATCTGCCGTGGGCGGCTTATCCAGGATGACCTGGGGCACGCCGATGGCTTTCGCCAGCTGGCGCACCTGGGTCTTGTACAGGTCGCCTATCGGGTTGATAGCGCAAGCAGAATCACCATACAAAGTGGTGTAGCCGAGAAGGATCTCGGTTTTATTCCCGGTACCGACCGGCAGGGCATGAAAATCTTGTGATTGGTCGTATAACACAATCATGCGCATGCGCGCCATGATGTTGCCCTTCCTGATCCGGTCCATATCCGGGTAGAGGCTGATGAGCCCGTCTGCCATGGCGGTGATGGGGATGGTAAGAGATTGCACACCCAGGGCGTCAATCACCAAATTAGCATGTTCACCAGAATCCGGGGTGGAGCTTTTGTACGGCAGGCGCAAAGCCAGCACATTTTCAGCCCCCAGCGCTTCCACGACAAGATAACATGAAAGTGATGAATCGAGCCCACCGGAAAGGTTTATCACCGCGTGGGAGAACCCGGCTCGTGTGACCTCCGAGCGGATAAATCCGGTCAGCACCTGGCGGGTGAGCTCGGTATTGATTGTTAGGTCAATTTGTTGGTGTTCCATAACCCTCTATCGATTGAGTAAAATCTCAACTTAATCGTCTAATTATACATCCGCAAGCCATCGGACTTCATTCAGCCAGCTAGGCTTGCTCTTGACCCAGGATGCGCTGGAGCTCGCGCATGGTGAGTGCGGTGCGCTCATCGCGCAGCACTGGCAGACGGGCACGTGTGCGGTGCAGCTGGTTCAGATCTATTTCCCCAAACATCAGTGCTTCGGCATGATATGGGCACTGTAAAACGAGCTCACCATTCGGGTCATAAATAGTGGAGCCTCCCCAGAAATTCAAACCATCCTCATACCCGGTCCGGTTTGCATGCACCACGAACGAGGTGAACATACCGGCATAGGCGCGGTTGATGTCCTCCACCCAGCGTGCAGAATCGAGCATGGGCCGGCTGCTAAGCCCGCGCCCGGGGGAGGCAGAAGTGAACAGGAAGAGATCAGCGCCATCCAGCCACAGCAGGTAAGGTGGTGAGGCGTGCCAGAAGTCCTCGCAGATCAAAATCCCCGCTCGGCCGAAGCGGGTATCAAAAGCCCGGACTGAATCTCCCCAGGCAAAGAAGCGGCCTTCATCGAACAGACCGTAGGTGGGTAAGTAGGCTTTATGATGGACGTGCACCACCTTTCCGCCCGAGAGGTAGGCGGCGGCGATGAAAAAGCGGTGGCGCGCATCTGAATCGACGAAACCAACCACTACGTCTACATACTGGCTGGCTTCGAGCAAGTGCTTGAACACCGGGTCGTCCGTCGAGGCAGCAAGGGCAACCGTGGGGACCAGATCCTGCAGACAATAGCCGGTCAGCGATAGCTCAGGGAAGACGATCAAATCTACCCCGGATGACACTGCCCGACGGATCAGCTCAAGGTGTTTTTCCAGGTTGGCGTTCACATCCCCCAGTTTCGTAGCGATCTGCGCCAGTGCAATAGTGACTTTCATATACACCTCCCCAAACAATCTGGGGTTAACGCTCCCTTCTGTATCTACTTTTTCCTAAATATCCAATAGAGTAATAATACCACTACACATACAGCAGAGAATGCCACCAGTGCGAGCGCACCCCAGGCATCCAGGCGCAAACCATTCCAGATAGGGGTAGGGTCGGCGCGGAGATAGGAAAGGCCAAACAGCACGGCAGACAATCCGAACAGACCCAGTGCCGCGCCCGAGCCTCGCACCGGCATGTGCCTCCCACCCCAATCCAGCAGCCAGATGACGATCAGGGTTGCCGTCGCACCTATCAGCTGAACCGGCACTCGGTTGGCGGTTACGCCCCACTCGTCACCGGAAGGCAGCGCCCACCAGACGTTGGAAGCTGCGCCGTAGCTGCAGGCATCCAGCCAGCAACCCATCCACGCGGCGATGGTCAGTGTGCCGGCTAACGGCAGCAGGGCGTCTGCAAATGAGCCAAGCGGCAGTCTCCACCAAATAGCGAGGACAATAATCGCCAGTACCCCTCCGATCAGTGCGCCAATCCCGGAGAATCCTCCCATCCAAACCTGTAATACCTCGCCGGGATGGGTGGAATAATATCCCCAATTGACTGCCACGCTGAATGCCCGGCCACCCACCAGGGCGCCGAACAGGGTTAAGACGCCGGCGTCCACATAGCGGAGGCGTTCTTTCTGAGGTGCTCGCCAGCTGAGCAGCAGCAGACCGGCTAAAGCGCCCACACCGAGCAGGATTGAGAATATGTGCATGGCTTAATCATACCAAATCCTATGATTCTCTCAGTACGAGCTGTAAGATTGGATGCATAATCGTATGGAAGAAGCGATAAACTAATCTGATGTATAATCAAATTGCTTCTGGAGGGCACACCATGGAGATATTGATTAATCCTAATGTAGCATATTTAATCTTAGTCATTGGTATAGTGCTCACGATCATGGCGCTTTTCGCACCGGGCACGGGCATCCTGGAGGTCAGCGCCTTATTCGTCCTGTTGCTGGCAGGTTGGGAGATGACTCAGCTGCCGATCAACGTGTGGGCATTGGTTCTGCTGGTGCTGGGGGTCATCCCATTCATCTTTGCAGTCCGAAAGTCACGGAATATTGCCTTCCTGATCATCGCCTTGGTCGCCTTTGTCATCGGATCGGCGTACCTGTTCCAGGGCGAAACCTGGTACCAACCAGGGGTGAACCCTATCCTGGCGATCATCGTCTCAGCCATGGCGAGTGGCTTTATCTGGTTTGCTGCCACCAAGGTGCTTGAAACCGAAAAATTGAGACCCCGCCACGACCTGGCGAAGCTCATCGGTGAAACCGGCGAAGCCAAGACAGATATTCACGATGAGGGATCGGTGCAAATCGGATCCGAATTATGGAGCGCCCGCAGTCCCGTCCAGATTTTTGAAGGCAGCAAAGTGCGCGTAATTAAACGAGATGGTTTTATCCTGGAGGTGGAACCTGTCCCATCAAAAGAAGAGTGACCTATCATCAATCAAATTTTCGCATTCTCTGAGGAGGTAATTTATGGGAACTACATCGATCGTTGTCTTATGCCTGGTTGGTGGCATCGTTATCCTGGCACTCATCCTTCTCGCCAGCGCCATCCGGGTAGCTCCAGAGTATGTCCGCCTGGTCGTCTTTAGACTGGGACGCTGCATTGGCGCCAAAGGTCCGGGCATCGTTTTTCTGATCCCAATCGTAGATCGCCCCGTCGCAGTAGACCTGCGAGAACAAGTGCGCGAGGTTCCACACCAAACGTCAATTACCAAGGATAACGCCCCCATCAGCATCGATTTCCTGTGGTTTTATAAGGTTTTAAACCCCACAGATAGTATTGTGCAGGTTGGGAACTTCGAAGCAGCAGCCCTGGGTATGGCCACTACCACTCTCCGTGCGGTCATCGGTGGGATCATGCTCGATGAGGTGCTGTCGGAACGTGAGCATATCAACAATATGCTCCGCACCCGCCTGGACGAAGTGACCGAGCGCTGGGGTGTAAAGGTGACCAATGTGGAAATCCGCGAGATCATCCCGCCGCGCGACGTGCAAGATGCCATGAACCGACAGATGTCGGCTGAGCGTATCCGCCGCGCCGTGGTGACCGAATCTACCGGAACCCGCGAGGCTGCCATCAACGTGGCAGACGGTGAGAAGCAGAGTAACATCCTGCGGGCAGAGGGGCAGAAGCAGAGTAACATCCTGGTGGCAGAAGGCGAGCGCCAGGCCCAGATCCTGCGCGCTGAAGGTTTCTCCCTGGCCCTGGACAAGATTTTCGCCGTCGCCCAAACCGTAGACCAGAAGACGATGACCTTGCAGTACTTCGAAGCGCTAAAATCCATCGGTGCAGGTGCTTCCACCAAGTTCATCTTCCCGCTTGAATTCACCAGCATGATTTCGAACTTCATGAAGGGTGACCAAAAGAGCGAGAATAAGTAATCTCGACTAAATAACCATCGCAATACGGAATGCGTTTTTAGCGTATTCCGTATTGCGTATCTTTTAATCTTCGTTGATATCGCGTTATACTATCTCCCGATGAATAACATCCTGAATGCCCAATCCGCAACGGGTGTGGCGATCGAGCCGGCCAACCTGCGTGACCTGGGTGCACTGCGCCACGTGGAACAAGTCTGCTTTCCCAAAGATGCCTGGCCGCTATTGGATCTGGTCAGTGTGCTGACGTTCGGAGGGGTGATCCGTTTGAAAGCGGTGAGCGATAAGCAGATGATTGGGTTCATCGCCGGGGATGTGAAAAGGATGGAAAACATTTCCTGGATCGCCACTCTGGCGGTGCTACCCGATTACAGAGGCAGGGGCATCGGAGCAGCCCTGCTACAGGCGTGTGAAGCCCAGATCCCGGTGAACAGGATCAGGCTGTGTGTCAGGCCAACTAATGACGTGGCTATCCGGCTGTATGAAAGGTTCGGCTACACCAGGGCCGGCGAGTGGACCAAGTATTATAACGACGGTGAATCAGCCCTGGTGATGGAAAAGATGAGATAGGGGGAACTTGTAGCCGGGATCCGTGATCCCAGCGGTCTGCTATCACCCCCTCCAGACGCAGTCGGGGGCAGGCAGATGGCGGTATCGATTGTAAAACCAACTCGCCACATTTCACCGCTCGTAAAAGCACTCGGGTGTCCCGGACAAAGAACGTCCTCAATTACAAAGGCCAAATAGGAGAACAAAATCACCGGACGGAAAAAAACGGCAGCTAATATAATTGGGCTATAATAGCCCCATGCCGGAGTTTGAGTTCAGTCAACCCATTACAAGACCGGGTGGGTTGAAAAAGCTGGTGCAGATCCTTTCCAACCAGCCGATCCTCGCAGTCGATACCGAATCCAACAGCCTGTTTGCCTACCGTGAGCAGGTATGCCTGATCCAGTTTTCAACCCGGGAAGCCGATTACCTGCTGGACCCCTTGGCACTGACAGACCTATCTGCACTTGGCCCGATATTTGCCAATGAGCAGATTCAAAAGGTTTTTCACGCTGCGGAATACGACCTGTTGTGCCTGAAACGCGATTTCTCGTTCAGCTTTAATAACCTGTTCGATACCATGCTGGCGGCGCGCATCCTGGGACGCACAGCAGTGGGGTTGGGCTCGATACTCGAAGCAGAGTTCAATCTCCAGGTGGATAAACGCCACCAGCGCGCCAATTGGGGGCGGAGACCGCTGCCGGATTACTTGCTGGACTACGCCCGGCAGGACACACATTACTTGATTGAACTGCGTGAGCGGTTGGACCATCAGCTCGAGGAAAGAGGGTTGGTAGCGCTGGCCCAGGAGGATTTCAAACGGATTTGCCTGGTGGAGGCCAGTAATGATAACGGCAAGACGGCGTGCTGGCGGGTGACCGGGGTACACAAACTGTCACCGCAGCAGGTAGCAGTGCTGCAGGAACTTTGTATCTATCGGGATGATGTGGCACGGCAGATAAACCGGCCGCTGTTCAAGGTGATCAGCGACCATACCCTGCACGCCATCGCCAGCACTTTGCCCACCAGCCCGGATGAGCTGAAGCAGCTGCCCGGCATGACCCAACACCAGCTTGACCGCCATGGAAAGTCCATCCTGCAGGCCGTCCTGCGTGGGCTGCAGGCCAGCCCAATCCACAGGCCGCGCAACGTCAGACCAGATGACCAGTTTTTGAAACGGGTGGAGGCGCTGAAGCAGTGGCGCAAGCTTAAGGCCCATGAGCTGGAGGTTGAGTCAGATATCATCCTGCCGCGCGACCTGCTGCACGCATTGGCGAATAAGAATCCGTTGGAGATGGATTCACTCGCAGAGTGCTTACGCGACGTGCCATGGAGGCGGGAACAGTATGGGGAGGAGATCTTGCAGGTGCTGAAGAAGGTGGAGAAGACTTAGAGGTTCGGGTAGGGGGAAAAGAGGCCGTGATCAACCCCCTCCAAACGCAGTCAGGGGCAGGCAGATCACAGCCCGGACCCTAGCCGCCATCACCCCCTCCAAACGCAGTTGGGGGCAGGTCGATGACAGCTACGATATTGGATGTTGTACGAATATTCATCGGGGTAAAATAATGGTTATGCCTCCTCACGCACACCTTCCACATTTATCAAGGATATGGTCTTCTGACCCAATTTATTTCATTACGACGTGTACTTTTCATCGTAAATATATCCTCGCTGATTCCCGGATCGCCCAAATCCTTGTAGATGAGTGGCATGGAGCGTTCGAACGTCATGGATGGTTAATCGGACGTTATGTTATTATGCCAGACCATGTTCATTTCTTCTGTTCTTATAAACAATGGATGGATCAACCCGACCAAAAAGATCTTTCTAAATTTGTGCAACAATGGAAACAATGGACTAGTAAAAGAATTATCCGAGAAATCCAAGCAGAAATTGAAAGAATTAAATCGCCCATTTGGCAGAAAGAGTACTTTGATCACTTGTTACGATCAGAAGAAAGTTATATCCAGAAATGGGAGTATGTTCGAGAGAATCCAGTTAGGAAAAACATAGTCAAGAGATCTGAGGATTGGCCTTGGCAAGGTGAAATATATGATTTGTCAGTTTAATATTTAGTTTCGGTGTTGTAGCCGTGATCGTTGATCACGGCCTCCCATGACCGCCATCACCGATGGCGGCTACAAAGACGATCATGCCCTACCCTCTACGTACCGCCATCACCCCCTCCAAACGCAGTTAGGGGCAGGCCGATAGCGGCTACAAAAACGATCATGCCCTACCCTCTACTTTCCGCCATCACCTCCTCCAAACGCAGTCGGGGGCAGGCAGATGGCGGCCACAAAAGCGAGTAAACGACTGGGGTTAGCTCTCCGCCAATACCTCTTTGACCCAGGCTAGGGGATGGGTTGTATAGAAATCCGTAGAGTAATCCGCTGGATGGCAGCTGCTGACTGATATTATCTGACTCGAATGGGGAATGTATTCAATTAAGCGACAGGGTGACAAAGCGCCTGTAACGATAATTTTTTATCCGCATCCAATGAGATATAACGGATAAGAAAAGTCGTATAACAAAATCAAACAATTAAAGGTGGAAAAAGAATGAGCACTGAAAGCAATAAGTCTGTAATTCGAAACATGTTACTGATGATTGAAAGTGGCGATACCAAAGATCTCGATAAATATATCGCCGCGAATTGGGTTAACCATGACCCTTCGCTGCCCCCCATGAAAGGACTCGAAGGTGCAAAACAGCTAGCTGATTTGTGGAGCGGTTTCTCAGACAAAAAGGTGACGATCGAAGATGCTGTTGCCGAAGGGGACCGGGTGGCGATGCGATTCAGCATCACCGGCAAACATACCGGCGCGATGATGGGGATTGCCCCGACCGGGAAATCGATCCATATCAGCGGCACCGGTATTTTTCGAATAGTCGATGGGAAAGCCACCGATAATTGGGTGAATTTTGATGCCCTGGGGTTGATGCAGCAGCTGGGAGTCGTCCCGATGCCGCAGATGCAACCTTAGCACACTTTTTTTACATAACCAAACTAAATACCCAATAACGCTCGGAACAAGTTCATTTAAATTCGTTCCGGGCGATGTTTTGGTTTAAGAACTTTCCTGGAACAGCGTCAGGCGGATTGTGGCTGGTTTTTTTGGATCCTTGATGCGAGGTCTGATTTCCTTCGTGATTGGCTTGCTGGCAGTACGGCTGCCGATTGGTGCAGGTGGGGCAACAACCCTTGAATATACACCGACAAAGCATTAAAATATAGTTGGTCAGGCTAAACCCAACGCTCATCCAAGGAGGGAAGTATGTGCTGTTTCACAACGATCTTTTTAGTACTTATTTCACGGATCGGTATTGTGTACTGGTGGTTGACGAACCCGCAATCGCATGATCTACCTTTTAAGACCTGGGTGCTACCAAACCTTCCGGTGATCCCTGGCTGGCTCTGGACGCTGGTGGGTGCCATTTTCCTACCCTGGACGACCCTGGCCTATCTATTTCTTTACCCGGGGGGCATTACGGGCTACGAATGGATCGTACTGGGGATCGCTTTCCTGATTGACCTGGGCAGCCACGGCGGAACCTATTACCACCGCAGCCGGATCCGTATCCGAAGTTAATAGACCATAGCATACGGGAAGTTCATATAAGCGGTGAGGCACCAGCTGAACCGGCATGGGGATACGCCGATAAGCGGGTGAATTTTGATGTTCGGGATGCTTCAGCAGGTGGGAGCCGTCCCGATGCCACAGGGGTGAGAATCACGGAATTATTTTGTAACCGAACACCGCCCGGAACAAGGGATTGAAAGAGGCTTGTTCCGGGTGGTGCTTTTGGTACAGTACATATCAAAAGACCTCACAAGTTTGAGAAATCTGTGATGTCTATTTAATTAAATATGGTAATCTCTACGAAGTAGTCCCTGCAGTATAAGCTCTCTTTCTCGATATAGAAGTGTATTGTTTTTTGAATTCTCTCGAAAAACGATCTTGTAAAATTCGAACTCTACCATCATAACTAGAAGCATCATTCGGACTCCGATAAAAACTATTTAGCTGGACTAATTCTTTATCAATATCTATATTTAGAGGATCCATAGCAATCAATTTCGATGTTATTTTGCGCTGTTCCTCAATTTTTACTAAAAACTCACGAATAAAAGAGAATTGATCTTCCTCCAATGTTTTTATCAACCAATAATATACCGGAACAATTCCAGCGGATGAAAGAAGTCTGTCTTTTGGTAGAAAAATGATTGACATATTATCAAGGCATTCTATTACTCTTCTGCTGGCCAGTTCCAATCGATTCTTATCTTTATCTTCTTTTACAAACTCGTCTAAATTTCTTTTCTTGGTTTCAAGCAACTTCTCGTGATATTCTAGTAAGAGTATTTACGATGCAGTATCTCGATCGGTCATTCGAATAGTTGAGAATCTAATATTAGTTTTAAAGAAATCATGGTCTGCAATTTGCCTGATTACTTGATTTACAGGACCAGTGATTGCGTTTCTAATCTCTGCACCCGTGAGTGGCTTACTACGGTTTAATCTGACAAATAAATCATTTATTAATTCCTCACTATCACTAATTACGCTCATGATAGTTAAATTTGCGTTATCAAATTCCTCAGCTATTTCTGGATAGCTTTTCTTTAAATCTTTATATCCAAGATTACCAATTTTTAGTGATGGATCCCGAAGATAAATGAAATCTTCATTTAACACAATATTATTGTCAAAAAAATCAAAAATAGCTTCAAAACGTTGTTTTCCATCAACTATTGCATACGGAAGTTTCATAATATTAAGAGGTGAATCCCTATAAGTGAAATCTGCCATATAAAATTTTGGTATATCAAAACCATTTATAATAGAATCAATTAAATATGCCTTATCAGATGGTGACCAAAGTCGTCCATGCCGTTGATAAGGTGGATTCATATCAATTTTCATTCTGCGATTGATCCACCAGATTAAAGTCCTTGGGTCTGATAGTTTAACTTGTAATTGCGGTCTCATATTCATAACTCCTAAAAACCGAAATACCGCTTTATTTCTTTTGCAAGTCCATCCAAATCTGGGAATACAACAGATTCCGTTATCCCTTGTCTTAACAGTGACTTACGCATCGCATTAATAATTGAAACACTAATCTTTATACGAATTAGACTGTTATCTGGAAAATTTTCTTCTACACATATTTTTTCCATGGGATTTATCTTTTGGCCAAAAATTATAAAAACCCCCTGTTGAGCAACTATTCTCGGACTATTATATTCTCCGTATAAAGCAACCGGAAACTTATTCATTCCCGAATATGTACTATTAGGTTTATATCCTATAAGAGCCTCATCTCCAGGAGATAATACACCTCCATCATAACTTTGATGACTCAAAGCATGACGATTCCATTTTACTGGATCAAGAATCCAGACAGTTGCATCTTCAGAAAACTTTAGATCACCCCTCAAATATTTCTTATACGGTGCACTCATTAGTGCGAAATATAGGCCGATTAATGGATTCTCGGTCCAATCCAACAAACGTGTCGGAACTTCATAATGCTGCATAAAAAAAAGTGTATTCCAATCATCCGTGAAAGGCTTCGAAAGATACGGCAAACTACGTTGTTTGAATCTAGTCATTAATTTTTGTTCTAATTCAGCAGCATAATTCTTCTTCTTCGCATATTTATGACGATATAATGATGGAATTAATTCATAACTTGACTTACCACATCCACGATACCACATAGATTCTTCAGAATTATTTTGAATATCTTCCACTAGTTCCAAAAATCTTGGAAGTGAATCTGGTTGTTCTTCACGGATATCTGCCATAATATGATACTCCGATCTATGTATTAATAATCACAAATAACACGAGAGGTTGCTTATTGCCTACCTTTATCCTTCTTCCACCATTTTTATTTCCTTTTCTGTTAATCCATATAACTCATACACCAGGGCGTCGATCTGGGTATCGGTGGTATCGATCTGGCGCTGGAGGAGGGTTTTCTCGGTGGGGGTTTTTGCGTTAGCAAGTTGCTGGTGCAAGTTGAGCATATGCTCGACGAGCGAGACCATTTTCTCGTGTTGGGTATTATTAAAATTAGGTAAAGGGATGGATTTTAAGGCCGAAATATGAACTTGGGGAAAGTCATCTTTTTGTGCAATCATTGAGGTGTTTACATAAAGCCATGATATTAGCTTAGAATTTAAGATACCTAAAGAATAAGTAATCTTCGATTGCTTATCTATTGGAACCATATTAAGAACATTGTCAGTAGTAATCATAGTTTCGATTGCCTTGCTCGCTTGAAGTCGAAATTTTCTGGTTAAGAGACGTCTGACCACCAGTCTTTCCCCTTGAAATATTTTTATAGGTCGAGATGATGCTATTTCATTACAATACTTAATATATGATACACGATTTGGACTTGCATAATATCTAGATAATTCATTACCTTGAAGCTCAGGAAGATACTCATTACTCAAACATTTATTTGCGTGAAGAAATTTACTCGAAATTTGTTTTTCAGTATGTTTTGATCGGCTATAAGGTTGGACGCCTCGTTGGATATTAAACCAATCCCCGAGTATCTTATGAGAAGACTTCAATTTTTTGATAATTGGCAAATTTTCTTTGGAAAGTAAAACTGATAATCTATATTTTTCGTCATCTCGTAGAACAAATACAGGAACTTTACTTCCAACATTATCTGGTATAGAAGTTAGTTTTTCTTTTTTCGGGAAATAGTGAATGAGTGTGTGATCGATTATAGTTCTCGCCGAAAATATAATGATTGCTGTATCAATATATGCTGCAGGGAAGACATCGAATGGCATTGCATAAGCAACAATTGGTGTTAAGGATGAAATTAATCGTTTCCTGGTTTCTAGATACTTATCACCTGTCATCCAGGAAGCAGGGATAATTTCACCTAACGTTCCATCGCTAGATAATAAATTTGAACTTTGGACAAGAAATAATTCAAAAGAATCATATTTTTTTGATTCGCCTGAGAACTTAGAACGAAAATAATCAATCTCGGTAGACTGAATCGTTGCTCCATACGGTGGGTTACCGATGATGACATCGAAACCACCGGGTGAGGGCTGACAGGCTATTTCGGGGGTGATGCACAACTCATCCCGCACGTCCATCAATGAGGGGGATTGTACTAAGGGAGGGGGTTGAGACAACAAGTGGCTATCTGACGAGGGAGGTAACAAGGGGCTGTCTGACGAGGGAGGTAACAAGGGGCTGTCTGACGAGGGGGGTAACAAGGGGCTTAAGCCCCTTGTTGGTGCGGAGGAGGGAGATGTCAGATGGGTTGCAAACGAGTCAATAATCTCTTGCCCCCATTGATCCGCATGTTTGACATGGTTATCCATCACATAGCTGTAGGCGTTTTCGAGCATGCGCTGGTCAGTAATCAGCAGATGGTGATATTTCTGTGCCCAGACATGCCCTCCCACGTCCAAACCACTGGCACGCTGAAAGGAAAACGAGCTAAACCCTTTGATCTTACGAACCTGCTCATCCAATTCACGCTCATCCTCGGCTGCCAAAATCATATGAACATGATCAGGCAGCACATTCCATGCAACGACAGGAATATGATGAGTATGGCAGCACTCAGAGATATATTGGGCAGTGAGCAGGCGCTCAGAGGCATTCAAAATTAACGGATCGCCCGATTTGACGCCATAGGTCACCATGCGCTCTGATACGCGCGAGTTATGCGTGACAAATGTGACCAGCCATAACGTGCGAGCCGGTTTATCAAATACCTGTGGAAATTCCTTATGCCAATCAAAGGCATTTATGCGATATTGCTCCTCAGGATCAAAAAAAGTGGATTGCTGAGAAGAATAAAAATCCGGATCAATCAGGGAGTTACCGCACTTAATATTCTGACCTAAATCCGGTAGGGCACGCTGGTGGAACAGAGTGAGCTGCTTGCCAACCGTATCCTGGTTCTCACCTTCCAGTACTTTGAGCAGGAGAGAAAGTTTGGTGACCTCCACCGCTTGTGGGTCGATATCCACCCCGTAGATATGGTCGAGCAGGATGCGCTTACGTTCAGCAGTGGTGAGCCTCCACTCACCATGACCGACTTGCACCAATTGCGGGGAGCGACCTGAAGCCCACTTCTCAGGTTCTGAGGCGGTATAGGTGCTCAGGTACCAATCCAGCAGGTATTGATATGCCCCCAACAGAAATGAGCCGCTGCCGCAGGCCATGTCCAACACACGGATGGGGGAGCCCTTGCCCAAACCAACTTCTCCAGGATGCTTATTTTGAAGCAAATCGCCCAGGGTGTGCTTGACAATGTAATCGACGATGAAGGTGGGTGTGTAATACACGCCACCTGCCTTTTTCACCTCGGGCTTGTCTTCGACCACGGCATGGTGAGCGCTAGTGAGGCGGATGACCTTGCCCAGGAACTGCTCGTAAACCTGACCGAGGATATCGGCGGGTAGAACCGAGAACTCGTAGGGGCTTTCAGGGTAATACAGGTTGGCGAGGATATCTTTGAGGGGTTTATCATCGAGCGCCAGACCCATGGTGAGGGCGTCGGGTGAATCAGCCTGACCTTTCTCAGGCCGGAAATGGAACAGACCAGAGTTGTAGCGGTCATCTGCGTTACGGAACAGCTGGCATAGGCGGGGGTAGACGTCACCGCCGTTGAGCAGAGCCTGCAGCTGCCCATAAAACTCGATGCCGCGGTCTTCACAAATGCGCAGGAAGATCAGGCGGTCAATGGTCATCTGTACGGCATAATTCAGGTCTCGCTGGCTGAGGGAGGGGTTGCGCAGGGCGATGTTATGCGCCAACAGATCTCGCCAACGCTCGATCTCTGCCAGGAAGGCATGGTCCACTTCAGTGGTGCCGTGCTTGCCGGTGACGCTCTCGGCGTACTGGTCGAACGAGCCTTTGAGCACCGCCTGTCGGGAGAAAATGGAGTCGATCTCGTCCCAGTGGGTGGGATAATCGCGATAGGTAAGCAGCTGTATACGCCCGGTGGAGGGTTTATCAGATAATGTGGGCTTCAGACGGCAGTCGTAGACGGTGAATTCTTCGAAATCGGTGAGGATGGAGAGGGGCAGCTTGGCGCTCCAGGCATAGCGACGAAGCTGGTAAGCCGGGCTGATGGCATCCTTAAGGTTGACGGCGGGTTTCTTGGCTTCGACGAAGAACTTGCGCGTACCGCCGATACGGAAGGCGTAATCGGGGGCTGTAGAGGTTCCGCCAGTATGGAGGGCATCCTCGTGGATGACGTCCTTGTAAGCGGAGGCATAATTCTGTTTGTTAAACATATCCCAGCCGAGAGCTTCAAAAAACGGGTTGATGAACTCAAGGCGCACCTGGGCTTCGTTGTAATCCTGAGAAAGGTAGGCGCGGCGATGGGTTTCGAAGTTGTCAACCAGCTGGAGGATGCTATCTGGTACGGACATGGGGTTCTAAAGGATAATATACACCCCATTGGATAAGAAGGCAAATGCGAGGAAGCTGGTCAGCGGATTATCGATCAATGGGCTAAAGCCCGTTGTTGGAGGGTCAGACCAAAGATTAGAAACCTTAAATCTTCATAAACCCCTTGTGGATTAGAACATATGTGCTATAATTAGAGCGCATTCCCATTTCGAATGGTGTTTTTCCATTTCGAAAAATGCACTCGTATATCGGTGGATCTTTACCGATAATACCATCGGGGGAATGGGTGACGAGGTATCCTGGCAAGGGAATCGTAAACTTAAACCCGGCGTACCTACACGGGATGTATCCTCACAACATCAGAATAAAGGAACTATGGACCAGGATCAGAACATCTCCCTACTATTCATCTTTTACTTCGGTGATTCAGCCGCTAGCGCCCAAAAAGGTGCCTCCCAGCGGCTCAAGAAATGGAGCCGTGCCTTCGACCATTGGATCGAAGAGCGCCTGCGCGATTACCAGAAAGGCGTAGCCAAGCAGGCCCGCCTCGCCTGGCGGCGCCTGGTGCGGCATATCGGTAAAATGCCCTGGCAAATAACAAAACAGGATATCGAGTCGCATCTCACCTGGATGGAGCAGGAAGGCTTTGCCAGGAGCACCATCAATCCTACCCTTGGGATCATTGCTGGTTTTTACCGTTGGTGCGATGAACACCAGGTGGACCCACTGTGCCCTCGAGGCTTCAACCCTGCGAAAGGGGTAAAGAGGATCAAGTACGTTTATTATGAAGGGACGGGCATTTGGACTCGCACCGAAGTGGGGGCATTCTTAGATTTGCTCAGCCGTGACAAGACGCAATTGGGCAAACGCGAATATGCATATTTCCTCGCTAGGATCAATCTGGGAGTGAAGCTGAACTATCTGCAGCAGCTTAAATGGGAGCAGCTCGAAGTGGACGAGGCAGGAGCGTGGGTGAGATGGAGGTTAGACGGGGAGCAAGTGAGGCTGCCAAATGAGGTGTGGAAGACGATTAAAGAATACCTGAGGGTGAGCGGCAGGTTAGAGGGGATGCGGGCGGGGAAGTATATCTTTGCGGCACTGGCAACACCAGGCAGGGAAATTACCGGTGGGAAAGCAGAAGACTGGATTGAACTTCACCCCATAGAATGGACACCAAGTTAAGGAGCACATATAATCAACTTGGAGAAAATCATGAGTGTGAAGCGAAAGAAATACAGCAAACAGTTCAAATTGGACGCCATCCAGATGTACGAGGATGGAGAAAAAT
>JBGOXS010000003.1:0-134035 GCA_041479245.1 Anaerolineae bacterium
AGAGTCTCTTGGTGATTGGAGCGACAGGGGTACACCCGGCCACATCCCGAACCCGATCGTTAAGCCTGTCAGCGCCGATGGTACTTGGTGGGTAACTGCCTGGGAGAGTAGGTCATTGCCAAGGGACTTTATTGTTTTAAAGCAGCTCCCCACCTATTTTCGGTAGAGGAGTTTCTGCATAATATAATGTACTCCCTGTTTTTTCTCCCTTAAATGAGGTTTGATTACAACTCACAGGACAGGGCGCGGTGTTCGTTGTTGTGGGTAGAATTGCCCAAGAGATCGACTTGTGGGGAATAAGCCAGACAACCTCTTCATTAAATTGACAGAAACCTGCACTTCGGTTAAAATCCCTGTCGACGTTGAGGAATCGCTCTTTGGATGGATGGTGAACCTACACTATTATCGATGACTGAACACAGGATTGCATTCAAAACCTGGCTCGGCTGAGAGCGTGAACGTCAGCCGGGTTTTTTTGTCCCTACACTTGGCAGCCTCGATATTAGAACGAGCAAGGAGGTGAGGAAGTTGACCACGGTAAATCTACGCCCGAACGAGTCGCAAGACGCGCTGCTCAAACGCTTTCGTAAGAAAGTTGCCAAAAGCGGTATCTTGAGCACGGTCCGCCGCAAGCGCTGGTTTGTTTCGAAAAGTGAGCTACGCCGCATTCAAAAAAAGAAGGCCATTCGCCGCATCAGGCGAAAGGAACGACCAGACATGGAGTGAGCTCGTTCGAGTGAAGGGTTCAGCCGGTTAAATCAACCGAGAACCTTTTATTCAGGAGGCATGCATGACGAAAGAGGAAGATAAGATTGTTGTCGAAGGCACGGTAATTGAAGCCCTGCCTGGGACGCAATTTAAAGTACGCCTGGAGACGGGGCATGAAGTGCTGGCATATCTCTCCGGGAAGATGCGCAAGTACTATATCCGCATCCTGCTCGGAGATAGTGTGCGGGTGGAAATGTCACCTTATGATCTCACCCGTGGACGGATCGTTTACCGCCACAAGAAGAATCGCGAAGGCGAGCCCGAAGTCGAATAACCTGCATGCCGAGTTATTATTGTTAAAATCAGAGCGGGCGCATAACGCCCGCTCTGTTCTTTAATTTTCGTTGAACTGGTGTGGTAATTAGCTCATCTCGGGGTTGAATGAGTTGAGCACCTTCATATAATTGGCACGTTCGAAAGCTTCCGGATCAGCTACTGCTCCCTGGCTCATACTGCCACGCATCTGCTGGACCGAAATATACTCATGCTCCGTCATCCATGCATCCATTCCTTCCAGGATCTGCACGATCGCCTGGGTGCCGCGCTTGAGCACGGCGGAAGTGGTCATGGCGACAGTTGCACCCGCCATGAGGGCCTTGATGGCATCCTCTGAGGTATGCACACCGGTGGTCAGGGCCAGGTCGGCTTTCACCTTTCCATACAGGATGGCGATCCATCGCAGGGGCAGGCGCAGCTCATCAGAATTGCTCAGCACCAGGTTCGGCACTACTTCCAGGTTTTCCAGGTCCAGGTCTGGCTGGTAGAAGCGGTTGAAGAGCACCAATCCATCCGCTCCGGCATCCACCAGGCGGCTGGCGAAGTTAGGCAGGGCGGTGAAGAAGGGCGCAAGTTTAATCGCCATCGGGATCTTAATTGAAGCCCGGATATCACTTACCAGCTTGATGTAATTATCTTCCAGCTGGCTGCTGGTGAGATTGAGGTTTGCGGGCAGATAATACAGGTTGAGCTCCAGGCCATCGGCACCGGCATCCTGGATCTTGCGGGCATATTCGATCCACCCACCGCTGGAGACGCCGTTCAGGCTCCCCAAGACGGGAATATTAACCGCTTGTTTGGTTTTCTCCAGGGTTTCGATGTACTTCTCGGGCGCCAGGCTGTACTTACCGACATCGGGGAAGTAGGTTAGCGCTTCAGCGAATGATTCGGTGCCGCGGTTAAGGAAGTAGTCCAGCTCCAGGCTTTCGTGGATGATCTGTTCTTCGAACAGCGAGTACATCACCACTGCTGCGACACCAGCCTCTTCCATCCGTTTAACATTGTTAACCTTTTCTGACAATGGTGATGGAGAAGCCACCAGCGGGTTTTTTAGCTTTAGGCCGAGGTAAGTGGTTGTGAGGTCTACCATGATTGTTCTCCTTTATCTCCCTGATTATTCGTTACCGTCGTTATTCCCGTAATGCATGGCAGCCATCTGCTTGTACAGCTCCCAGCGGGATTTAACATCCTGTGTGGCTTGTTTGAGCAGCATCTCGGCGCGCTCCTCATCGCTTTGGACGAGCATTTTGTAGCGGGTTTCATTATAGACGTACTGCTCCAAAGGGATGGTTGGGTCTTTCGAGTCGATGGTCAGCGGGTTTTTTCCTTCATCAACCAGTTTAGGATTATAGCGATAGAGCGGCCAGTAGCCTGACTGGACGGCTAACTTTTGCTGTTCCAGGCCCTTGCGCATATCAATACCGTGGTTGATGCAGTGGCTGTAGGCGATGATCAGCGATGGGCCCTCATGGGCGTCGGCTTCGAGGAAGGCATTCAGCGTCTGTTGGTCACTGGCACCCATGGCAACCCGGGCGACGTACACATACCCGTACGACATTGCAATCAATCCCAGGTCTTTCTTGGGCATTCCCTTTCCATTGGAGGCGAATTTCGCCACAGCCGCCCGCGGGGTGGACTTGGATGACTGACCTCCAGTATTGGAATACACTTCTGTGTCGAGCACCAGCACGTTCACCTTGCGTCCCATAGCCAACACGTGGTCGAGACCACCATAGCCAATGTCATAAGCCCAGCCATCACCGCCGACGATCCACACGCTCTTGCGTACCAGCAAATCTGCCAGGCTGAGCATGTCGCGTGCCCTGGGATCCTTCACCCCTTGCAGGCGGGATTTGAGTAGCGAAACGCGTTCGCGCTGCTCTTTGATCCCAGCTTCGGTGGTCTGGTCTGCGCTGAGCAGGCCTGTCACGAGTGGCTCACCAACCAGGTTCGCCAGCTGAGGTAGCAGCTCACGTGCATATTCATTCTGTTTATCCAGTGTCAGGCGCATACCAAAACCGAACTCGGCGTTATCTTCAAACAATGAGTTCGACCAGGATGGACCGCGACCATCTTGATTAACCGTCCACGGGGTAGTGGGAAGGTTGCCTCCGTAAATCGATGAGCAGCCCGTGGCGTTGGCTACCATCAGCCGGTCGCCAAACAGCTGGGTGAGCAGTTTGACGTACGGGGTCTCTCCGCAGCCGGTGCAAGCCAAAGAAAACTCAAACAGGGGTTCCAACAGCTGGGTGTTCTTCAGCGTTCGTATATTGACCAGAGAGCGATCGACATTCGGCAAAGTCTGGAAGAACTCCCAATTGGCCGATTCCTGCTCGCGGATGGGCAGCTGCTCCACCAGGTTGAGGGCTTTACGCCCTACCTGGGTCTTGTCCTTGGCGGGACAGGTTTCCACGCACAGGGCACAGCCGGTGCAATCTTCCGGAGAAACCTGCACGGTATATTTCGTATTGGGGAATTCCTTGAACTTGGCATCCATCGACCTGAATGAGGCGGGTGCTTTTTCCAGGTACTGTGGCTCGTAGATTTTTGCACGGATTACCGCATGCGGGCAGACGAAGACACACTTCCCGCACTGGATGCACAAATCTGGCACCCATTCGGGCATTTCCAGCGAGATGTTACGCTTCTCCCACTGGGTGGTGCCCATTGGATAGGTCCCATCCACTGGGAATGCGCTTACCGGCAAATCATCTCCCTCGAGACCGATCATCTTTCCCAACACGTTCCTAACAAATTCCGGAGCTTTCGCCGGCACATGCGGGCGGCGGGCGATGGTGCTGGTGACTGTTTTTCCCGCCAGGTTCACTTCATGCAGGTTCGCCAGAGTCTGGTCGACCGCTTCGAAGTTCTTGTTGATCACCGCTTCGCCGCGTTTCCAATAAGTCTTCTTGATGCTCTTCTTGATCTCGGTAATCGCATCTTCGCGTGGCAGCACACCGCTGATGGCGAAGAAGCAAGTCTGCATGATGGTGTTGATGCGCACCCCCATGCCGGTATCCTTGGCAACTTCGTAAGCGTTGATCACAAAAAAGCGCATTTTTTTCTTCAGGATGACTTCCTGCGCCTCTCGCGGTAGATAATCCCATACTTCGTCTGGTCCGTAGAGACTGTTCAATAGGAAGACGCCACCTTGCATGGCGAATCTGAACACGTCGAAGCGCTCGAGGAAGTTGAACTGGTGGCAGGCGACAAACTGAGCATGGGTGATCAGGTAAGGAGCATGGATAGGTTTAGGTCCAAAACGCAGGTGCGAGATGGTGTTGCCGCCCGATTTCTTTGAGTCGTAAACGAAATATCCCTGGGCGTAGTTATCAGTTTCCTCACCGATGATCTTGATCGAGTTTTTGTTGGCGCCCACAGTGCCATCGGCCCCGAGACCCCAGAACACAGCCCGTTTTATTTCAGGCGATTCAATATTGAAATTGGGATCGTACTCCAGGCTGGTATGCGAAACATCATCGTTGATGCCCACGGTGAAGTGATTTTTCGGCTGGGGTTTCAGCATCTCATCGAATACGCTCTTAACCATCGCCGGAGTAAATTCCTTGGAGGATAACCCGTAGCGCCCACCGATGACTTTGATTTGCCGGCCGGCTTCATAAAGGGCATTGACCACATCCATGTAGAGCGGTTCGCCGGGCGCACCGGGTTCTTTCGTCCGGTCAAGGACTGCCACACTTTTTACCGTCTTTGGGAGAGCATTCAGCAGGTGCTGGTTTGAGAATGGGCGGTACAGGCGCACTTTAATCACTGCGACCTTCTCGCCCTGCTCGTTCAGGTATAGAGCAGTTTCACCAGCAGTCTCCGCACCTGAGCACATAACGATGATCACCCGTTCGGCATCGGGAGAACCGACATAATCGAACAGGTTATACTTTCGCCCCACTGTGGAGGCAAACTTATCCATCGCCTTTTGGACGATCCCCGGGCAGGCTTCATAGAACGGGTTGACCGTCTCGCGACCCTGGAAGTAAACATCGGGGTTTTGAGCGGTGCCGCGAATAAAGGGGTGGTCAGGCGATAAGGCGCGCGCCCGGTGAGCCTGCACCAGCTCATCAGAGATCATCCCACGGATCTCATCGTCGCTGAGCAGTTCGATTTTATTGACTTCAGCTGAGGTGCGGAAACCATCGAAGAAATGCACGAATGGCACGCGGGATTCCAATGTGGCGGCCTGAGCGATCAGGGCGAAGTCGTGTGCTTCCTGCACCGAGCAGGATGCCAGTAGGGCAAAGCCAGTGGAGCGAGTTGCCATCACATCCGAATGGTCGCCGAAGATTGAGAGGGCGTGAACTGCCAAAGAGCGCGCTGACACATGAAATACAGTCGAAGTTAGCTCGCCGGCGATTTTGTACATGTTCGGGATCATCAGCAGTAATCCCTGTGAGGCGGTGAAAGTGGTGCTGAGAGCGCCTGCCTGTAACGCGCCGTGTACAGCCCCTGCTGCCCCGCCTTCAGATTGCATTTCAATCACCAGGGGGATAGTCCCCCACAGGTTGGGGCGCTTATGGGCCGACCACTCATCGGCAAACTCTCCCATGGTTGATGACGGCGTGATCGGATAGATCGCGATCACCTCGCTCGTCTTGTGGGCAACATAGGCAGTAGCTTCGTTGCCATCGATATTAGCAGTTTGTTTTTTCATTAACAATACTCCATTATTGATATACGCTGATTGCGTTTGAGATAAAAAGTGAGCAACATAGACCAACTTACTAGTTTAGCCGTACACGAGTGAAACAGACAGTTATATATGGCACAAAAATCACCTGTCCCCTGTCATATTTCAATTTTGTTTGCTGCAGGGGTTGTTCTGGGTATAATGCCCGGCGATAAGAACGCTTAAGATTTTTGTGCTATACTTTGACCATGAGTGAGAACCAGCAGAACTGGATGGATTGGGCGCGTACCTTGCAACACTGGGGAATAAAAGATGGCATGGCTTCACTGCTCGAGATTACCGGCTCACTGGGCATTTTATTGGCGCAGATTGTGTATCTCAGCCAACCCTTACTTTCTGGTGCCTTATCTTCCAGTTCACTTCTTGCGTTCGCGCGCGTACTCGAAAACCCTGATGATCGACGAAAATTTATCACCTTCTTAAGGGAGACACCCACGAGTGGCACAAACGCTTAGTTCAGCCGCCAATTATCTTGCCTTATTATTCATCCTGTTATGTCTGGGATTGATCTTATTCTACTATTTCTCTGATGCAACGCGTGAGAAGATCAATCTACGTAGCATCCAGGCGTTTACCCATTTTCGCCGCCAGGTCGATCTGGCTGTAGAAGCCGGAAAACGGCTTCACATCTCACTTGGACGGGGAACGATCAACGACTTGCAAGGCGGGGCGGCATTGATCAGCCTGACGATCCTTGACCACTGCGCCCGCGCCGCCTCGAACAGTGACCGGCCTCCGGTGACAACCTCAGGTGATGGAGTGATCACCATCCTCAGCCAGGATACGCTGCAAGCCACCTACCGCAGCCTGGCAGCTGAGCAGCGCTATGATCCAACCAACGCCCGCCTGACCGGTCTTACACCCATGGCATTTGCTGCCGGTGCCATGCCCACCATACACGATGAATACGTGTCTGCCAACATCCTAGCGGGTCATTTTGGGACCGAAGTGGCTCTACTGACCGAAGCTGGCGAGCGCAGTCAATCTCTGACTGTGGCTGGCAGTGACAGCATTCCTGCTCAGGCGGTGCTCTTCGCCACAGCTGACGAACCATTGCTCGGTGAGGAGCTGTACGCAGCCGGTGCTTACCTTGGAGGGGGTGCGGTGTATACCGCCAGCATCCGCATGCAAGACATCCTGCGATGGGTGCTGATCGGGGCTATGGTGATCGGGGCAATCCTGAAATTATTGGGTATCTTATCGTGAAGAAAATTCTACCGCTCACCAATGCAGCCATCGCCATTGTCTCTGGCTCAATCGTATTATTGGGGTATTTTTTCCCCGGTCTACTCGGGGGAATCCAATCCACCCTACTTGGGTGGGCAATAATCCTGGCAGGTTTCGCGCTCCTGTTGGGTATTTTTAACCTGGTGATGGTGCATTGGAAGAAAGTTGGGGGTGAGGGCAAGGGCAGTATTAATAGTATCGTTTTATTGGTATCTCTGGTGCTCACGATGATCATTGTCAGCATAAGCGGTCCGGCTGGGACATTTTCTTTATGGATTTTCAATTCCATACAGGTGCCTGCCGAAATCAGCTTGTTGGCAGTCCTCGCCTTCGTCCTGGTATATGCCGCAGCCCGTTTGCTAACCCGTAGTCCCAAATGGTACACCGTTTTATTTCTGGTCACCGTGTTGCTTATATTGTTAGGCTCCGCCCCGCTATTCTTCGTGGGTGAAGTCAGCCTGCTCAGCTCATTGCGCAGCTGGCTGATGCATGTACCTGCAGTTGCAGGGGCGAGAGGGCTTTTGCTTGGAGTTGCATTGGGAACGGTTGCCACTGGCCTGCGTATTCTAATCGGCATCGATCGCCCTTATGGTGGATAGAAAATGACTGATATTATCTGTCCATTATGCGGCAAGCCTAATCCTCCTGACCTGGATGAGTGCAAATACTGCCAGGCACCATTAAAAACTGGTGGTTTTATCGCTCCACCCGAAGGCGGGGACGAGCTCGATAAACTGATTTCACCCTCTGGCGAGAGTGGTGAGCCCGGTGAGCAGGAGGCGGTGGCAAGCACTCCACCCAATCTGGAGCAATCTGTCCCCGATTGGTTAAAACAGACCGAAGCAAATTTTCTTGACCAATCTGAAACCACTCCCTCAAAGTCTGAGCCCGAGGAACCGGGTCCTGACCAGATTTCCGGGCAAATTGATTCCTTAATAAACCAACCCCCGGCTCATCCAGCTGGGCAAGATAACGTTATCGATGATGATTGGTTGGCGAGTCTGCTGTCTGAGGCCGGCGTGAACGAGCCAGCTCAAAGTGGCACGCCTGAGAAATCAGCACGAGAGCCCGTCGAGGAGCCTGCGCAGGCGCCCGCTGAGGAACAATCGCAAGAGGAATTTCCGGAGAAAGCCGGAACTTCCGCTGAAGAACCTTCAGAAGAAGAGCAGGCTACACCGGCGTTGCCGGTAGAGAAACCGGCCTGGTTAACCAGCCTTGAAGCCGCCTCCAAAATTAAAATGGAAGGGGTAGTGCCCCCAGCTGAGGTACATCCGGAACAACCCTTCGTTGAAGAAGCTGCTGAGAATGCGGAAGAACAACCGCCAGAACCTCCCGATTGGCTAAAAATATCCGCCGTTGAAGAGAGTACGAGTACCCCACCCTCTCAAGAAGCGGAGCCCCAAATATCTCCTGCAGAGCTTCCGGGCTGGTTGGAAGCCCTCCGACCTTCAGAAGCAGTCGCTCCTACCGGGCCGGTTGAGGATGTATCCAACGCTGATATTGTCACTGCAGGCCCTTTAGTGGGTTTGCGAGGGGTCATCTCAACCCACCCCTCCGCCATACGAGCGAGAAAACCGCCCACCTATTCTATAAAACTGCGGGTTACAGACGAGCAAAAAGCACGCGTAGAGATGATGGAAGAATTGCTGGCTGGTGAAGACAAGCCAACCCCGTTACCGACCCAACCCATCATCACCTCCCGTTATATTTTCCGCATTATTGTTGCGGTTTCCCTGCTGCTGCCAATCTTATGGATGATCATCTCCGGGCGGCAGGATGCCGCCCTCCCCCAGACTGGTAACATCCCGGGTGTGGTTAATTTTACCCAGGAAATCCAGAAACTTCCAACCGGAGCCGCGGTGCTGGTTGCATTCGACTATGAGGCTGGTTTTTCGGGTGAATTGAACGTTGCCATCAATAGTGTGATCACCCAGCTGATGAATAAAAACGTTTACCTGGCATTGGTCGCAACCAATCCGTCTGGTCCGGCATTGGGCGAGAGCACCATCACGAATGTCTATTCAGGCCTGGTTGGGAACACCACCACTTACAATTTTTATACCAACCTGGGATACATACCCGGAGGCGTCATGGGTTTATCCGGCCTGGCCACATCTCCGAGGAGCGTCGTTCCATACTCGTTAACTAGTGACAATGTCTGGGCAGGCGCACCATTGGATGCCATCACCAGCATAGAAGATTTCAATGCTGTGATCGTTCTAACGAATGACTCTGACACTGCCCGGAATTGGGTGGAACAGGTTGGTCCACGACTCCGGCAGGCAAATAAACCACTCTTATTCGTATCCAGCTCACAGGCCGAACCGCTGATCCTGCCGTATTATCAGGCGACACCCTCCCAGGTCCAGGGGTTGATCGGAGGCCTGGCGGGCGGAGTGGCTTACTCTCGTTCGGTAGGCAATTTCCAGCAAAACGGTGTCTGGGATGCTTACAGTATTGGCGTAACTGTCTCAATTTTGATCATCATTATCGGCAGTGTTGCCGGCGGGGTAATGAAATCAATTCCCACAGACAAGAAGAAGGAAAAGTAGGATCACCCATGTTGGAGCAAATAAGCCAGCTGGCGGACCCCATCGGATTGATCATTGGTTTCCTTCTTACGGTGATGGTGCTCAGCTACATCATCGGGGATAATGTCCTGTTCCGCCTGGCGACTCACATTTTTATCGGAGTGGCATCGGGGTATGCTGCGGTCTTGATCTTATACAACGTGCTTTGGTATCAGGTGCTCGTGCCGGTGCTGCAGGTCTTCACTTCAGGTACAACCGATAATTTGCTCAACTATGCGGTACATGTGGCACCGGCGGTCATCCTGGGTATATGGATGCTGACCAAGGTGACACCGCGCCTCTCTCGATTCGGGACGCCGGTGTTGGCGTTTCTAACCGGTGTTGGCGCTGCGACGGTGATCGCCGGGGCGGTTCGAGGGACAATTTTCCCCCAGGTCGGCGCAACGATCAATATGCTCAACCAGCATTCTGCACCCGCTGAGATGAATAACCTGGTCGGGTGGTTTATCAATGGGGTGATTGTCCTGGTAGGGACGATCACCACGCTCATCTACTTCCAATTCGGGGTAAAGCGTCAAGAGGAGGGTATGCCGGCGCAACGTCCAGTGATCCTGGAATATTTGTCCACTGTCGGGCAGGGTTTTATTGTGATAACGTTGGGTGTCTTGTTTACCGGTGTGTTTCTTGCCGCCTTGGCGGCGCTGATTGATCGGACCCAATTCCTATGGGATGTCATTCTACGCATTCTACGCTTCATCTAATAGTAAACCGACATGCCAACTTCACTCATCGATGCTGACTCAGTCCTTGCCATAGAAATTGGAACAGTTTCCACGCGGGTGATTCTTTTTGATGTTGTTGAGGGGCGCTACCGCTTTTTAGGTCAAGGCAGCGTGCCGACGACCATAGGCGCTCCCAGCAACGACGTCAGCGTGGGTGTAAAAGCTGCCCTTGACCAGCTGCACGATATTACAGGTCGGGTACTTTTCAATTCCGAAGGACAGCTCGTCGTCCCTTCCCAACCCAGCGGGATCGGAGTGGATGCCTGTGTAGCAACCGTATCAGTCGGGCCGCCACTAAAGGTGGTGGCGATCGGTCTCCTGGAGGATCTCTCAGCCGAGAGCGCAAAAAACCTGGCTTCCACTACCTATGCCCGGGTGATGGAAACGATGAGCTTGAATGACCGGCGTGGGCTCCTGGAACGACTGGATACTATCCTGCAGATCCGTCCAGACTTGATCGTGGTTGCGGGAGGGATTGAAGGCGGCGCGACTAAATCGGTGATCGACCTGCTTGAAGCGGTCGGGATGGCCTGCTATCTGATGCCAAAAGACCAGCGCCCGGAAGTCCTTTATGCCGGTAACTCTGTTCTGGATAAAGACGTGGAGGAGTCGATCGGTACCCTGGTAAATCTGCATATCGCGCCCAATGTCCGCCAATCCTACGAGAGTGAACAGCTCACTCCCTCGCAGCCTGCCCTGGCACAAATCTTTCGTCAGGTTCGCTCCCGCCAGATACGAGGGGTCCAGGAAATTGACCAATGGACCGGTAACCATCTCATGCCAGCCGCAACTGCTTTTGGCAGGACCGTCCGTTATATCAGTAAGGAGTATGCCCACACCCACAAGGGAGTTTTGGGGATCGATGTGGGCGCATCAGCTACGACGGTGGCCTCGGCATTCTCGGGAGATTTACGCTTGAGTATATACCCTGGGCTGGGATTAGGAGAGAACCTGCCGGAGATGCTTAACCTGTGCTCCCTGGGAGAGATCATGCGCTGGGTAGCAGTCGATGTCTCCGATAAGTATATGCGCGACTATATCTATAATAAAGCGTTATATCCAACCAGCATACCCATTACAGCCGAAGAGGTGGCAACCGAACAAGCGCTTGCCTGCCAGGCGATGTTTCTGGCTGTCAGGCAGGCCGGTAGAGCTCATCCTGCCGATATCCCTGGATCACTTCCGGGCCTCCTGCCCTGGTTTGAGCCAATCATCGCATCAGGCAGCGTGCTCACCAAGGCACCATCCCGTAATCAAGCCTTGATGATGGTGTTGAACGGCCTGCAGCCCACCGGAGTAACTACGATCGCTTTGGATCGCAATAATCTGGCTGCCTCATTGGGGGCAACAGCGAGTGTGACTCCGTTATTGACCATTCAATCGTTGGACGCATCGAACTTCGTTAACCTATGTACGATCATCTCACCGGTCGGGAATGCACCTCTTGGGACGACTATCCTGCGCGTGCGTATGAGCGGTGATGATGGGGTTGAGTCTGAACAGGAAGTAAAGCACGGCACAATGACAGCTTTTAAATTACCTCAGGGACAGGCAGGGACGCTGCACCTGACACCGCTCCACAAGTTTGATGTGGGCATGGGTGGGTTTGGTAGAGGTGGAACCGTCAAAGTGATCGGCGGGGTGTTTGGGGTTGTGATTGACGCCCGCGGTCGACCACTCCATGTTCCGGCGGAGCCGTCCAGGCGGCGTGAAGCTCTTACTAAATGGCTGACAACGCCAGGCTCTGGATAGCCATCGTGGCATCCATGTTGCACCCTCTTATTGATGCTCGGTTATATTTCAGGTAAGCCGTGGAAAAGTGAGAATGCAGGCTCCAATCACACATTTTAGACCGGCCGTAGAATTCCAGCGAGAAAGATTAATGCCCGCAGGAGGGCGTATTGTTGCCCGGCGTGGTCAGCAGGTGAAACCCATTGACGCGGTGGCAGAATCTATGCTGCGACCAGAGCATATCTTATTGGATATTGGCAGAGGTTTGGGCTTATCACCCAAGGATGCCGATCATTATATCCAGCGGAGAGCCGGGGATGAGGTGGGGGAGGGGGATGTCATTGCTGGACCCGTCGGGATCGGGCGACGGGTGGTCCGCAGCCCCAGGTCTGGCACCGTTGTGTTAGCCGGGGGTGGACAGGTTCTGCTCGAGTTGGAAGGCGAATTTGTTGAGCTCAAAGCGGGTTATTCAGGGGTGGTTGCGGATGTCATCGGCGATCGGGGTGTTTTGCTTGATGTGGTCGGATCGCTCATTCAAGGGGTTTGGGGCAACGGCAAGATCAATTATGGTTTATTGAGCCTGCTGGCGGATGCTCCCGATGATATCGTCACGCCAGGGATGCTGGACGTCAGTATGCGCGGTTCAGTGGTTGTGGGAGCTTACTGTGAAGATGAGAAGGTTCTGCTCACGGCTGATGACTTTCCGCTGCGAGGGATGATCCTGGCAAGTATGGATTCATCCTTGGTACCAGTTGCATTAAGCGTAAGTTATCCCATCGTGGTTGTTGAAGGATTTGGAAAGCTACCCATGAACCAGGATGCATTTGAAATATTAAATTCTGCATCGAGGCGGGAAGCTTCTTTAATTGCTGAACCATGGAACAAGATCACCGATACCCGACCAGAAGTGGTGATTGCATTGCCCGATGGTGTTCGACCCGAGACTCTCAACGTGTCTGTGCCTTTTGCCGTAGGTCAAACGGTAAGAGTGGTCAGCCCTCCCTATAAATCCATGGTGGGCTCATTGACCACCCTTCAGCCAGGCTTATCGGTATTGCCGAGTGGTTTACGCACCCAAACCGCTGGGGTACGTTTATTGAACGGAGATATCGTACAGGTTCCCCTGGCAAATATTGAGGTCATCGGGTGAAGATAAAATAGCCAAAATGGATTAGTGAGGAGAGATAACCATGGCTTTTTCGGACATGAATGATGTCGAGCAGGAACTCGGCGATGAGACACCACCAGAAAAAAATGGCAATCGCACATTTTTGATCATCGCGGGCACTTTGGGCGGGATCATGGTCCTGGCACTGTTATGCATCGCTGCATTGGCTCTATATCGATATCTGCCCTCGCAGCAGGCAGCTGTAGACCAAAATGCGACCAAGGCTGCGCAGGATACAGCAGTTGCACTATCTGCCAGCGCGACGGCTACTGTGCCCACCCTCACGCCAACCAGGCAACCTACATTTACCCCAACCAACACCGCAGCCCCTACGAAGACGCCCGTCCTGGTCATCGTCCCCACCAAATCGCCGACCATCGAAATTGCGATTGCCACCCAACACGCATTGCTCACTCAGACTGCTGTGCACAGATTTGTAACCGTAACCTCAAGCGCACCAACATTGGCCTTAACACCTCATCCAACTTTGGCATTATCTCCCCATCCCACTTCAACCGCCCTGCCGGGCACCGGGATCGCGGATGAGCTCGGCACCACCGGACTCCTCGCTGTAGCACTTGTTTTAATCGTAGTTATCTTCGTCGTGCGTGGATTGAGGACTGCGTCCTGAAATCTTTGGCATAATTAAACGAAAAGATCCGGATCGGAGCAATAATTTGCCAGGCAACGATCCAGATCTTTTTTGTTTTAAATCGACTTTATACCACCTGGGCAGCTACATTTTCTCCATATCCGAGTAACGCCTTAACCATTTCAGGTGTGCGCCCCTCGGCGTACACTCTCAAGACCGGCTCAGTGCCGGATGGACGGATGAGCATCCAGGACCCGTCGGCGATCAGGTATTTGACCCCATCGATGGTGGATATACCGGTTATCTTTTCTCCCCCAATCTCACCCGGCGCCTCCTCCACCAACACGCGGCTCATCACCTGTTTCGACACCGGGTGGCTCAGACGCAGGTCAGTGCGGTGGTAGAAGGCTGGCCCCACTTCCTTCATCAGGTCTTCCACCAGTTCGTATAAGGTGACGCCGGAAGCAGCAACCATCTCGAGCAGCAGTAGACCCATGATGATCCCATCACCCTCAGGGATATGGCCACGGAAAGAGATGCCCCCCGACTCTTCACCACCGATCAAGACGTCTCCCTTGAGCATGTAATCTGCAATGTGGTTGAAGCCTACGGGGGTCTCATGCATCGGCAGGTCATAGCGCTTTGCCAGTCTGTCGATCATACCCGAAGTCGATACAGTCCGGATGATGGGTCCACGCCAGCCGCGTTTTTCGACCAGGTAGCGCAGGGATAAGGCCATGATCTTATGCGGATCGACGAAATTCCCCCGCCCGTCCATCGCACCGATGCGGTCGGCATCACCGTCAGTCACCAATCCCAGGTCACCCATTCCCATGCTGATGGCACTGGCCAGAGCACCCAGATAGCGGCTGATCGGCTCAGGGTGGACTCCGCCGAAACCGGGATTCAGCTCAGCCCGGATCTCCTGGACCTCACACCCTGTGCCTTGCAGGACGCCCTTCATCACTCCTCGACCGGAGCCATACATCGAATCAACCACCACGCGTTGAGGGTGCTCGGCGATGAGGTCGAAGTTGATCAGCTTGCGTAAATGATCGTAATATGGAGGCAGGGGATTGAACCGCTGGATCAAACCGGCCTGACGCGCTTGTTCGAAGTCCATCTGGTTAGGTCCGCGGGCGCGTTCCTCATTGTCATTCAAATAGACTTCCACTCTGCGGCATTGTTCCGGTAGTGCAGATCCGCCATAGGCTGCTTTTAGCTTCACCCCGTTGTAGCGCGGCGCATTATGGCTGGCGGTGATCATCACACCGCCGATCGCACCTTCCTGGCGCACTGCGAACGAGATCACCGGTGTGGGAGCATCTGACTGCGACAGTAGAACCTTGTAGCCATTCGCAGCCAGGACGCGCGCCATATCGATAGCATAGCGATCGGACAGGAAGCGTGTGTCATAGCCGACCACCATCTTGTGCGGGTCTACGTTGGTCAAATCGGTATTGCTGTTTAGCCAATGCTCCGATCCGACTGCATCCGCGATCGCCTGTCCAACCAGGCGCAGGTTGTGAAACGTGAACGTATCAGAGATAACTGCTCGCCAGCCGTCAGTACCAAAATGGATGGGCATGGAAACATTCTCCTAATTTAAATAAGGGTGAATTAGATTTTATCATAAGCTAATCCATCAACCGTCAAGCTTGATTGATACCCTGGTATACATTGTGCATTAAACCTAACGAGATGCATTGTTCGTGCTAGAATAAAGCCATGCCTGATAATCTTCAGCAAATTACTTCCCGGCTTAAACAGTTAATGCTATTCATGGGGTTGGATGAGGCACAGTTGGATCAAGTGGCTGCATTGATCCAGCCTGTCACGCTGAATGAGGGGCAAAGCCTGCAGCTTGATGGGAAAAGCTGTCCATTATTTATCGTCGCCATGGGGAAAGTGCTGTATTCGCCGCTTAAAAAAGGGATCAAAGGCGACGGCTATCAACTTAGATCAGGTGATTTTGCTGGCGCTGATGTAGTATTCCGGGGAAAACCAAAATCATTCAGCCTGACTGCCCAAAAAACTGCCCTGCTCTTCACCATACAGGTGGATGCTCTCCGAACGTTGCTTAACACCAGTCCGGTTCTGACGAAGAGTATCAAGAAGCAACTAGCATGGTACAACCTGATCCGCTCCAAGCCCTTCAGCTGGCTGGGGGAGGAAGAAACTGTAAACGTCGTTTGTCGAAAACACCCCGCCTACCTGTTGGTGCTTGAGCTCGCTCCGCTAGTCATGGCATGGGTGGGCCTATTTATTGTTATAGCCGCTGCACAAGTCCCCACTGCTTCCTTCCGCCTGGCTGCAGGTTGGTTCGGAGCCGCAGTGGTCGGTATGGCAGCTCTGTGGGCAATCTGGCGCTTCTTTGATTGGGGCAATGATTATTACATCATCACCGATCAGCGCATCGTGTGGCTGGAACGTACGATTGGGCTGTATGATAGCCGGCAGGAAGCACCGCTGGTGGCGATCAAATCGGGGGAGACAAAATCCGGTGTGGTTGGGCGATTGTTGGGCTTCGGTGATGTGATCACAGAGACCTTCATGGGACAGGTTTTCTTTCGCCATATCGGAGACCCGGTGGGGATCAAGAACCTCATTGACCGCGACCACAAGCTGGCCATTGAGCAGCAAAATTTCACCGATATCCATGCCATTGAGGGAAAGATCAGGCAAAAGATTGAACCTTCACAGGCGGTAACTGTGCCAGTTTCGGCGAATACTCCCATACAAGCAGCAGGATCCGCCGGTGCTTCCAGGCAAGAGACTCAGCTCGTTCCCGAAAAGTTGAACCTCTGGCAGTCACTACTGACGCGCTTCCAGATGCGCCGTGAAGCCAATGGGATGATCACCTACCGCAAGCACCTGTACGTGCTGTTTAGGATGACCCTGCTGCCGGCGGTATGCGGGTTTATCCTTATAATCCTGACGAGCTTGGTGTATTACTGGCGCGTGCAAGACCAGATCGATCTGCTTACCCCCGGCTCGATTATGTTGATTGGTATTGGTTTGATTGCATTAGCAGTCCTATGGTGGCTATATAAATTCGCGGACTGGAGCAACGATATCTACCGAGTCACGCCGGACAAGATCATTGACAGTGAGCGCAAGCCCCTGGGAGATGAAATCACGAAATCCGCCCCGCTAGAGAACATTATTGGACTTGACTATGAACGCCTGGGATTTTTGGGGGTGGTGCTGAACTTCGGAAATGTGATTATTAATATCGGCACCGAGAATAAGTTCATCTTTTACGGGATCCACAACCCGGCTCGGGCGCAAAGGGATATTTTCAACTATATGTATGAATGGCGGCGCAAGAAACAACAGACTGATACCATACAGGAACAGGAACGGGTCTCCAATTACATTGCCGCCTACCACCGTCAGGCGGAGGATCTCCGCCTGACGAAGAAACCTCCCCAAATTTGACTAAATTAGGGTAAAATAGTCCACATGACGATACGAGAAATTGTTACTCTTCCGCAAGCTATCTTGCGGCGAAAAGCGCATAAAGTGAGTGATTTTGGCCCGGAGTTCCAGGCCCTAGTGGATGATATGGTTGAAACCATGCGACAGGCTCCGGGTGTAGGCCTGGCAGCCCCACAGGTAAATGAATCGATCCGCCTGATCGTGGTGGAATATGGCGATGAAGACGACGAAGATATACCGCCCAAGCTCTACGTTCTGTCCAACCCCGAGATTACCCATGCCTCATCAGATACCCTGCTCGGGTCGGAGGGGTGCCTCTCCATCCCAGGTATACATGGCGAAGTCGAGCGCTCGATCGCTGTGACGGTGAAGGGGCTCAACCGGCATGGGCGACCGATGACGGTCAAGGCCAAGGGCTGGCAGGCGCGCATCTTCCAGCACGAGATCGACCACCTGGATGGTATTCTGTTCGTCGACCGGGCCGAGAAAATTTGGCAGTCTGATGAGCAGCCGGGGCAGGTCATCCCCGAAAAGGCATAAAACTGCCCCCAGTAGGGCGATAAACACATCTATAAAGCCAGTCTCTTTTGATATAATCGGAGCACGCTTTGAATGCCACGGCGAAACCCACCCGTGGCATTTGCATGATTGGCTGAGGAAATGCGCCTTACTCATCTCTCGCTGACAAACTTCCGAAATTTCACCCGTCTCGACCTTGACGTACCGGCTGGGACGGTGATGCTGGTGGGGGATAACGCCCAGGGTAAAACCAGCCTGCTCGAAGCGATCTATTTCCTGGCCACATTAAGCTCATTCCATGCCAGCAGCGATAAACAGCTGATCAACTTTATTGAGGCACGCCAGAACCTGGCCGTTGGGCGGATCGTAGCGGATTATTACCGCGGGGTGGAGAACCACCGTCTGGAAGTCCGCATCATCCAGGAACCCAACGGTCAGAACGACGGCACTCACCTGCGAAAAGAGGTGCTGGTGGACGGGGTCAAACGGAAGGCCAGCGAGGCTATCGGCCAGTTCAACGCGGTCCTGTTCTTACCCCAGATGATGGGTGTGATCGAGGGCGGGCCCGAGGAACGTCGGCGCTACCTCAACCTGGCATTGGCGCAGGTCATCTCCCATTACCAGGCGGCTCTGGTGGAATACAACAAGGCGCTGCTGCAGCGCAATGCCCTGCTGAAACAGCTTTTCGAGCGCCGCGGTGATACATCGCAGCTGGATTACTGGGATGACCAGATCGCCACATATGGGGCTCAGCTGATCCATGCCCGCATCAGGGCGGTGCAAGACCTGGAGCGGCTGGCTGCCCGCACTCACCGCGAGCTGACCCATGCCAACGAAGTGCTGCGCCTGAGCTACCAGCCTGCCTATGACCCGCTGCCGCGAACACCGGGTCAGATGGCGCTCTCGTTAGACGCATCTGTTGACCGCACAGGCTTCTCCCAGGAGCAGATCCGCAAAGGCTTCCTGGAGAGTCTTCAAAGGCTGCGCCAGGAGGAAGTTGCGCGCGGCGTCACCACCATCGGTCCACACCGGGATGAGCTGCGCTTTTTGGCTAACGGGATTGACCTGGGGACGTATGGCTCGCGTGGTCAGGCACGTTCGGCGATCCTGGCGTTAAAGATTGCCGAAGTCGCCTGGATGCATACCCGCAGCGGCCACTGGCCCATCCTGCTGCTGGACGAAGTGCTGGCAGAACTGGATACCCAGCGCCGGTTTGACCTGTTGGAAAGGCTGAATCAATCAGAGCAGGTGTTGCTTTCGACCACTGACCTGGACCTGTTTGCTCCTGAGTTTGTACAAAAAGCAACCGTCTGGCAGGTCGCCAATGGCCGGGTAGGGAAGCTTAATTCGCGCAAGTCATAAGGGGCGTTTGGTGGGTATACCCACCTTGCGTGGGTAAGTGCCTGGGGTAGCGGCTACTTTATCGATCACGATAATGTAACGCTCTTCAACCACACCTGGCAGCGTGACCGGCAGGAGCTGGCGCAGGTGACCCCCCAATATTTTTATGGCGTGTTCCGCCGCGTGAGCCTCAGCCGGGCCGCTTTCTCCCTTCATCGCCAACATGCTTCCTCCTACCCGCACAAACGGCAGCAGGTATTCTGCCAGCACCGGCAGGATGGCGACCGCCCTAGCGACCGCCCAATCATATTGCTCACGGAAGGATGAATCCTGTCCGAGTGTCTCGCCGCGTTGCTGGATCACTTTCACATCCTGGAGGTTGAGAATACTCACCACGTGGCGGCAAAATTCAGCTTTCTTGCCTACCGATTCAACTAAAGTCAGCTGCAGCTTGGGGCGAACGATCTTGACCGGTATCCCGGGGAAACCGGCTCCGGTGCCGACATCGATCAGGCGACCGTAGTGTTTCTCACCCATAACCTGCAGGCAGGTGAACGAATCAAGGAAGTGCTTGACGTGGATCTCCTGCGGATCGCGGATGGCGGTCAGGTTGAAGCGCATATTCCAATCGACTAATTCCCGCTCATAAAGCGAGAGGGCGGAGAGCTGGGAACGGGTGAGGTGCAGCCCCAGCTGGCGTTGGGCATGTTGAGTCAGTTCCTGCATCCTGTTAGATTATACACGCTTCACTTGACTGGCACGAAGGTTGCAATCGACAGCCAGGAGAGGAAGTTAAAAAACCATGCTCATGGTGAAGCGTATATTTTGGTTCCTGGCAGTGGTTGCTATGCTTTTCCTGGTGGATGTATCTGCCGCCCAGGGTGATACCCAGCCTGAATCATCTTACATCTCCGGAGTAAACGGGCACGCTCAGAAGCATTCGCTCTCCTGTGAAGCCCGCTCGGCAGCTGACCTGGCAACTTTTTGGGGCATCCGAATCGGGGAGAATGAATTCCTGGAAGCCCTGCCGAAGTCTGATAACCCCGATAGCGGCTTTGTCGGCAACCCAAATGAAGCCTGGGGAAGTATTCCACCCCACAGCTACGGAGTGCACGCCGGGCCGGTTGCGGATACTTTGCACTCCTTTGGGCTGCAGGCGGAAGCACTTAACAATTTGAGCTGGGATGACCTGCGGGGTCAGATCCAAGCAGGTAATCCGGTGATTGTGTGGGTGATCGGGCAGATGTGGGGTGGGACCTCTGAACATTATATGGCTCCCGATGGAAGCACATCCAGGGTGGCGAATTACGAGCACACCATGATCCTCACTGGCTACAACCAGGATACCGTCCAGGTGGTGGACGCTTACTCGGGGCAGTATCAGACCTACTCGCTGAGTTCATTCTTGCACTCATGGGAGGTACTGGGTAACATGGCGGTTTTCGCCTCGCTCGAGGCGGGTCACGTAGCTGATGCTACTGTTGAACCACCCACGGATACCTACACGGTTCAGCCTGGGGACTACCTGATTGAGCTGTCGAAGCGCTTTGGCACAAGCTGGGTGGAGCTGGCGCAATTAAATCAGATTGGTTATCCCTTCGTCATCCATCCCGGGCAGGTGCTGCAGGTGCCGGGCAGTGATGCTCATGAACCAGCAGTCGAAGTAGTTCAGCCAGAGCCGGTCCAAAAAACCGTGAATTACAATTTGAATTGCATTATCCGCCTGCCGATTGTGCAGCGGCTGGTAACACCGAGCATGCTCCCGCCAAATGACTGATCAGACTCTATTCTTCTGGCAATCGCTCACCATCCCTCCGACAATTTAGTCCATTTTGGTTATTTAAACACACAAGCTGCCCGATGCTTCATCAAGCAGCTTGTTGTTAAACTATCAGTCTAATTATTCAGCGGCGGTCGAAGTGGTTTCCTTTGGCCGGCGGATCTTCCGCACCAGGGCTACGATGCCCCATACGACCAATCCGATGGGCACGAAAATAATCAGCAGGAGCGGCACGTATAGGACGGCCAGGCGGATGCCGAAGTTGGCCAGCGATTGCAAGGCGTTGATCAGGGTCTGTAAGGCTTCTTTGGCAACCCCACCAGGATGCCAGCCGGCGATGGTGATGGGCTGCACGGCTGCATTGGCGAGCAACTGGATGCTGATGGAAGACAGGGCGGCAGACTGCTCGTAATATTTCATCTGACCTTTGATCACCTCAATCTGCTCACGCACCGACACCAATTGAGAGTAAACCGACAACACATCCTCGGTCTTGACGGCCGAATCCATAATCTGCTGGAGCTGTTTTTCAGCTGCTTGCAGGTTGACCAGTCGCGAGTTCAGGTCGGTGTATTCGGCGGTGATGTCCTGGCTGGATTCGGTCTCGCTGATGATCGGCTGGGTGGTTTCGGCCTTGATCGTAGCCAGGGCTTCAGCTAGCCTATCGGCGGGCACACGGATAGACATATTCACCTGCGGTACCTTGGAGCCATTATAGAGTGTCTGCTGGTTCATGTCTGCTGAGACGACGAACCCGCCCATAGCATCAGCCATGCGGGAGATATTATCCATTGATTTCTGTGGGTCATCCACTGCCATGGACAATGCGGCATTCTTGATCACCAGTCGGTCGGTTGAGGTGACGGTTTGGTTGAGGGCGTAAGCACTTTTATCGGCTGGGAGCGGCGCTAAGGCAGGTGCAACTGATTCGTTGTTCTGCAACCCGGTGACGACGCCGGGCAAGGCTGAACGGGCGCTTTGCGTGGCAGCTGGGGCGCAAGCTGCCAGCAGCAGGGAAAAGAGTACGAGGGTAATGGCGATTTTTTTGATCATGGGCTCCTCCTAGGATTGCTTCCAAAGATTAAAACGCCCCCAGGCTGTTGAATGTTCCCGTTCGTGTGAAGGATATGAGCAGGTTTCTACCACCCGGCTGACAGCCTGGTGATGTGGCGTTCGGGCAGGTTTTCCTTACGCATACGGTCCTGGACACCCTGAATATCGTATAGGACCCGGTGCCATTCCCAGGTAAAATCGGCCTTGTCCAGGATGGCGTATGCAGACCGAGAGTCACGGTCCCGCGGCTGCCCGACCGAGCCTGGGTTGAGGATGGCACGTGGGGCAAGGGTCATTTGGGAGACATGTTCGGGCACGATCAGCTGGGCGGTGGTGCGGTCGTCTGGCAGGTAATACAACACGGGCAGATGGGTGTGACCGACGAAGCAGTAGGGAGTGTCGTAGTATTCAAAGCTGATGGTGGCGGAGCGGGTATCCAGCAGGTATTCCCAGATGGGCTTGTACGGGCTGCCATGCACCAGGGTGATGAAGTCCAGCTTGACCCGGTCAGGCAGGTTCATGAGGTATTCCTTGTTGTCGGGGTTGAGTCGCTCCCGGGTCCATAGGACGGTCTTCCGGGCATCAGGATTGAAGGCATCCACATCAATGACTCCTACCGCGGCGGCATCATGATTGCCCATGATGCACTGAAGGTTGGGTAGGTTGCGAATGCGCTCGATGCATTCGTTCGGGTCGGGTCCGTAGCCGACGAGGTCACCCAGGCACCAGGTGGCGTCGAACTGGCCCGCATCTGCCAGCGCAGCTTCGAGGGCGGGGAGATTGGCATGGATATCTGAGATGATCAGGGTTCGCATGGGTTAATGGTAGCATGAAAGGCAGCAGTTAGCAAATTGAGGAGTGAATTAAAAAGGTAGAGACGCTCCAATTGAGCGTCTCTACGATGATGACCCTCCTGCATTCCCACGTCACCGCCAGCGGCGATGGTCCCACTGACGTACGTGAAAGAAATGATTACAGTATCATATTAACATGTCCCTGTCCTCGAAACAGTCTGTTAAAGATTAAGAAAATGGCTGCTTTTATGCTATTTTTCCCTTTTTACCGCTCTTAATGCGCAAATTTTCTACAGCGTTGTGCATCAGGTCAAATACCGGCGATACTCAGGGAATCCAATACCTTGGAGATCAGCGCGGTCAGCTCGGGGTGGGTGACCTCGAACTGGTCAACCGCATCTTCCATCCGCCCGATGATGGTGGGGTGCACCGGCATCGGAGGTTCCCCTGAACGTTCGAGCAGCGTGCGTATATCCCCGTCAATGTCTCGCAGTAGTTCAGTGCTGCTGTCGTCGACCGCTTTGAGGTTGTTGATTTCATCATGAAGTTGTTGGAGAAGCTTGCGAGAGTCGTTTTCGGCCATGGGGAGTGCCTCCTTGATTCATGTGGTGGTTTATTCTAGCATGAAAGTGAGCAAAGTTGGGAATTAAGAGATAGGATGGCCAGAGGGCGATAAATTGCTGACTGATACCCGGTAAAAGTGCTCATCAGATGATGCCCAACAGAAAGTAATGACTTACGAGGTATCTGTTTACGCACGAACGATGTAGAAGCGCAGGGGTGGAATCCAAAACGGAGCACTATAAATCCCTCCCCTGCGCTACTACGCCTTGGTTTGCCACACCTGGTATAAACTTCTGGGTTGGGGCTATCTGGTTTGTTCTGATACCGAATTGAGGGCAATGAACGAATGCCCGAAACCATAGATAATCTTGTCATTGCGGAAACCCCCAGTTTTTGGGGGAAGGAGTGCTTCAGCGTTTTTTGCTGAAGATTGAAGCAATCTGCTGGATTTATGGAGCGGATTGCTTCGGCGGGAAATCACCGCCTCGCAATGACCGCGAATCAATGGGTTTCCACACCTGATACAGACCCAGGCGGTGGTTCTCGCCATCCGAGAGGAAGGATTCCAACACCTGGAAGCTGGTCGAAGCAGCCAGCTCAGCCAGCTCGTCCTCAGAAAAGTGGTGTACATAGCGCAGGCCTGTGCCTCCCTGGCGCCAGTCGAGCAGGTAATCGCCAGGGTCGACATCGTGTTCGGATAAGCCGATCGCTTCCCAGGGCTGCACACGGGCGGCGAGGCGCGGGCTGTTCAGGAACTGCCACTGTGAGTGGATGAAGCGACCACGATCAGTGAGCAGCGACCTGATTTTACGCAGGATTTGCCGGCGTAATTCAACCCCCGGCAGGTGGTGCAGCACTGCAAAAGCCAGGATGGCATCGTACCTGTTGCCAGTAAATGGAGCGTCCCAATCGTTTGTTGATAAATCAGCCTGAATGAAGCTGAAATTAGGCGGCTGGTCAGGGGTGGCTTGCTCGAGCAGGGGTGGGGAGACATCCAGCCCGGTATACGCTCCAGCGTGACCGCAGCGGGCGAGCTCACGCGCCAGCTCACCATTCCCGCAGCCCAGGTCCAGCAGGTTATCCATCGGGCTGATCTGCTCGAGAATGCGGATCACGCCCGGCTGGAGCCGTTGGCGGGTGGCAGAGAACCGCAAAGCGAAGGTATTGTAGAACAGCCGGTTGAGCTCGAGCAACCTCGAAAGCGTGGTAGGATTCACGGTGTTTAAATCGACACTGGAATTATAGCTTAAAGCGCTTGTTGGTCTGAAAGTGCAGGCATGGATCGAGAGAATTGGATAAAGTCGCAAGAATACACCCCTGAGATGCTGGAGCAAGCCATTGAAGTGCTCGAGGAGGTGCGCAGAGGCGCCAAGGTAGATCGGGCGCTGCGCCGGCACCCCAACCCCAATGGAGGCTACCTGGCCAAACACGTGTTGGTCGCAGCCTACCGGCAGCTGGTCAAGACAGGTGCATGGGCTTCAGAACCTGGGGTGCTCGAGCGCATCCGTATGAAACCAGTGCGCACCCTTTCGGGGGTGACTACCGTGACCGTACTGACCAAGCCCTACCCCTGCCCGGGAAAGTGTATCTTCTGCCCGACCGACGTGCGCATGCCGAAGAGCTACCTGCCGGATGAACCCGGGGCGAGGCGCGGGGTGGAGCACAACTTCGACCCCCACGGGCAGGTGGCGAGCCGCTTGCAAAGTTTGCAAGCCGTGGGGCACCCGGTGGACAAGGTGGAGCTGCTCATCCTCGGCGGGTCGTGGTGTGCCTACCGGCGCGATTACCACGAGTGGTACATCCGGCGCTGCTTCGACGCCCTGAATGGTGTGGATTCAGCCACGCTGGAAGAGGCCCAGGGGCTCAATGAGACTGCAGCTAGTCGTAATGTGGGTCTTGTAATAGAGACACGCCCCACGGATATTGTACCGGCAGAGCTGGCTTGGCTGCGCGGGCTGGGGGTGACCAAGGTGCAGATGGGGGCACAAAGCTTGGATGACCGCATATTGGAGCTCAACCAGCGTGGGCACACGGTTGCCGATACCCACCAGGCGGCCGCTTTGCTCCGGGCGGCCGGTTTTAAGATTGTACTGCATTGGATGCCCAACTTGTTGGGAGCAACCCCCGACTCAGACCGGGAGGACTTCACCCGCCTGTGGAACGACATATGCCCGGATGAGATCAAAATCTACCCCACTCAGCTGCTGGCGAATGCCGAGTTGTTCAATGTTTGGGAGAGGGGCGAATACACTCCATACACTACCGAGCAGCTGATCTCCTTAATTGCCGATATCAAGCCCATCATCCCGCGTTACTGCCGGGTGAACCGGGTCGTGCGCGATATCCCCTCGGAGAATGTAGTGGAGGGCAATAAGCGCACCTCCTTGCGGATTGACGTTCAGCAGGAGCTGAAACGCCGAGGCACTGCCTGCCAGTGCATCCGCTGCCGTGAGGTAAAAAACCAGACCGTGGAAGAAGGTGGATTGCACCGGGAGGATTTTGTCTACCCTGCCGGAGGGGCGGAGGAAAATTTCCTTTCTTACGTCACCCCCAATGATAAACTGGCGGGTTTCTTACGGCTGAGCCTTCCAGGGGATGGGTCGCCTGCGACCGGGATGCGCGATCTGGACGGCGCAGCCATCATCCGCGAGGTGCACGTGTTCGGACAATCGCTGGCGGTAGGATCGGAGAAGAACGGGGCTGCCCAGCACACTGGCCTCGGCACCGAGCTGCTTCAGCATGCAGAGGCGATCGCCAGCAAGAAGGGCTTCAAGCGCCTGGCGGTAATCTCAGCGGTGGGTACGCGCCTATATTACCTCGAACGCGGCTTCGAGCGCGGCGAACTGTACCTGGTAAAAAGCCTGGCCAACTTGTGACAGATGGCACATGTAGTAGGGGATATGCGTCCCTTGTGAGATGGTGAAATATTTGTCACAATACAATGGCACAAATCTAGCTATTTCGCACATAACAACATAAGGAGGATTTACGCAATGAGTCCGAAAGGTGGTTCACGTCCGTTTACCCCATCGAAGCTTAACTTACGGTTCCCTGTGCCGTCCGACATCGATATTGCGCAGGAAGCCAAGCTAAAACCCATCTCGGTGATCGCCGAGGAAGTGGGTCTGCTGCCTGAGGAGCTTGAGTATCATGGTGAGTACAAAGCCAAGGTGCGCCTGAGCGTGCTCGAGCGCCTCAAGGATGTACCGGATGGCAAATATATTGAAGTTACAGCCATCACACCCACCCCACTTGGGGAGGGCAAAAGCACAACCATGATGGGCTTGAGCCAGGCATTGGGGGCATTCCAGGGTAAAAAGGTGTTCACCTGCATCCGCCAGCCATCGCAAGGCCCAACATTTGGCATCAAAGGTGGCGCGGCGGGTGGCGGCTACAGCCAGGTGGTGCCGATGGAGGATTTTAACCTCCACCTGACCGGTGACATCCACGCCATCACTGCAGCCAACAACTTGCTGGCAGCTGCGATCGATGCCCGCATGCTGCATGAGCGCGCCACTCCTGACGATGAGAAATTATTCAACGCGCTGTGCCCACCGGATAAGCAAGGGGCGCGTCGGTTTTCCATATCTATGCTGCGACGGCTAAAGAAACTGGGGATCAATAAGACCGACCCGAACGAGCTGACCACCGAGGAGCGCAAGCGCTTCGCCCGGCTGGATATCGACTCGGCCAATATCACCTTCCGCCGTGTAGTGGATACCAATGATAGATTATTACGCACGATTACCATTGGGCAAGGCCCGGAAGAAGCGGGTAATGAGCGCCAGACCGGCTTCGATATCACCGTCGCCAGTGAGATCATGGCGATCCTGGCGCTGACCAAAGACCTGGCGGACATGCGCGACCGGATGGGGCGCATTGTGATTGGCACGAGCAAAGCCGGTGAAGCCGTCACTGCCGAGGACTTGGGTGTAGCCGGCGCAATGACCGTGCTGATGAAGGATGCCATTATGCCCAACCTGATGCAATCATTGGAAGGCACGCCAGTCTTCGTGCATGCGGGGCCGTTTGCCAATATTGCCCATGGGCAAAACTCGATTATTGCCGACCGGATCGCCCTCAAGCTGGCAGACTACGTTGTCACCGAATCGGGCTTTGGCGCCGACATCGGTATGGAGAAATTCTTCGATATCAAATGCCGTACTTCTGGATTGATCCCCCAGGTAACAGTGATAGTAGCGACCGTACGGGCGTTGAAGATGCACGGCGGAGGACCCAGGGTGGTGGCTGGCAAGCCGCTGGATTATGCTTACACGACTGAGAACCTGGACCTCCTGCGGGCTGGGTTGGGAAATATGCAGCACCACATCCGCAACGCCAAGAAGTTTGGTGTGAATGTGGTCGTGGCGGTGAACTCATTCAAGGACGATACTGATGCTGAAGTGGAGCTCATCCGCCAGGCAGCCGTCGAAGCCGGTGCTGAAGATGCAATCGTGTGCCGGCACTGGATGGAGGGCGGTAAAGGGGCGGTCAAGCTGGGTGAGGCGGTCATCAAGGCAGCTGAAAAACCCACCAACTTTAAGTTCCTCTACCCGCTCGAGATGTCGATCAAAGAGAAGATTGAGACCATTTGCACGCAGATCTACGGGGCAGATGGTGTGGAGTATTCGCCCGAAGCAGAGCGCAAGATTGAGCTGTACAACCGGTTGGGCTTTGACAAGCTCCCGTTGTGCATGGCCAAGACGCACCTCAGCCTGAGCCATGACCCCGCCTTGAAAGGTGTGCCGAAGGGGTACAAGATTCCGATCCGCGACATCCGAGCTTCGGTGGGAGCGGGCTTCCTGTACCCGCTGCTGGGCGAGATGCGCACCATGCCCGGTCTGCCCACTCGCCCCGTGTTCTATGACGTGGACCTGGACCTGGAGACCGGAAGAGTGTTGGGTCTGTTCTAACCCAATTAATATAACTGAAGTGGGCGGTGATTGTGAAGTGCCGCCCACTTTTGTTTTAAACGGTTGCACTATTTTGAAAAATCAGGTAAACTAGAGCAGATAATATACGATATATAGGGTAATAATTATCGTTAATTAAGGGTAGTTTTAATCAAATAATGGGAGGAAATAGAATGGTCGAAAAAATAGAATCGGTCATTATTGGTGGAGGACAGGCCGGTTTATCACTTAGTTATTATCTCACCCAGGCAGGACGTGAACATGTCGTCCTGGAAAAGACACCTCAAGTGGCGAATGCATGGCGCAACCGCCGCTGGGATTCGTTTACCCTGATAACACCAAATTGGTCATTCAAGCTTCCAGGAGCGGAATATGCCAGCTCAGAGCCTTATGGATTCATGCCAAAGTCTGAGATTGTTCGCCGGTTCGAGCAGTACGAGCAGGAAAACCATATGCCTGTAAGTTATTCGACGGAAGTCACCCGGGTTGAACCCATGGTTGACCATTATCGATATCGAATATTTACCAACAACAAGAACTATGAGTCAAAGAATGTGATCATGGCCACAGGGATGTTTCAGAAAGGGAAAATTCCTACATATGCCTCTCAATTACCGCAGCATATCCTTCAGATACCATCGGACGCTTACCGGAATCCAAAAGCCCTACCATCTGGCGCTGTACTTGTGGTTGGCTCAGCTCAATCGGGCTGCCAGATTGCCGAAGAGCTCAATGAAGCCGGTCGGAAAGTATATTTATCCACCAGCTCTGCCGGTCGCTTTCCCCGACGCTACCGCGGTAAAGACGGATACGATTGGCTAAACCTGATCGGATTCTTAGACCGCACTGTATCCATGCTTGACTCTCCCAAGGACCGCTTTTTCGGATCGCTACATTCAACGGGTAAGGGCGGTGGGCACGAAATCAACTTGCACACGTTTTATCGTAATGGCATTATCCTATTAGGTCACCTGCGCGGTTATGAGGATGGGAAGCTTATGCTTGCCCCTGATTTGAAGGAGAACCTGACCAAGTCAGACGGAGCTGCTGCCAATATCCTCAAGATGATCGATGAATATATCCGAAAAAACGCTTTGAATATCCCCACAGAGGAATTGACGATTTTGGATGACGCATATGCGGCGCCAGAGATTCGTACATTGGATTTAATCGCAGAAAATGTTGGCGCTATTATTTGGGCAACCGGTTATTCGAATGACTTTAGCCTGGTACAGCTCCCATTGCTTGATTCTTATGGTTTTCCATCCACCGATCGGGGAATTACGAACTATCCCGGCATGTATTTTCTTGGCTTAATGTGGATGAATACGTTTAAATCTGGATTCCTCATGGGAATAGGCGAGTCTGCCCAGTACCTGGCTGAAGTGATTTGTAAAGAATAGCAGCTGCTTGGAAATTGGTCCCGCCTGGATCACTTAATGGGGCACAAGATGACCGATAGACGCCAAATCATCCACCCCATTGCTTGGGCCTGGGCAGCCGGATGGGCACTGGTCAGCACCGGTATGGTGATCTCAGACGTGTATTCTAGCCCAAATCGAGGCTGGACGGCAGCATATGTGTTGGGTTTTGCCGGCTGGACCATCGGATCAGCGGTTACCATCGGGTATGTACGCCGACAGTTCGGAGCGAATGGATATCTTAACGCCTTGAGCATCGCCGGTTGGGCTATTGGAGCGTTCACCGCTCTTATGCTTGGCTTTTCCTGGATGTTCATGTGGAATGGCGGCTTTTGGGGCCCGATCGTGGCAACGGCGCTGGGTGGTGCTATCGGCGGAGGCTTAACCCTTCCACTGCGGTCGACATCGTCGCTGCTATCCATGCTGGGAGCCAGCCTGCTTGGAGCGCTCAGCTGGGGCGTTATGTTCCTGATCTTCCAAACTGTGGCATTCTATGCCGGTTATTTCTTATCTGCTATTTTGGTATACCGGCTGGGCCCGCTAACGGGTTACGTCTGGTGGGTAGAGCTGCCTGGGTGGGTTGTGCCAGCGGGGATTTGTGGCTTGCTGGCGGCTCAGTTCGCTTCCATGTCACTGCGAATCACCAGTCGAGTGCCGGGTTTATTCCAATTGGGTTAAATAACCATCATGGGCGCTGAAAATGACCGCCCACTTTTTATATAAGCTTGTATATCGGGGATGAAGTGTGGATCAGGGATGATGATTACTGATTCAGGAATGAAAAGATAATGGATTTATACAGGCAGTTTCTGGGGCTGGTCAGCGTGCGATCAGTGACAGCACCATGGCCAGGACGACCATAACGCCGATCACACCCATCACGATCTGCTGGGTGCGCATGCTGCGCTGTTGGCTTTTATTAAGTGTCTTTTTTGCCATAACATACTCCTTACTCGGTGATTCTATTAATTGTGCTAATTATAAAACAATGTTAATCAAAATTACAGAAGAGTTCATTAATCCAAAATATGGTCAGTTAGTACTCTACTTGCCTTCACAACAGCTGGTTTCTTTAGCCTAAAGATTCTTTCACTGCCTGGGCTGATTTCTCATTCATACCCTTAACTGCCTTGATATCTTCCACCGAGGCCTCGCGAATGGCATCGATGTCTCCGAAGCGCGCCAGCAGGGCTTTGCGGCGGGTGGGACCGATCCCGGGGATCGAATCTAAAATGGAGACCACCCCAGTTTTATCCCGCCGGCTGCGGTGTGCGGTGATGGCGAAGCGGTGGGCTTCGTCGCGCACGCGCTGGATGAGGTATAACGCCTGCGAGTGGCGCGGCAGCATGATCGGTTCTGATTTGTCGGGAACGAACAGCTCCTCGTTCTGCTTGGCCAATCCTGTGACGAAGAACTTGCCGGTGAGCTCGAACTGCTCCAGCACCTTGACTGCCCGTCCGAGTTGACCCTTACCGCCATCCACAATCAGCAGGTCGGGTAGGATGGCGAAGGCGGGGTCGGGTTTTTCACCCGGGGCTTCCGCCAGCTCCTGGGCGGCCTTCCAACGGTTGAAGCGGCGGGTCAGTACCTCCTCCATGCTGGCGAAATCGTCTGGACCTTCCACGCTGCGGATGTTAAAGCGCCGGTACAGGTTCTTCTTGGGTACCCCCTGACCGAAGACCACCATGCTGCCCACCGCGGCCGTCCCTTGTGTGTTTGAAATGTCGTAGCATTCGATGCGGTTAGGGACGACGCTCAGATTTAGGTAAGTCTTAAGCTCTCCCAAGGACTGTTCCTGGCGATGGGTATCGGCGTGCCACTGGGCTTCCAGGGCTTCAAGGGTGGCACTAGCGTTCTCCGCCGCCATCTGGATCAGCTCCTGCTGCGGGCCTTCCTTGGGGATGCGGAGCTCCACCTTTTTGCCACCGCGTTTGGTGTTTAGCCACTCGCGGATGATGCGCATCTCCTCGATCTCCTGCGGCAGCAGCACCTGGTCTGGCACACTGGGGGACTGGCTGTAGAATTGGGTGAGAAAGTCACCGATCACCTCTTTATCCGGGGTTTCTTCCGCCCCTTCCATCAGGAAGTATTCGCGCCCGATCAGCTTGCCATTGCGGATGAAGAACACTTGCAGGCAGGCTTCTCCATTGGTGCGCGCCATGGCGATCACATCTGAGTCGATATAATCGCTGGAGACCACCTTCTGCTTCTCTACCACCCTCTCGATGGATTGGATCTGGTTGCGCAGGGTAGCAGCCCGCTCGAACAGCAACTGCTCGGCTGCCTGGTCCATCTCGACCCGCAGGCGAGAGACGATCGGCTCGGTGTGCCCTTCCAGGAATTGCCCCAGGTCGTCGATCATCTGGCGGTAGCCGGATTGGTCGATTTTCCCGATGCAGGGGGCGCAGCACAGCTTGATATCGTAATACAGACAGGCGCGTTCGTCCTTGCCGGTGATCACCCGGTCGCAGGTCAAGTAGGGGAAGATGTGGCGCAGCACGTCCAGGGTCTGGTGCACTGCCCAAACGCTGGTATAAGGCCCATAATAACGCGAGCCATCCTGGACCATCTGGCGTGTGACCGTTAGCTTGGGGAAGGGGTCGTTCCAATGCACCTTGATGTAGGGGTAGCTCTTGTCGTCCACCAGCCTGACGTTGAAATGCGGGCGGTATTTCTTGATCAGGTTCATCTCGAGGATCAACGCCTCGAGCTCCGAACCTACCAGGATCCATTCGATTTCCGCGATGTGGCTTACCAACTTGCGTGTCTTGCGGTCTTCCTGGGCGCTGGAGTGGAAATACGAACGCAGGCGGTTGCGTAGGTTCACCGCCTTGCCCACATAAATCACCTTGCCTTCGGCGTCCTTCATCAGGTAACAGCCGGGTTTAAGCGGAGCGGTGTTTAAGATCCCCCGGATATGTTCAGAAATCTCCATCGGGCTTCGATTTTATCACTGTTGGTGGTGGGGGATAAGGGACACTGCAGGTTTACTCAAGTGCCATTAATCCCGGAGGCTGGTACTGGTGTTGTATAATTGCGCCAGACGATGAAGAAACGTCTGATTTGGAACCAAGGGGAGCGCCGGATTGGATAAACCACTGGAAGTAGTGGTCGGCGAGTTGTTGCTACAGCATGGCCTATGGCTGGCAGCGGCAGAATCGTGCACGGGCGGTCTCATCAGCCACCTCATCACCAACGTAGCTGGTTCGTCCGCCTACTACCTCGGTGGGGTGACCGCTTATTCCAACGAAGTGAAGGTACGCCTGCTGGGGGTAAGCAAGTTAACCTTGGAGCAGCACGGAGCCGTTAGCGAAGAAACCGTCCTCGAGATGGCGCGCGGCGTGCGGAAGGCCATGTGGGCAGATATTGGCGTTTCGGTGAGCGGGATTGCCGGACCGACCGGAGGCACACCCGATAAGCCGGTGGGCACGGTTTGGATCGGGCTGAGCTCGCCCAGAGATGAAAATGCCTGCCATTTCCTGTGGTCAGGTGACCGGCTGGCGGTCAAAGAACAGTCTGCCCAGGCGGCACTGAAGATGGTGGTAGAGCATCTTCGAACCGCTTATGGATCGTGAATGAAGTAAATTACACTTATATTTGGATTGAATTGAGCCATGGAACCCATCGAAGTTACCGCTCGCTTTAGTGAGCAGGGCACAATCACGCCGCTGAGCTTCACCTGGAACGGCGGCCGCTACAAGGTGGAATCTGCCGGCAGGCAGTGGACCGACGATGATGGTCAGCATATGCTGGTGATGGTTGCCGGTGCGCAAATCTACGAGCTAATCTTCAAGGGCGGTGAGGGTCGCTGGTACATCACCAGGGTGAGACCAGAACACACCGTGCTATGAGCCGATGAAGCGAAGACCGATCGATCTTGTTGCCATTGTTGGGATCATTGTGTTGCTCATGGTGTTGGGGGGAGCAAGGCGCAGCACAGCCCAGGCAGGTGACCCTTATGCCCTGATTGATGCGGTGAACAACCTGCGCATTGGCAACGGTTTGCCCCCATATGAGATAAACAACACCCTGATGTCGATTGCCCAATCGCACAGCAATTACCAGGCCTCGATCGGCCAGGTCACGCACATCGGCGCGGGCGGAACACGACCCCGCGACCGGGCCGCAGCGGCGGGGTACGGTGGAGGGGCGACATTTTTTATCTCGGAGAATATCGCCGGAGGCACCGATCTATCCGTTGATGGGGCTATCTCTATGTGGCTGGGGGACGACCCGCATATCCAAACTATGCTCAGTCCCAATTATCACGAAATCGGGGCGGGAGTAGCCGAGGCAGATGGTTTTGTGTACTACACGATCGATGCGGCTTACGTTGCGGGAGGGAGCTACAGTCCGCCAGCCACCGTGAAACCCGGTGGCCCGACCGCCCTCCCCTATTATGCCGTCCAGACAACCACTCCTAACTCCGATGGCTCAATTGTCCATACGGTCAGGTTGGGTCAGAACCTGACCTTGATCGCCAATGCGTATGGGCTGACCGTAGCTCAGCTCAAGGAGCTTAACCACCTGACCGGTAATTTAATATACGATGGGGACATCCTCATCATCCGGCTGGGGAATACGCCCGGTCCGACGGATACGCCCAGCCCCTCCGGCACACCCACCCGGGCAGCGACAGCCACACGTAAACCTACGCGCACGCCCACACCCACAGCAACAACCGTAGTCACCACCACACCAACCCTGACGGCTGACCCGGTGCAGACGGAGGCCAGCCCAGGCGGATCAGACCGTTTGGGGAGCATCCTGGTCATCGCCATCGTCGTGATGGCGGCGGGTGGGGTGATTTTGATGGTGGTGGGAGGAGTGATCAGGCGCGGCAACGGCTAGCTGTCAGCCTCTTTTTCGTTCGGCGCCCAAAGGTTCTGCAGTCGGCCATCGGTAGCCTCATTCAGCTCGGTCCAGCTCGAGATGGGTAGGTCGATCTGCGCCAGTGCGGCGGTGGTCATATGCTCGTTCACATCGGTCAGTAGGGTCAGCAGCTCATCCAAGTCGGGGTTGTGGCCCACCACCAGTACCCGGTTGACGCTGTCTGGTAGCCCTCGGAGAATATCTAGGTAGCAGGCGGGTTCGCTCATATACAGGTCCTGGCTGAGCTCGATTTCTTCCTCAAAACCGCTCTCTTCAGCTATAGCCTGGGCAGTTTCATGCGCCCGGCGGGCAGTAGAGCTGAGGATCAGGTCGGGGATGAGGTTGTTGGCCTTTAAGTATTTGCCCACCTTGGGGGCTTCCTTTTTACCACGTTTGTTCAACGGGCGATCGTGGTCATTCAGTTCCGGTTGTTTCCAGCTGGATTTGGCATGTCGAATGAGAAGGACAGTCTTCATATCTAAATCACCTACAATAATATCGTAGGCCCATTATAATTGCTTCCTGGAGATTTTCGGAAAGCTGACTAATGATCCGTGCGTTGATTTTTGACTTTGATGGTCTGGTGCTCGAGACCGAAGGTCCCTCCTATCAATCGTGGGTGGAGGTTTACCGCAGTTTCGGGCAGTCCCTCCCTTTCTCAATCTGGTCTAAGATCATTGGTACGACGCAGGCTACCTTTGACCCGCGCCTGGATCTGCAAACGCGCGTGAATGAGCCTGTGGATTGGGACCGGGTTGAAGCGGAGCGCCAGAAAAACGAGAGTGCCTTGATCGAAGCACAGGTTATGCTGCCTGGAGTGGAGGCGTATCTCAATACGGCGCGTCGTCTGGGGCTGAAGATTGGCCTGGCATCCAGCAGCTCATGCCAGTGGGTGACCGGACATCTCACCCGATTGAGACTGGAGGATTATTTCGACTGCATCCGGGCGTCAGATGACGTGAAGCACGTCAAACCAGACCCGGCTCTGTACCTGACGGTGTTACAAGCGTTAGAAGTACGCGCCGATGAAGCGATTGCCTTCGAAGATTCCCCCATCGGCATCCACTCAGCCAAGCAAGCCGGGCTTTATTGCATCGCCATTCCCAACCCACTCACCAGTCAGCTGAACCTGGACGAAGCCGACTTCAGGATGGGCTCCCTGGCGGACATACCTCTTGAACAGCTGCTTACCCTGATTCATTTAGATTAAACACAGAGAGCCGCGTTTTGGGCGGCTCTCCGGCGCGCTGCAGTTCCCTTATCCAATCTGGAGGAGGGATGCTGCAGCGCTGGGTCTTATACTATCACTTGACATGGCTGACATCACCTCCTATATGGTGGGATAGCATTGTATGGTGGTATGACCACCGAATGACCAATACAGTATTACACAAATCGAGGCGGGCGTCAATGGATATTGGATGGGTTATAATAGCGATTCGTTCTTGAAAAAGAGGCATTGATGGGATTTCATGGTGGTGGTTGGTTCTCATACCTGAGCTCGACTGACGAAAAACCCAAGGTTACGCTGGGGCTGCTGCGGCGGGTATTAGCTTACTCCAAGCCCTACCGCTGGCATCTGGTGACCATGCTGCTCCTGATCCTGGTCACCACCGGCCTCACCTTGCTGACCCCGCTGATCCTGCGCGACCTGATTGACAAAACCATCCCTTCGGGGAATGTGCAGCGGTTAGTGATGCTGGCACTCGCCCTACTGCTTATCCCGGCAGTAGGGGGTATGCTGGGAGTGATCCAGCGGCGCTTTAATGCGGTCGTTGGCGAGGGGGTGATCTATGACCTGCGGGTGGCGTTGTATTCCCGCTTGCAGCGCATGTCTCTGCATTTCTTCACCAATACCAAGCTCGGCGAGCTGATGAGCCGGCTGAACAACGATGTCGTGGGGGCGCAGAATGCCATCAGCAACACCATCGTGAGCCTGATCACCAACATCATCCAGGCCGCTGCGGTGCTGGTGGTCATGCTGACCATGGAATGGCGCCTGACGCTGATCAGCATCATCATCCTGCCGCTGTTCATCCTGGCGGCCCGCAATATGGGCGAGCGCTTACGCGATATCTCGCGCCGTCAGATGGAAGCTAATGCCCAAATGAATGCCACAATGAATGAAACCCTCAATATCGGGGGAGCTCTGCTGGTTAAGTTGTTCGGACGGGTGACGACCGAAGTGAAGCGCTTCGAAAGCCGAGCCTCATTAGTGCGCGATCTCGGAATCGGGCGAGCCTTCCTTGGCGCAATTTTTTTCATTATCATTGGTCTGGTGAGCGCAGTTGGGACTGCCCTGGTATATGGAATTGGCGGATACCTGGTGATGCAGAAGGCCTTCACCGTCGGCACCATCGTTGCCTTCGGGGCGTATATGTCCAGCCTGTACAGTGCCCTGGCGAGCCTGACCAATGCGCCGGTGGATTTCGCCACCTCGGTAGTCAGCTTCGAGCGTGTATTCGAAGTGATCGACCTGCCGCACGATATCGAGGAAAAGCCCGCCGCGATTAAATTAAAGGACGTGAGGGGTGAGCTAACCTTCGAAAATGTCACTTTCCGCTATGACGTGGATGGTAAAGCCCTGTTGAGCGACGTAAAGCGCTACGGCCGGATGGATAATGTGGATGCAGTGCTATCGGGCGGCCCTCAGGAAGTAAAATCCAAAGATTCCCAGATGGCGCCAGGCCTCCCTGTCAGCGATGAAGAGGAGATTGGGCGCAACCAGGCGCGTCTGAATGCGCTGGAGCAGGTCAGTTTTTCTGCCCAGCCCGGTCAGCTGGTGGCCCTGGTAGGACCCAGCGGTGCAGGTAAGACCACACTGACCTACCTGATCCCACGTCTGTATGACCCGACTGACGGGCGCATCCTGCTGGATGGTCATGACCTGCGGGACGTTACCCTTGATTCACTATCGTATCAAATCGGCATGGTGACCCAAGAGACGCACCTGTTTCACGACACGATCCGCACGAATCTTATGTACGCCAAGCTGGATGCCACTCAACCTGAGCTGGAGGCAGCTGCCCGGGCAGCCAACATCCATGATTTCGTCGTCAGCCTGCCCAATGGCTACGATACCATCGTGGGTGAGCGCGGCTACCGCCTGTCCGGCGGAGAAAAACAGCGCGTAGCCCTGGCACGCGTAATCCTTAAAAACCCGCGCATTCTGGTGCTGGATGAAGCCACCAGCAACCTGGACAGTGAATCAGAAATGTTAATCCAGGAGGCACTCAAACGCGTCATGGCAGGACGAACCAGCATTGTGATTGCCCACCGCCTGAGCACAATCCTGGCCGCCGATGTGATCCTGGTGATGGATCGGGGAATGATCGTGGAGCGCGGCACACACCGCGAGCTGCTGGCAAAGGGAGGGTTATACGCCCAGCTTTACGAGACCCAATTCAGCCGTGAGCGGGAGATGGCATGAACATTTATTTCGCCTGTTCGATCACCGGAGGCCGCCAGGATGAGCTGGTCTATCAAAAACTGGTAGCCGCTCTGCAATCCAACGGTCACCACGTGCCCACCGCCCTGCTGGCCAGCCCGGATGTGATGCCGCTGGAAGGGGTGGTATCAGCGGAGGACGTTTATACCCGCGATGTGCGCTGGATCACCGAGTGTGACTTCCTGCTAGCAGAAGTCAGCACGCCTTCACACGGTGTGGGATACGAGATTGGTTATGCCCTCTCACTGGGGAAAAAGGTGTTGTGCCTGTACCGTAAAGGGCGCAAGGTGTCCAAGATGATCCTGGGCAACCCTCACCCCCAATTGACCATCCATACCTATGAGGACCCCGATCAGGCGGTCCAAATCCTCACCACCTACCTGGAAAATATTTCCGCACCCGAGGCCGGATGAATAAGGGCGTCCTGGCAGGGATCGGTGCCTACACCCTGTGGGGATTATTCCCCATCTATTGGCGGCTGCTCGAGCAGGTGCCAGCGATTGAAATCCTGGCCCACCGCATCGCCTGGTCGCTGGTTTTCGTTGCATTGTTATTAATCCTGCAAAGGGATTGGCAATGGATAAAAGGAACGATCCACAACCGCCGGACGATGGGGATCTACACCCTGGCGGCAATCCTGCTCTCGATCAATTGGTTTACATATATCTGGGCAGTCAATGCCGGGTTCGTGGTGGAAGCTTCGCTGGGATATTTCATCAACCCGTTGGTCAACTTTCTCCTGGGAGTGATCTTCTTCAAAGAAAAGCTGCGTGGTGGTCAGGTGGCGGCAGTGGTTTTGGCGGTGCTGGGGGTGGTCTACCTGACGGTCAGCTATGGCTCACTGCCGTGGATTTCTCTCGTGCTGGCTTTCTCCTTCGGAATGTATGGGCTGATCAAGAAGTCAGCCTCCCTGGAATCGATGCACGGGTTCAGTCTGGAAACAGCCGTGCTGTTCCTTCCTGCTCTGGGATTTTTACTCTACCGGGGAGCATCTGGGGTTGGGGCTTTTATGCACCTGGGGACGGCGACTACGCTTCTCCTGATCTTGGCTGGCCCGGTGACGTCCATCCCCCTGCTGATGTTTGGATACGCCGCTCGCAGCATCCCCTTCTCCATGCTCGGGTTTATCCAATATATCACCCCAACCTTACAGTTCGTGCTGGGGGTATTCGTGTATAACGAACCCTTCCCGATGGCCAGGCTGGTGGGATTCAGCATGATCTGGTTGGCCCTGCTGCTATATTCAATTGAAAGCGTGCGCTTCAACCGCAGGCAAAAAACGGATCTATCCCTGGTCGAACCTCTGTAGCAGGTCCCAGGCCAGGGCGTGGACCCGTTCAAGTGCCGGCTGCTGCAGGCGACTTGGAATGTCTGTCAGGCGGTGCCACTCAGGCATGACAGCGGACCCCTGGTTGTGGGCGATAAAACACACCGCCTTGAAGCCATGCTTCAGCAGGATGCTGCATTCCGTGGACGCCCCAACCAGAGGCGTCTGGACGGGGTGAAGTCCATAAGGCTGCCCCACCTGATTGATCAGCGTCTCGACCTGCTGTGGGATGGTGAGCCTGCTGATATTGCCCTCCTCCCGCACGTAGCTTATCCGGTCTCCGATCCCCACCATTTCAAAATTAACGAATAAGGCTTCTTTGAGCTCGCTACTGTGCTCTTCGATCAGCGCTAGGGTTCCTCCGGCGTTGGTTTCTTCACAGCCGGTGAATGCCAGCCATACTTCAGTGTTGTGCAAAGGCTGCCCGGCCAGGCGTTCAGCCAATCCCAGCACCGTGCCCACCGAAGCGGCATTATCGTTGGCGCCGGGGGAATAGCGGCCCAGGTCGGCGGTTATTCCGGTGAACCAACCCAGGAAGTGAAAAAAAGCCAGGAATAATCCCAGCCATCCCAAGGCTTGCCAATGCGTGATGGCTGCCAATGCGTAGACTGGAATAGCCAGGAAAATCCCAAAAGTGGCGATTATGGAGATGGGAACGAAGATGCGCACGATAAAATCGGTGGCGAACCAGAATACTGCCCGGTGGCTGTCCAGGTGGGCCATCAGCACCAGGCGGCGCTGGGCTTCACCAACTGGCTTGAGCCTGGCAATCACGTTCTGGCTGGGGCCATGCGGCAGCGCACCGCTGAGGGGATACCCCCGCAGGGTAAACCTGCTCCAGGCCATATATCCGCTGAAGCCGAAGGCTAGTAAAGCGATTACTGTTGCTGGGGGATATCCGAAAGCTCCACGCAGCAGCCAATAGGCGGCGTGCCCAACCAGCGCCAGGCCGAACACCAGGGCAAAGAATAGCCATAAGGAACGCTCGCCCGAAAATAGCTGCTGGTGTACATCCTGGACCCCTAAGGATTCCAGCTGATCTTGGACGTAGTCAGCCGCCTGTTTCTCAGCCAGGGTAGCCGAGCCGCGCGGGGTCCGTGCAAGGGTTTGAGCGTGAGAAAGAGCCCGCGCGGCAAAATTTGAGCTCAAGGCTTGATCTCCATCATCGCCCCGCTGCTGTTGCCCTGCACCTCGGGGAAATAGACCATCCAGGCTCGAGCCGGGAGCAGGTGGTATTCTCCTGCTTGCAAAATGCTGATCGTATAGGTCAGGTCATATGTACCGGCCGGCAGGTAGGCAGCCGTCCAGGTGATGTGGTCGTCATAGATACGTGCGGGGTCGAACAGCCACCAACCCCAGCCATTGGTGTAGGGGTCACGCGGATCATACAGCGGAGCAGGCTCTCCGTTCACACCCAGCTGGGATGTTTTCAGCTGCGTGTTGAGGATTTCTGCTCCGGCGGGGAGGTAATCTTCGACCATGAAATGATAGGCATCATTCGGCAAGACAATGGTCAGGCGTACGGTTAGCAGGTCTCCCACCTTTGAGGTGGTCACCGGAGCTGCCGTTTTCAGATCTGCTCCCTGCGGATAGTAAGCCCGGCTGACGCTGATGCCTCGGTCGAGAGGTGCAACGTCTTCCACCGGACGGGATACATTGAGCGCGGCGGTGTAATACAAGCGCCCTGTGCCTGGATCGCGCTGGATGACGAGAGCGTTAGGGTCATGCGGGTACAGGCTGCTAACCGGCAGGCTGGTTGTTACTGGGTTGAGCTGGGTCTCACCACCAGCCTGACCGCTGGCAATTGGATTACCGTTCAGGTTGGCACTGAAGGCGTAGCTGCTGCCCAGCTCGCCCGTGCCTATCATCACCTCGTCCATGGCAAGCAGGATCCAGGTGTTCTCATAGCTTGAGCTCCAGCATCCATTCGGCTGGCGGTTAGACATCAGGTAATTTACCGCATCGGGGATCAGTGTGGAGGCTGGCTCAAGCTGCGCCAGCACATAAACCACCATGGCGGTATTAGAGAGGGTGGAGGTCATGTTACGCCAGTCGGGGCTGGCTGCTTCCCAATGCACACCGGTGGCAGACCGGGTGGCGGTAGCCTGCAGGTCTGATACCAGAGTTGGCACTTGCTGGCTGCTCGAGGATACCAGATCCAGTGATAAGGTCAATAAAGCTTTTGCCCACGGGCTGAGTTGGTCACGCACCTGGTACAGCTGGTTGGCGCTCTGCTCGTTGCCTGACCCGGCTTGCTTGAGGGCGAAGTTCTCAAATGCCATGCGGTCGAGCATCCATGCCTGTGTGGTAGGGCTGGGTGGGATCAGGGTCGAGGAGATATAGCTCACAGCATTGGTGATGGCATCTTCCGGGACAGTAAATCCGGCATCACGCGAAGCCGCCAGGCCGATCAGCACATAGGAGCTGATGTATGCATCGCTCTGTCCTTCCTGGCACCAGCTCCAGCCACCATCTGCGCGCTGCAGGGTAAGCAGCTGCGTGAGTCCCTGGTTCAGGGTGCGGTAGAGGCGGGCTTTCAAGTCGGGTGATTCGATGGAGAAGCTCTGCAGCGTGGAATACGTCACCATGTTTGGTAAAAAGCTCGAGAGGATGGGCTCAGTGCAATTGGATGGATAGGTTTCCAGCGCATCCAGGCTGTCAAGCATGGCAGCAGCCAGGGAGGGGTCAAGCTCAACCTCGAGCGCGCCGCTGCTGGCATCGAACGTGACCGGCAGGCTGACCAGCTCGAGGCGCTGGCTGGCATCCGGCAGGGTACCTGATGTGGCGAACGTCTGGGGGGCGGTGTAGCGCAGAATGGGGAGAGCACCTTTGGAGACCAGAATGGCATCCGTTAGGTTACCTGCCTGGACGGAGAACCGTAAGGAAGCACTGGACACATCTTCGACGGTGCCCCACCATTCCAACCGCAGGCGCCCGTTAGCCGGTACGGTAACCTGTTGGGTCATGGTATTAGGATCATCCAGCACAAAGCCGGTTGCCTGCAGGGTGGCAGTCCCCTGTAGGGCACTAGTAGTATTGTTCTGCACCACGGCAGCTAGCTGTGCATGATCACCCACCACCAGGAAGCGCGGCGTCACCGGGCGGATCAGCAAATCTGACGTGGTGATCACCTGCAGCTGGGCTTCGCCCACCTGGGTGTCTTTGGTTAGTCCGCGCACCAGCACTTGCCAGGTGGTCAGGTTGTCCGGCAGGTTCATGCTGACCGATGCTTCTCCGTTGGCATCGGTGACAATTTGAGCATCCCAATAGGCTGTATCGGGAAAGTTCTCGCGGGTGACCGAGGTGGGGGCTTCACCTCCACCACCACCGCCCATCCCCCCGGGCTGATAGCGCAGGCGCTGCCCGGATGCGGCCAGGCTGATCCCGCTGCGGATGTTTAGATCTTGCGTACCATAAAAGGCAGAGTAAATATCCTTCGAGTTGGGGTCTGCCAGGCTGAGGACAGCCAGGTCTACCACTGCGAGGGAGAATTCACCCGCTATAGGGGAGCCGCCAGAATCCGTGATGCGCAGGTCGAATGTCACCGGCTGACCGGGTCCGGTACGCTCAGGGGTGCTGGTGAGTGTTACCTTCAGGTATTCGAAGGATGGGTCGACCGGGAGATTGACATATCCCTGGCGGAAATCGGGGTTGCCCTGGTCATCTGCACCCAGCAGTGTGACTGAAATGTATATATTAGGGGCTTCATCGGTGGTGAGGGCAAGTGGGATGGTGCTTCCGCCTGGTTCCAGGTGCAAAATTTGATACCGCATTACCGTGCCGCGCTCGACGGTCAGCAGGCCGAGAGCAGTGCTGTTGAAGGGATTGGGCACGAAGATCTGGGCGGTATCACCCGGAGAGTACGAATCCTTGTCTGCCACCAGGCGTATGCGCTGGTTGGGGAGCGAAGGCCACACCCCAGTACCCGCCCCACCGACCCAGATAATGACCTGGGTCAATGTGCCGTCACTGGAGACGTCCAGCTGGTAGGTGCCGGGCTCGGGTGGGACGAACGTCAGGCGACCCGTGCCGTCTGCCGCTGTCGTGAGCGTATCGCTGGCGATGGGTGTGTAGACCGCTTCGAAGGTGGGCATCATATATCCTGGTGCATCAGCACCAGGATCGTGGCGCACCCACTCCACACGTTGGAACTGGGCGGAAAGATGTTGCACCCCTGCTGGGTGGCCTTCCCAATCTGCCACCATGAGGGCAAAACCCGCATCTGACTTTGCCTGGTATGACCAGGCATCGGGGTGGACCCCAATATAATAGTTGGCAGGATTTACGTAGATAGAGCTGCGCGCACTCACCGGTTGGCCGCTCTCATCCGTCAGAGTGACTTCCAGGGTGTACTTCTGGCGGCCAGATTTTGCCGGTGCAGGTGTGCTTACGGAAGCCAGACCATTGGCATCCGTCCTGACGTCCCCTTCAGCCGCCTGGTCACCCAGCCCGGAAGGAGCGAAGTTGTAACTGAAAGCTTCCAGCCAGCTGGTATCCACCGGACCAACCTGGTAATTGGGGATATTGAAAGAGGCCTCCTGGCGATACAGTACCCAGTGCACCGGCAGGTTCCCGGCGGGTGCATCGAAGAAGTAGCGTGCGTTCACCTGAGCAGTCAGGGCTGTCCCGCTGAGCACGTCAGTGGATTGGAACGCCACCTGCAAGTTGATTTCCGGCTTGCGGTAATCGGCAACCTTGAAACCCAGGGATATCGAATAAACGGCGTCGTGGTATGTGTAATCGCCAGGGAGACTGCCAGAGGGCAGGCTAAATTCACCATGCCCGGTGCCAAACGCGGAAAGGGGCACAGCAAATCTGGCAATGATATCTCCCTGTGGACCATCGATTTCCAGGTGGTAGGAGCTGCTGTCAGGCAGCGAGTAACGCCCATTGGAGGGCTTTCGAGCGACCAGGCGGTAATAGATCGTGTCTCCAGGGCGGTAAATCGGGCGGTCAGTATAGAGGTAACCCTGGATATTGGGGGGAAAATAATCGGAGGTAATCTTAAAATTCCAGGGTTCAATTCCCTCATCCCAGTACGACATGGCAAACCCGAAGTTGTCCTCACCCTGCTGGCCCAGGATGACAAAAGAGCTGTTATAAGGATCCTGATAAGCCGTGATGGGGCCCTTGAATACACCATCTACGCCTGTATTACCGCTTACCAGTACATTCCCTGTTTCGTCATAAACTGTCACAGGCAGGTCGGCTGCAGGCGTATTGGTCTCCAGGTCTACTGCCCAGACGAAAGCTTCCGTTGGGCTGAGCTTGAGGGTTGCCTGGTAGCGGCTGATGGCGAGGATGAACATATTGCCATAAGTGGGGCTATCCTGATAATTCAAGCGCATGAAATACAGGCCGGGTGAGCGTGGCTGCCCATCCGGAGAGACCGGGATGGTAACAGTGGTGGCTCTGTTCGGTGACACTTCTGGGTGGAAGGTCCACGATTCCGCATCTGCCGGGATGAAGCTTTGTTGGAAATCATAGCCATTATTCCCCGACATCTTCGCCAAGTCATCAACCGTCAGGGAGCCTAATGTGATGGAAATCTCCGACAGGTTGGTTACCTGGGCTAGAAAGCCTTTATCCTGGGCAGTGAGAAAAGTAGCGCCTGAGTTATAGGGAAACTGCACCGAACCTTGCAGTGGGGCTGTGCGAAAATGAAGGGTATAGGCCTGCCCTAATTGGCTGCCCCACAGGTCGGTCAGGTCGGGCGAAACGGTGAGGGCGTAGTCGGTGGAGGGGTCAAAGCTGCCATAGAAGGAGAGCAGCATTTGCCCTTCATCCATCCAGGCGCCTATATTAGGGACGGTGGGAGTGAAGGTGACGTAATCGCTGATGTTGTTCGTGTCAACATAGGTGGGCAAGTATAACCCCAAGACCCCATAGGCTGCCATGGTCCCGCCTTCAGCCGGTATGCTGCCGGTGATGGCCAGATTAGAGACGGTGCGGAAGGTCTGGCGCGTCTGTTGACCCAGGGGCGTGCCACCCAGGGCGGCAGTTTGGTCACCCAGCACAATCGAGTAAGATGTATCACGCTGAAGCAAGGCAGTGGGAGTGAAGGCGAATGTGGTGAAACTATCATTCCAGCCTGACTGCCCGCTGACAGCATTGCCATCGCTGCTTAGGAGCGAAAAATTGGATTTCACGCTGGCAGCATCCATGGAATAGCTGAAATTTAGTTGCACTCTGGCATCCAATCGCACATTATTAATATTATCAGCTGGCAGCGTAGACACCAGGCGCGGCAGGATGGTGCTGAATGACCATGCGGATGTAGATTCCAAAGGCGCCTCGTCGGTGCTGGTCAGATCATGGTTAACGCTAACCGTATATTGGACTCCACCTCCCAGGGCTGGTTGGGGATAGAAGATATAGGTGCTGGTATTGATCCACTCACCCTTTCCCTGGGCTGAGGGTGTGAGGGTAAACCCTTCAGGCAAGCTGGCAGGGTCTGCCCCCAATGCGACGACCGGCTGGCTGAAAGCTGCCACCACCGCCGAAGTGGGGTCAACATCAGTGCTGTCAGCCGCCGGCAGGGTCTGGACCAGGGTCAGGTTGGGGCTGGTGGAATAGCTCAGGCTGATCGGTCGTAGGAGCGCCATCCCTTTAGCTGATTTGGCGTTGGTGCCGATGTTGATCACTTGGGATGTGCCGGGTAAAAGGGGTTTATCGGGGTTGAATGTGACTATCGAGTCATCCTTCCAGCTAAAACTACCCGAAAGGGAGGGTTGCCCGGTGAGGGCGGCCTCGACGGATGTACGCTGCATGGGTTGGTTGAAATAGAAGGTGATCGGGTTATTGAGGGCGATCTGAGCGCCGGGGAGAGGGTCGGTTTCAACCAGTGCCGGCGGTTGGGTCTGCGGAAGCGGTGTGGGTATTGTCGTGGGTGTGGCGAGTTCAGCAGCCTTGGTTGGTGTTGTGACGACACCAGTGGGCGAAACCTTGCTGCAGCCAGCCAATGACCACACCAGGCTGACTAGGATGAGGACGGAAATAAGATTAAAAAAAACGGATGGCTTGTGGGGCATCCCGTTTAGGGAATGGGAGGAGCGCATGGGTTTATCTCCTTTGCGGAAGGGGATTTACCTTCCCAGGTTGGATGGATTATAACATCGTCATTTTTAGACGTTGTTAACCCGTGTTTTGTTCACTCCAATCCCTGTTCTAGGTCTGCCAGGATATCGGGCAGGTTCTCGATCCCCACTGATAGGCGCACCAGCCCATCGGTTATACCCTGATTGAGACGATCTTCACGCGGCACCGGACCATGGGTCATGCTGGCAGGGTGCTCGATCAGTGTGTCCACCATTCCCAGGGAAACCGCCAGGGTCGCCAGCTTTACCCGCTCCATCAGCCTGATACCAGCCTGCATTCCACCCTTCAGCTCGAATGATAACATTCCACCGTATGCGAACATCTGCTTAGCCGCGATGGAGTGACCGGGGTCAGCCTCCAATCCCGGGTAATATACCTCAGCCACTGCCGGATGGGCGGCGAGGAAGCGTGCCACTTGCATAGCATTCTCGCAGTGACGCTGCATGCGCAGTTCGAAGGTTTTTAACCCTAAATTCGCCAGCCAGGCATCGAATGGGCTGGGGATGCCTCCCAATGTCTTGACGAAGCTGTATAGCCTTTTATGGATGTAATCGGGGTGTGCGCTGACTACCACGCCGCCGGTGAGGGCGCCGTGTCCGGAGAGGAACTTGGTGGTGGAGTGCATCACGATATCCGCTCCCAGGCTGAGCGGCCTTTGGCAGTAAGGGGTAGCGAAGGTGTTATCCACCGCCAGCCAGGCGCCATGCCGGTGGGCAAGCTCCGCCAGGGGCTTAAGGTCGACCACTGCCATGGTCGGGTTGGCGGGGGTCTCGGCATAAGCCAGCTTAGCATCCGGGTGAGCTTCGAAGGCTGACTCCCAGCTCGACAGGATCGCCTCGCGTACCCATGCAACCTGGATACCCAGGGTGGGTGCGATTTCCTTTAGGAAAGTGAACGTGGCGCTGTAAACCGCTTCCTGAGCCACGATGGTATCACCGGATTTAAGCAGTGAGAACAGCATTGCCGTGATAGCCGCCATACCCGAGCTGAACACCTGCCCCGCGACCAATTCATCTGGTTTCGCCTCCGGCTGCAAGCGGATCAAGTCGAGCCCTTCCAGGGTGGCGATTTTTAACGCCAGCTGGTCGAGGTTGGGGTTGGCGAGGCGGGTATAGTAATAGCCCGGCTCGGTGCGGGCCACGATCCCCGCACCGGTGGCGACGTCGGGGAAATTAAACGTGGAAGTTTGGTAAATCGGGGTTACATGGGTGTGGTGGGGGTTTTCATCTTCCCCAATATGGGTAACCAGGGTGCTGATACTGTGTTTGGGCGAAAAGTGGTACATATATTGCTCCTCCTGTGAGTGTGGAACCGGTTGGGGTGATTATACGTCTTAATCACACCCGCCGAAAATGGCTGGAGATACTCATCCAATTCTCAGTAAAATAGTCTCATTTGTGCTAAATCACGCGAGACTATCTGGTAAAATCGACCTATGACTTCTAACACCGGCGCTGCCGCCCACCCTCGCATGGCCCGTGCTAGTGCGAGTAGCACTAAAGCCAATCCAATCGTCCAGGCAATCCTGGCGCTTTGTATCGGTTTCGGTTTGTTGGCCCTGCTGGTGGTATCGCTGCCCGGGATGTACGCTCGCATGTATAATGGGCGCATCTTTCCCGGAATAGCTGTGGGAGGGGTGGACCTGTCCGGTATGAGCACCGATCAAGCCGCCGCCTTGTTGGCTGAACGCCTTGATTACCCCCAACGGGGGAAGATCGTCTTTCAGGAAGGTACTAACCTGTGGACGGCGAAACCTGCCGAGCTGGGCTTGACCCTGGATACCCAAACGACAGCCCTGGCGGCATACAATCTGGGTCGGACCGGTAGCCTGGCAGCCCGTATGGCTGATCAATGGCGTGCCTGGTCCTCAGGTGTAGAGCTGGCACCGTGGTTCGTGTTTGACCAGCGCGTGGTGCAAAACTACCTACAGGGGATCGCCGACCAGGTGGACCGCCCGATCATCGAAGCCACCCTGGGAATCAGCGGGGTGGATGTGGTGGTTAATTCGGGTCAGGTAGGACGCACTCTGGATGTTGCTGACGCCCTCACCAGTCTGGACGCCCAGATGAAGACGATGACGGATGGTCTCATTCCGCTGGTTGTGAAGGAGACGCCACCGGTGATCCTGGATGCCACCGCCCAGGCGCAGCTGGCGCGCCAGATTTTATCTGCACCACTTACCCTGCGTATTCCCAATGCTGAGCCGGGTGATGCTGGACCGTGGTCGTTTGAGCCGGCTGCTCTGGTGCCTATGCTGACCATCAACCGGGTCAAGACGGATAACGGCGAGACTTACCAGGTGGGCCTCAGTCCTGATATGCTGCGGACCTTCCTGATGAATATTGCCCCACCGTTGAGCCGTGACTCGCAAAATGCGCGCTTTATCTTTAATGATGATACCCGCCAGCTTGAAGTGATCCAACCAGCAGTCATCGGGCGGGCGCTAGACATTGATTCCAGTCTAGCGCAGATCAACCAGCAGCTGCTCAGTGGCAATCACAACGTCGACCTGGTGATGCAAACCACCAATCCGTCGGTGACCAACGATACCACAGCAGAGTCTCTCGGGATCACCGAGCTGACCAGCGAATACACATCGTATTTTTATGGCTCAGACGCTGCCCGCATCCAGAATATCGCCACGGCGGCTTCCCGCTTCCACGGCCTTCTGATCGCCCCCGGGGCAACATTCTCCATGGCGGATGCGCTGGGTGACGTGAGCCTGGATACAGGCTTTGCTGAAGCGCTGATCATCTTCGGCGACCGCACCATCAAGGGTGTTGGTGGAGGCGTGTGCCAGGTAAGCACCACCTTGTTCCGCACCGCCTTTTTCGGCGGCTATCAGGTTGACGAGCGCTGGTTCCATGCTTATCGGGTGAAGTATTACGAGCAGACTGCCAGCGGTGGGCACGATGAAAACCTGGCCGGGCTGGATGCCACTGTGTTTGCCCCCGAGGTGGACTTCCGCTTCACCAACGATTCCCCTTACTGGCTGCTGATGGAAACCTACCCGACCAAGACTTCACTCACCTGGAAATTCTATTCCACTTCCGACGGTCGGACGGTAGATTGGCACACCAGCGGACTGGAGAATGTCGTCGAGCCTCCAGACCCCCTGTATGAAGAGAATCCCGACCTTCAAAAGGATGAGATCAAGCAGGTGGATTGGGCTGTAGCCGGCGCAGATGTGACCGTAACCCGCACCGTCACCCGCGATGGGAACATCATCCACGACGATACCTTCAATACGCATTACCTGCCCTGGCAGGCGAAGTACCAGTATGGCCCCGGGACTGAAGTTCCCACTCCCGAGCCGACCCCCAATCCATAAAAATTGATGTCATCAACGGCGTTCTTCACCCGTAGTATCGCGAACTCCTTTCGTGAGTGATATGCGGTTATTCCCCGTTGATCTTCGGGAAAGGAGGGCGGGTTTCGCCCGACGATGCAATCCGCCCACGAATCTGTCAATACGAGGAGTGATCTATACGACGAATCAATCTCCAAGAGGCAAAATAGTTCGATTTACATGACGAACGCCGATTGAATTGTCTTGCTGTTGAAGATTTCCACCCCTCATTCCACTCGGGGCAGGCGCTCCAGAAGAATACAGGCTCGTAAAGATATCTTTGCAATCATAGGCTCTCGCCGTTATTTTACGCGATAGCCTGTGATTTTTAGGGTAGAATAATCCTCTGAAATGATGAGTTCACCCTGGGAATTCACCCGGCGTGTTATTTGCCAACCTGCAGGAGCGGGGTGGACCAGTCTTTACTAGGTGAAAACCAGAAATTCGCTAAAAACAATCGGAGGAATTATGGTCAGTCAAGAACTACTTGAGATTTTACGCTGCCCGAATTGCGTACGGGAAAAAGAAGGCCTGTTGGATTATTACAAAGAATCCTGGCTGATCTGTCATGACTGTGACCGCAAATATCCAATCCGCGATGATATCCCGGTGATGCTGATCGATGAAGGTGATAAGTGGATCAGTACAAAGCGCGAGGATCTGCCCGTACCTCCGCCAGATAAGTAGACCCACATCACTTTCTTGGATGCAGCAGTCGCGTTTTTATTGGTGCAAATATGGAAAGCTACACAGATATCCTGGATGAGCTGAGCTGTGGTGACGATGAACGGTCGGAGGCAGCCCTATCCCACCTGGCGGTTTGGGGACCTGAAGTGGTGGAACCGCTGCGAGAGCGTCTGTCAAACCCTAGAGCGGAAGTACGCTGGTGGGCTGTGCGTGGGCTGGCTGAAATCGAAGATGAACGCGTGCCGGCGCTGTTGGTGAGCGCCCTTTCTGACCCCGATAAATCGGTACGCTGGTGCGCCGGCCTGGCGCTCAGAACACATCCATCTGAAATAGCAGCCCAGGCTCTATTGAATATGTTATCTGATGAAGATGGCCTTACCCGCCGCCTGGCAGGTGATGCACTCGTGGCGATAGGCAGTCCGGCGGTCCCGCAGCTGATTGACGCCTTGCAGCATGCTGAGCACCTCGCCCGCCTCGAAACGGTGCGCTCCCTGGCCAAAATAGGCGACACGCGTGCTATCCCGGCCTTGTTCGAGGCGTTGGATAACAGCTCAGCCCTGATCGAGTATTGGGCCAGTGAGGGGTTGGAGAAAATGGGGGTGGGGATGGTGTTTTACAAACCGGAGTAGGGGCGAAGCCAGAGGGCGATCTTTGCCCGAAGCATCGCGAGCGTTATTTTCTCCCCCATCACCTGTTGATCGCCCAAACCAGCCAGATACCGATCATCGCCAGCCCCAGCATGAAGCGCACCACGAACGACGCGCCCCAACCGATTGCCAACCCGCGTAAAGACGCCAGGGATTTCCTGACGTCTCGTAAGCGCAGATATTCCAGCAGCCACACCACCAGCGGCGCGGCAATCAAACCCCCAAAAGGGGGGAAGAAGATCGTCCCCAAGATGCCCGCCAGCATCCCCAATACAATCGAAGACCAGGCAACGCCTTCCTTGTGAGCCCTGGCGCTCATTAAGACGTTATCGATCGTTTCCCCGGTGATCATCAGCAGTGTGAGTAGCACGAACAGCACCCAGCCCAGGGTGGTGAAACCGGTGACCACCCCGTAGCCCAACGCTGCCAGCCAGATGACAACGATGCCGGGGAAGATGGGCACCAGCAGCCCGAACAACCCCACCAGCATGATGGTCAGGGTGATGACGAAAATCGCTTCAGACAGCCAGGCTGGCAAGCTTACTCCTCAGTTTATAACACTACTCTTCTGGGCGGATTACATCAATCCCACCCATCCATGGCCTGAGCACTGGCGGGACGACCACACTGCCATCCGCTTGCTGGTAGTTCTCCAGCACGGCGATGAGGGTGCGCGGCATGCCCAACCCCGAGCCATTCAACGTGTGAACCAGGCGCAGCTTGCCGCCATCCGTTGGTCGATATTTGATGTTGGCGCGGCGCGCCTGGAAATCTCCCACATTCGAGACCGACGATACCTCCAGCCACTCTTTGATGCCTGGTGTCCAGACTTCAACGTCGTAGGTCATGTGGGCATTGAACCCCAGGTCACCTGTACACTGAAGCTTCACGCGGTGGGTCAGTCCCAGTTCGGTGCAGGTTTCTTCAACATCTGCGCACATCTTATCCAGCATCTGCTCCGATTCCTCTGGTTTACAGAAAATGTACATTTCCACCTTGTCGAACTGGTGCCCGCGCTTGATCCCGCGCACATCCCGCCCGGCGCTGATTTTTTCACGCCTGAAGCAGGGCGTATACGCCGTATAAAAGCGGGGCAGGGTAGCTTCCTCCAAAACATCATCCATATGTAAACCGGTCAACGGCACTTCCGCCGTGGGCACCATCCATAGGTCATCTTCCACATCATGGTACAAATTGTCTTCGAACTTGGGCAGCTGTCCGGCGCTGAACATGGTGTGTTCCTTGACCATGAAGGGGGTGTACTTCTCGGTGTAACCCTGACGGATGTGTAGGTCGAGCATCCAGGCGATCAAGGCGCGCTGCAGGCGTGCACCCGCACCGCTGAGCACGTAAAAACGCGAGCCGCTGATCTTGACGCCCTGCTCGAAATCCAGAATGCCGAGTGCGGGGCCCAGGTCCCAGTGGGCTTTGGGTTCGAAGTCGTACTCAGGGATGGATCCAACCCCACGCAGCACTACGTTCTCGCTGTCGTCTTTGCCATACGGCGAGCGTGCATCGGGGATGTTCGGAATTCCCGCCAGGATGGTGTTTAGCTCCTGCTCGATCGTGCGCAACCTTTCGTCGAGCTGGCTGATGCGTTCTCCCACCTGCCGCATGGCTTCGATCTTCGCCTGACGCTCCGCGGGATCTTTGGCTTTGCCAATCTCTTTGGAGACCGCGTTGCGCTCAGCTTTAAGGCCCTCCGCCTCCTGGATGGTCTGCCGGCGCTGGCGATCGAGCTCCAGGATCTGGTCGACCGGGGTGATCTCCATCTGTCGGTCCGCCAGGGCTTTACGCACCACCTCGGGTTGTTCACGGATGAGATTAATGTCTAACATAGTCGCACCTCCAAAATCAACAAAAAAGCCCTCTCGCCAGCAGGACGAGGGGGCGCCCGTGGTGCCACCTGCTTTTCGCCAGCCTGTCAGCCTTCTGTGAGGGGGAGACCAGGCCGGCCTCATCTCTGCGCTAACGGGCAGCCCCGGCTCCCTTCGTCCGTTGGATTTCCGGATCTGCAGGAGCAATTGGACCATATCCTGGTCCGGCGGAGTGGATTTCATCCTTATACCTGCCGCCTCGCACCTTCCGGCGGCTCTCTGGGAGGCTTGTGGGTTACTCGTCTCCGCGCTAGTCGTTCTGAAATAGATTAGTGAGGATTATACATGAGGCTGTGGGCGTGTCAAGAGAGGCTAACCAACCTCAACCGGAGCAAATTCGGGGCTGACCAGCGAATAGTAGATGTTGCGACCCCGCTTTTCACTTTTGATTAGGTTTGCGTCCTTCAGTACCCGCAGGTGATGCGAGGTGGTGGACTGGGCGGTGCCCAGGAACTCCATCAGCTCATCCACGGTGAACTCACCCTTAGCCAGCAGCTTGACAATCTTGACCCGCGTCTCGTCCGCCAGCCCGTTGAACATCTGGGCGATATCCACCACCTGCTGCTCGTCCATGCCGTCCAACCTGGCGAACCCGGTGATTGCCTGGCAGCAGATCTGCCCAGGCGCGAAATCCTCCGGGGAGGCTGGGAGGATCTTAATCAGCTTGGGTTTCGATGTATCTTCCTGGCCGGCAGCCTGTAGCATGGATAGTGAAGTGCCGGTTTCAAGCACCATCTGCGTCAGCCTGAGCAGAAACCCTTGCTGAGCATCCGGCGGCAGTTGGGCGAACAGCTTTTCGACGAAAGCCAGCCGCTCATCCGGCAGGGTATTTTCCATTGCCTTATCCAGCAGCTGCGAGATCAATGTGGTGGTGATATTATCCATTGGGTCATCCTTGCCTGAAAACATATCCAAATTTATCAATATATGCACTAAATATAATAACAGAAAGTGGATGAATTGTCAAGATTATGGCAAATGCATCGATTTTATTAGATTAATCTGACATTCTTCCTCTTGACTTATCGAAAAATATGGATATAATCTAAACAGTAATCATAAAGAATATTGATCTATTGAAAATAACCAAGGAGTAAAGACCATGTCCGATTCTAAAACTCAAGATAAGCCCGTTGACATCCACGCAGCTGTGCGCCAGCATTACGGTGAAGCGGCTGCCAGCTTTCAGCCGAAGGCTCAATCCGGCTGTGGCTGTTCAAAACCAGCAGACGATATGACCGCCAGCAAGCTCTACCCACTGGCTGAGCTCAACACCTTGCCTGAAGAGGTTACTGGGCTCTCCATGGGTTGCGGTGACCCGATCACCCTGGCCTCGCTCAAGCCTGGGCAAACCGTGCTCGACCTGGGCTCTGGCGGTGGCATCGATTGTTTCATGGCAGCTAAAAAGGTCGGCGATTCTGGGCATGTCATCGGCGTGGATATGACCGCTGAGATGCTCGAGAAAGCGCGTGCCAATCAAGCCAGGCTGGGCTTCACCAACGTCGAGTTCCGTTTGGGCGAGATCGAGCATCTGCCGGTGGCGGATAACACGGTGGACGTGATCATCTCCAACTGTGTGGTCAACCTCTCCCCCGATAAGCCGCAGGTGTTCCGCGAAGCCTACCGCGTGTTGAGATCCGGCGGCAGGCTGGCTCTCAGCGATATCGTCACCGATGGTCCCCTTCCTCAGGAAGTCAAGGACAGCCTGAGCGCCTGGGCGGGCTGTGTGGCAGGTGCGCTGGATGTGAAGGATTATATTGCTGACCTCGAAGCGGCGGGCTTCACCAAGATCGAGCTCACCCCCACCTACTTTGACCAGGAAGAGATCGACGAATATGTGAAGCAGATGGCCCCTGATTCGTGCTGCCAACCAGGTCAGCGTGTGGTGATAAGTGATGGCGTACAGGTCAAGGTGGTCGATCTCAAGGAGACTCTCGATCTGGGTGACAAGACGGTGAGGGAATCAGTCTTCAGCGCCCAAATTACGGCATACAAGTTATAGTCTCACGATTAAATTTCTACTTCCGAAGGCCAATTGACCTTCGGAAGTTTTTATCTAAGCATAGTGAGGGTTGGGGCTCACGGATATACACTTAGATTGTAATGGTTCACGTAATAGGGGATGGTCTGACGCGGGATTTATGGGACGCATCATCTTTCTATATATCAATTAACAGGCGCCAAATCGATATTGTGAGATCCTTCCCTACAGAATAACGAATCCTTGTGTAAATATTGGCAAGTGTCTGTCGCGTTATTTGGTGTGGATCAGCCTCGCAATGTATTTGATAAAAAGAGACTCCCCTAGGCTACGGGGAGTCTCAACATTTGGGATAAATTTCTATCTCAATTATTTGTTTCCCAGGGAATTGAACTTACCCAATCCGCTGGAATTTGTATTGGTTTGTGGTGTGCCGTAATAAGACACACTACCGGCGCCGCTAATGGTACCCGTTAGCTGGTCGGTCACCCACAGAGTCACACCGCCCACCCCTGAGATAGTGATTTTGGCTGTCTGGACCTTCAGGTCTGGGGCAGTCACGCTTCCTGCACCAGAAATGTCAAACGTAGCCTGGGTGGCCTGGCCGGTGATGTCGATTCCGCCCAAACCGCTAATGGTGACATTGAGATTATCTGTGGTGATCTGGTTTTGGGTAACCTTGCCAGCACCACTCATAATAATATCCATGCTGGGGGTTGAGAGGGTTTCGATCTGAACGTCACCCGCCCCGCTGAGTTTAAGCGAAGTAAGGTCTTTGACAACAATGGTAAAAACCAGGGGATTTTGATTATTGAGAGGGCTGATGGTGATATTTTCTTTATTCTTGATAATGAGCGTCCCGTTACTTACTGTTGTGGTGATTTCAGGGACGAGATTATCGGGTCCGGATATGTTGAGAGACTCAGTGTCACCTGGCATCACGTTGATCTTGCCCACGGTGCTGAAATCAATCTTAGTAAAACCACTAACATCCCGGTTTTCACTGACGTTGACGTTGGATGGTGTAATTACCTTCACACCCGCATTGGTCAATATACTGCAGCTAACTAGTAACATGGAAATGAGGAAAATGCTGATACAGAGGTTTCGGGTTTTCATAATAGCTCCTATCTTGGGGGAATGTTCAGGCTTGCTTGATATATTGATTATATAACTTATCAATCTAATCTATACCGGTCAGTGGGAGGGTTGTCCCCTATCCGAATGGATAGTTATTTTCATGGTAATTCAATAACAGAACTTGTTGCTATCCTGGTAAGTGGACAGAGATGAATGGTGCAGGTCAAGACGGTCGAGCTCAAAGAAGCGGTCACCTGGGTGACAAGCCGGTACGGAAATCAATCTTCAGCACCAAGATCATGGTCAATTAGCCGCAATTGACCGATAAAAAACAAATTTCCGAGATTTACACCTCAGAAATTTTTTTTGACGAGTATAAGAAATTTTCAAATATAATAATATCGATAAAAGTCGCTGCTTGACATCGATTACCAATTGTGTTAACATAAAAACATAGGGCTGACGGGATTCGAACCCGCAAGTCGTGAGACCGACGATAGATTCCAAGTCTACAGCGTGTACCAATTTCGCCACAGCCCCGATATGGGCCTCGTCCGGCATCTTAGATGTCTAAGCGAGGCCGTTGCTTTTTATACTAAACCACTACCGGATACTTCAAGAGCGGTTTAGTTAAATTCTCTTCTCATTGCAATCTCCCAAGTTCAAACATGACTAAATATTACACCCATTTGCCTCGATTGTCAAGATAAAATACAGAACTTGTCTTAGACTCCATCGCGTGTCCGTATCTCTATATATCATTGACTTTGTCTGTATTATTTGATATACTATGTGATAGTTAAAAGAGAATGGAGTAGAGCCATGATGATCGATAATACCCCTGAACAGAAAAAAGTTAAGAAACGAAGTCCTGCATATCCGTCTATCAATTTGGAGTCATCTATCAAACGCGCGATGGAATTAGAAGCGGTGGAACACAATGGGAATGTTAATGTAGATGTAGCAGTAGGACATTGGGGTTATACACCCAAAAGTAGCCCCGGACAGCGAGTTCTTTCCACTCTAAAACAATATGGACTGATTGAAGATGTTGAAGGATCCGGAAAAGATCGAATGATACGTCTAAGCCCTCTCGCATTAGATATTGTATTAGATAATCGGCCTAGTTCGAAAGAGCGTTTAATGAACATTCGAATTGCTGCTTTGAATCCGCCAATTTTCCAAAGGATGTATGATAGTGGGCAACATAAACTTGTTTCAGATCAAAGCTTGTCGTTTTATCTGACAAGGAAAGAAGATTTTAATCCGAAGGCTGTAAATGACCTTATCGAAGTATGGAAAGAAACTTTTACCTTCGCAAAATTGGGAGATGAATTTATATTATCTGGAGAAGAAGGACAAGAATTAACAGAGAATAGTGAGAAAAAAATTCTTCCCTCGACGCAAGATAGGCTTATGCAACCTAAAATTGGTTATCAAGTTTACACATTATCTCTTGGGGAAGGAAGGGATGTTGTTCTGCGCGCACCCCAAGATATGAATAGGGATGATTTTGAATTTATGAAAATTTGGCTGGAACGACTAAAATTAGTAAAGGTAGAACCTCATAATCCTGAAATGCAAGAATAGCTAAGCGTGACTAGTTAAAGAATTTAACCAGCTGCCTTAATCAAAGTCTGTGCAAGCTCGTTCGGCATGGTGATCATTGCATCATGGCCCGTCTCGAGCTGAAAATAATCCCAGCTCAGGCTTTGTGCTTCCCTCGCGGTTGTATGGAATCCAAACTGGGTGTAAAAAATATACGTTCGTGGCAATTGCCGTGCCTGACTTGAATACAGATGTACCTTTTGTTGGTGCGTGAGGAGCGGCATCGGTGTCAGTCGGGCCTGCACCCAGGCTGCATCAGCAGGGTTATTAATACCCAGCGCTGCTGGAGACATGGCCAGCACACGCCAGCCATCACCTTGAGCGGTAGCCAGCTGTGCCCAGTGTCCCTCAATTTGAAGCTTATCAGTACGACTTTCCCCTGCATCAATCGTTCTTTGACTATGAACGTTCTATCGTTCCGCTAGCTGCTTCTTGAAGCCCTCCAGAGCCGGTATGGGTGTGGGGTCGATCTCGTAGAGCATTGCCAGGTAATAGGCTACATAATCACCCAGGTGCAGGGCAGTCCACTGCTGGGCAAGGGCGGAATCACCCTGTGCATCCATGAAATCAGTATTCAGCCCCTCGAGCATATACGCCTGCTTGGTCAATTCCACCCGCAGCAGGTTGCGTGGGTGATAAGACGGCGCACGCAAGAATAGCGCCATGGCAGACGAAAGGGCGCCCTCAGGCTGGGCAAGACCCGCAAGAGCATTGTGGTTGGCTTCGGGCAGCACCTCGAACTGTGCCCAGGCTTTGGCTAGCTCGTTGATCTGTGTCTTCCACCGCCTTGCGACCGGCTCGAGCACGTCGGCCCCGAAGACCATTACCCAGCGGCCCAATAATTGCCCTGCTTCACGTTTGGCGAGGTTGCGTACCACAGGCACATCCGCCTGCAGCTCCGCTTGTTGTTTGCGCATAGCCGATATCGCCCCGGATAACTCAACCTCAGGTTCGGGGATCAATCCCAGCCGCGCCAACAATGCCAGCAGCAGTCCAAAAGAGTAGCCCACAGCAGCGCGCGGCTGCCCGGGGTGCCTGAAAGTCCACAAAGGGGTGTCTGTGGCCTCAGCTTTTGCCGCCAATTTGCCCCCCGTGCACAGCGCCAGGATGCGGCATCCGCTGGTTCGTGCCAGCTCGAACGCTGCCAGAGTCTCCTCAGTGTTACCCGAGTGTGAGCTGGCGATTACCAGCGTCCCGGGTCCATGCGCCCAGGCTGGCAGGCTGTAACCGCGCTGCACCACCACCGGCACCGGACACAGGGGTGCAGCGTAAGCGGCTATCAGGTCGGCGCCGATAGCCGAGCCGCCCATGCCGGCAATGAGCACGTTTTTAATGCCCTGCCAAGGTGGCAGGTTTAAGCCCATCCCACGCCGATAGGCGTTGTCAAGCTGACTGGGCAGGTTTTCGATTTCCGCCAGGTAATTTTGCTGGTCGATATGTTGAAATTTATTGTGATCGTTCAGGTCCATTGTCGCCTCTTATATCCCCGTGATTACTTTTGGTTATTGTTTACCCATTTTACCCTTTTTCTCGAGCAAGTGGGTATAAATTTCGCGGCGTGACCAGCCGGATGACCCTGCCAGCCGGGCAGCTGCCTGCGACGCCGTTTCACCGCTGGCTAATAGCGTTTGCAGCTTAGAATCCAGTCGCTCTTCTGTCCAACGCTCGACCTGGTTCGTGCTGCCCGCCACCACCAAGGTGAACTCGCCTCGCGGCGGGATATCGGTGAAATGCTTCAAGGCCTCGGATAGGCTGCCGCGAAAGATCTCCTCATGCAATTTGGTCAGCTCGCGCCCCACGGCGATCTGCCGGTCACCCAGCTCGCTCTGCAGGTGCTCCAGTGCCTGCAGAAGGCGATGGGGTGCCTCGAGGAAAATCAGCGTAAACGGGTAGTCGCTGACCTGTTTCAGCAGTCGCTCACGCTCAGCGTTCTTGCGCGGCAGGTAGCCCAGGTACAGGAACGCGTCAGTGGGCAAGCCTGAAGCTACCAGGGCGGTGATGGGCGCGCATGCGCCCGGAATGGGGCTCACCTCGTGCCCAGCGGCAATAACCGCCCGCACCAGCTCGTACCCAGGGTCGTTCAGGGCAGGCGTACCGGCATCCGAGACTAACGCTACATCCCCCTCCCGGAGAATGTCCAGCACTTTCTCAACCCGCACCAGCTTGTTGTGCTCGTGGTAGCTGATGCACGGGGTATGGATGTCATAATGCTGGAGCAATTTTGCTGTGTGGCGTGTGTCTTCCGCTGCGATCAGTCGCACCTCGCGCAGCGTACGCAAGCCACGAGTGCTGATATCCTCAAGGTTCCCGATCGGGGTGGCCACGAGGTAGAGCGTGCTCATGGCAGCGCCCAGGTGAGCAAATCGAGGCTCAGGGTGAAATCTTCCGGGTTCACTGACTTCAACTGTGCCCGACCAAACCGCCCCTGGTTGGTGGCATAACACAGGTACGTGCCCACTGGTAGGCTTCCCACTGCAATCGGGGCAGGACTCATCACAGCGGCCTGGCAGCTGGCAAGCGCTGGCTCTGTGCTGCCGAATACACCGATTACAGCGTCACCTTGGGGTGACAGCCAGTGGTAGCCATTCTCATCTGCCATGTATGCCAGGTCTTCATTCCCACTGTTCAATGTCAGCGTGTCCAGGTCGATGGTGTCACCGGGGACAGGTAAAAGCTCTCCTCCCATTTGCCCGGGTGGAGTGACAGTGGCAGTGGGCGTCTCAGTGGGGATAGAGGTGATGGATAGGGTGGGGGTGCTCGATGGAGTGACCAGGCTCTGATTCACAACGATGCGCACCCAAAATGGATTATTGCCGTTTGGACCGATACCAAAAAGATCACTGTCAGGGTTCGCCAGCTTCCAATTGCCCTGATAAGTTCCGGGGCTCTGGGGGGCGACCATCTCTACCGATATCTCAACGTTTTGGGACGGCGAGACATAACCTTTCAGGGGCACCGATTCAGGTGCGCTCATGCGGTCGCCATAGAAAAAGGTGGCTGCGTATGCCGTCGTCCATGTGCACGTGCCGGTGTTCACCAGCTTCCAGGTTTTTACAAAACTTTGCCCCGCAGGAATCACGGTATCGTCGGGGATGGTGACATCGATCGGGTTACCTGCGCCGGCTTGGTCACAAAGGCTTACGGGTGTGCTGGTTTGGGTCACTTGTCCCGTTGTGGGGGTGATTTTCGGTGATGGTAGGGTAGTGGAGATCGTTTGGGTCAGCAGAGCGGTTGGAGAAGATGTGGCTGTCTGTGTCGTCGCGCTCGCAGTGCCGGTGGTATGAGAGTTCACGATTACGGCAATGGTTTGTGCCACCTGGGTTTGGTCCGGGGTGGATGTGCTGGCCGGTACGTCAGTCGCGGAGATGCGCGTGATCACCTGCCACAGCAGGAAGATGATTCCCCCGGCTACAAGCAGCCAGACAAGGGCGGTTACCAGTCCAAACCGTATGGGGGCACGTTTTTTGGTTGACACAGGAAATAGCCTCTAATTCCTTACCCCCAGCCGGTTTGCGAGCAGTCTGGCAATCTCCTGAGCCGCTTCAGGGCGGGCGGCCTGGCAGCAAGCTTCAGCCGCCAGCTCGAGCTGCTTGGGGTGGTTGATCCAGGCATGCAGGGCGCTGACGATATAGCTGGTTTTCGGCGCCCACAGCCCCACCCCCTCGGAGAGCACGTAATCCACATTGCCATCTTCTTGACCCGGCAACCGGCTGTATAGGATGAGGGGTAGCCCGGCGTTAAGCGCCTCGGTGATGGTGCTCGGGCCTGCTTTCGTGACCAGGATATCCGCCGCACGCATGAAGTCTGGCATCTCATAGACGAAACCGTAGATCAGGGTCTTCATCGGCCACTGCCGGGCATCCAGGCGTTCTTTGAGTTCCGCATTGCGCCCGGCGACGACCACCAGGGTGATGGGCAGGTTGGCTTCGGCGATCGCCACTGCGGTTTTTTCAAGCGGCCCCATGCCCTCTCCACCGCCAACGAGCAGCACAATAAGCTTGTCTTCAGGCCATCCCAACTTCTGACGTAGGGCATTTTTATCCCCGGTCGGCTGGCAAAAGCGGCTCGCCACAGGCAATCCAATGATTTTGACCTGTTCCGGCAGTAGACCCGACAGTAAGGCATGCTGGTAGGCAGCTTCTGTTGGCACCACGCATAAGTCCACCCCCTGGTGATACCATAAGGTATGACCGGTGATCAGATCTGTGACCACGGTGATGAAGGGTGGGCGATTCTTTCCCAGGGCATGCAGGAATGGGTCATTCGCCAGGGGGTGCACGGAGACGATCATATCTGCCGGGTAGCGGTTGATCACTTTTCGCAGCTTCCGCCGCACGTATGGGTAGGCACTCTTGACGAGCATCTTTGCCCGGCGATTGCCATCGCTGATGCGGTAGCCCAGCCCCCACATCTCAGGCACGCGCACCATATATGGGTACATTTTGGGGGCATAGTTTAGCGGGCGTGGGGCGGCATCCAGGAAGATATCCACCATTTGAGTGCTGATGAGGTCGTCGAACTCAAGCTTTAGCGCCTCGATAATCGCTTCCGTGGAGCTGCGGTGGCCACCCCCGGTATCTGAGAATAAGAACAGGATGTGTGGTCGTTTGGAAGGAAGATCAGCCATTGGAGAAGCCGGGCGATTCAGCGTGGGGTGTTATGGTCTTCACCCTGCGTGCAAGCTGGCGGCGGGGCAGGAGTACCCGGTGCCCGCAGCTCAGGCATTCTATACCAATATCCGCACCTAGCCGGACGACTTTCCATTCATAACCCCCGCAGGGGTGTGGCTTGCGTAAACGAAGCACATCATCCAGCCGTAAATCGGGCAGCATGAGGGCATTATAACACGCAGGCCAAATACCCTTGGATGGTATAATCCTGCCGAAGGAGACACCTGGCCTTGTTGAACATATTTAGCAATCCATCTGTGGTGATCACATATATCATCATTTTATTAACTGCCTTCCCGGTACACGAGTTTGCCCATGCCTGGGTAGCCGATCGATTCGGAGATGATACACCCCGGGTGAACGGACGCCTGACGCTCAACCCTTTTGCTCACCTTGACCCGATCGGCACGATCATGATGCTCCTGGTGGGTTTTGGATGGGCAAAACCAGTGCCTATAAACCCATACGCCCTGCAGAGGCGTTCGTCTGCAGCACCCATGCTGGTCTCGCTGGCAGGGCCTGCGTCGAATTTTTTAATGGCGATTATAGCTGCCATCTTTTTCCGAGTAGGCCTGGTTTCAAGCGCCGAGATTAATCAATCGACAGCGACCTTTCTTCCAAACGTAGCCACGTTTTTGAACACTTTCATCGAGATAAATTTATTATTGATGTTGTTCAATCTGATCCCCTTGTTCCCTTTAGACGGAGAGAAGGTGATCCAATATTTTTTACCTCCTGCCGGAGTGAATTTTTTCGATAGAATTCGGCCTTACAGCCCGATAATCCTGATGGTGTTGTTGTTCGTATTGCCACAATTCGGATTCAACGTGATTGGTACGATCATCTTTCAACCCTTAGCCAGCATTTCCCATTTCTTGATCGGCGGATAAAGGTTGTGCGCATCGTGTATCGTGTGCGCCAATTCTGGCGCATAATATCTTTAAAAACTGATCCCCAAAAGTTAGAGCAGGCGAAAGCTTTATTGACCGACGGGCAGTGGGTGCTATTTCAGCAGCTTCAGCCCGCTGAACAAAGCCATTCCCTGTCAATGTATGGCAAGCTGATCGAGCAGGGAGAGAGTCAATTTGATCTCTTGGTGGCAGCTCTGCTGCACGATGTGGGCAAGCTGCGCCACAGAATGAACCCGGTTGAACGGACGATTGTGGTTCTGGCGAAGACGTTGGTACCGGCCCAGGCAGCGCGTTGGGGAATCCCTCCGTCCAATGGATGGGATCGGCTACCCGGTTGGAGGAAGGCGTTCATCGTAGCACGCAACCACGCCGAATGGGGCGCGCAGATGGCCCGAGAGGCTGAGGTGAGTCCCCTGACTGAAAGCCTGATCCGTAAACACCACGACCCGGCTTGCCAAGAAGCTGAAATCGCAGAAAACAGCTTGCTGCGTAAGCTTTGGCTGGTTGATAATGAAAGTTAGCTGAGGAAACAGATGACCGTCAAGATCACCATCATCGGTACAGGCCAGATCGGGGCTTCCATTGGGCTGGCGCTGGGGGCTCACAAAGACCTGTTCCTGCGTATTGGGCACGATAAAGATCCTAAGATTGCCAAACGGGCGAAAGCCCTGGGCGCCGTGGATAAGGTGGAGCTCAATCTCTTCAATGCTATCGACGATGCTGCCATTGTCGTCCTGGCGCTTCCCTTGGACCAAATCCATGAAACCCTCCAATTGATTGCCCAGGACCTGAAGGAAGACTGCGTCATTATGGACACAGCCCCGGTGAAGGGCGAGGTCTTCAAGTGGGTGATGGAGCTGCTGCCGCCTCAACGCTATTACGTTGGTCTTGTTCCGGTGATCAACCCGGCATATCTATATGCCCCTGGCTTGGGCGTTGAAGCCGCGCGTGCCGACCTGTTCAAGGATGGCATAATCGCCATCCTCACTCCCAGTGATGTGCCATCGGAAGCGATCAAGCTGGCGACTGACTTCAGTCACCTGCTGGGAGCCGCGCACTTGTTTATCGACCAGCTTGAGCTCGATAGCATGATGTCCGCCATCCATATCCTGCCCCAACTGGTCTCGGTTGCCGTGGTGAACACCAGTGTGGATCAGCCAGGTTGGCAGGATGCCCGCAAGCTGACCGGTCGTCCATATGCTGCTGGTACCAGCGCTGTGGCTCAGTCTGGTGAGGTGACCAGCCTCTCCAGCCAGGCGATATCCACTCAGGAGCATCTGCTGCGGCGGATGGATGCCTTGATTGACTATTTATCCATGCTGCGCCAGCAAATAGCTGCAGGCGAGGTTGAAAAACTGCAGCAAGACGTTGAGAAAGCCATGCACGGGCACGATAAGTGGCTCAAGGAGCGCACGGCTGCCAATTGGGCAGTTACTGAAATTGGACCGACCCCCGAGCTACCCACTGCAAGGCAGGTATTTACCCGCATGTTCACCTTTGGCGGCGGGCGCAAGCCGAAACCGCCGAAATAAATATCATTTTCAAACCAAACGAGGGACCATATGACTGATAAACTGCAATGGATCCAGGATGAAATCCAAAAACTGAAAGATGACGGTTTATACAACCGCATCCGCACGCTGAGCAGCCCCCAGGGAGCCTGGCTGGTGGTGGATGGCAAACGCGTGCTCAACTTCTGCTCCAATAATTACCTGGGGCTGGCTAACCATCCGCGCATCGTCGAAGCAGCCCAGGAGGCAGTACGAGAATACGGGGTAGGCCCTGCCGCAGTGCGCTCCATCGCCGGTACCATGGACTTGCACCTCGAGCTCGAACGCCGCCTGGCAGCATTCAAGGGGGTTCAAGCCGCCATCACCTTCCAATCGGGTTTTACTGCCAACTTGGGCACCATCCCTGCGCTGGTGGGCAAGGACGATGCCGTCTTCTCGGACGAGCTCAACCATGCCAGCATCATTGATGGTTGCCGGCTGAGTGGCGCCAAGATCATCCGCTATACCCACTGCAACCCCGAGGATTTGAACCGCGTGTTAAGCGAAGAACGCGCTAAGTACCCGCGCGCCATGGTCATCACGGATGGGGTCTTCAGCATGGATGGAGACATCGCACCCCTGGATAAAATCTATGAAGTTTCCCAAAAGTATGAGACTATCCTGATGGTGGATGACGCACACGGCGAAGGCGTTATCGGCAAGGGCGGGCGCGGCATAGTGGATCATTTCGGTCTGCATGGCAAGGTCGACGTTGAGATTGGCACGCTTTCCAAGGCTTTCGGCGTTGTGGGCGGCGTTTCCGCCGGCAATCCCGTAGTGGTCGAGTGGCTGCGCCAGCGCGGGCGCCCTTTCCTGTTTTCCTCCGCCATGACCGTCCCCGATGTGGCCGCTTGCCTGGCAGCATTGGATATCCTGGAAGGCTCGACGGAGCTGGTCGATAAGCTGTGGGACAACGCCCGCTACTTCAAATCTGAGATGCGCAAGCTGGGCTTTGACACAGGGTTAAGCACCACCCCCATCACCCCCATCATGCTGGGTGAGGCCTCCTTGGCGCAACAGTTCAGCCGTGAGCTGTTTGAGAATGGATTGTTTGCCATGTCGATCGGCTTCCCCACAGTCCCCAAGGGTAAAGCCCGCATTCGGGTGATGATTTCCGCCGCCCACAGCCGTGACGACCTGGATAAAGGTCTGGAGATCTTTTCCGGCGTGGGTCGAAAATTGGGTGTGATTCAATAATCGTCAGGACGCAGATTGTACCACGTAGGGGCGCAAGGGAGAAATCTTAAGGGATTCAGTTTAAATTATTCCCTTGCGCCAACCAGACCCGCTGATAATTAGGCGCAAAGCAGGAATCCCAAGTGTCCGATTTCAAATCCCTCCCCTGCGCTTCTACAGGGCGTCGCATCTGAGGGTAGTTACCCGGAATACCCCATATTCAAATCCTACTCCTACACCCATGCGGAAGCTTGATGAATTGGTGCTCCATAAGGTCTGACCCGTGACTAATTATCGTCATTCCATCCGCCTAAAGGATTATGACTATTCGCTCGAAGGTGCTTATTTTGTAACTACCGTTACATATCGACGTGCATGCCTTTTCGGCAATATTGTCAATGGGATAATGGAGCTGAATCCATCCGGTGAGATCGCATTTGAACAATGGGTACAGTTAGGACAGCGTTTTCCCCAATCCAATTTTTCTTCTTTTATAATAATGCCGAACCATATCCATGGGATTGTATTTTTGGTTAACGACGCAGACAAGAAAATCTGGATGAACCAAGACCAAATCCCTCACAACCACCACATTAGAAATAAGAATACTGCTATGGGTTCATTAGGCACTATTGTGCGGGCTTACAAAGCATCAGTCTCCTTTAGGATCAATGCAATGCGTGGATTTTCACATCCACCTGTTTGGCAGCGTAATTATTATGAGAAAATTATTCGTAATCAGGTGGAATATGAAAATATCTGGAAATACATTGATGCCAATCCTGAGATGTGGGCAGAGGATCACTTACACAAATGACTGATTGCGAAGACATTTATTAACTTGTAGATGCGCAGGGGAGGGATCCCGAGTGCTGCATTTCATATCCCTCCCCTGCGCTCCTACAGGGAAAGTCGGCGGTTGGTTTTTGACCTGAAAGATGTAATCCCGAGAGCTGCACATCATATCCCTCCCCTGCGCTCCTACAGGGAAAGGCGGCGGTTGGGAAAATCACGGTCCGGTAGATACGCCTCTGGTCCGGTTGGTTTTTGACCTGAAAGATGTAATTCCGAGCGCAGCTTTACAAATCCCTCCTCTGCGCCTCTGCCGTCTTATATCGACTTATTCTTTAAACGGGTCGAACGTTGGGTTCGTGCCAGCCCAGATACAGCTTGGACGTCCATCCAGATTGCAGGCTGTGCCGTGGCTGCAGCGATGCGCCAGGATGCGCGCCGGTTGGTCGGGCATCATATCGGGTGGGTAAACCACCTGCGCCTGCAAATCAACCTTCTCGTCCACATGCTGGCAATATTGGATTTTCAAAGTTTCCCAGGTCTTTTCTGTCATAATTCTGCTCCGGTCAGTGGTTAGTATACCTTGAACTCAGGGGATGGCAAAGAGGTTTATTAATCCTCATTCATACGCAAGAAGCGTCACAGCACACTGGAGCTTTGCTCTCTGCCTTAGCTGTGTTCTGATGTACTGTCCAGCGGCACTTCCACCTCCTTGAGCAGCTCCCTCACCACCTCCTCGGTGGTCTCGCCGCTCAATGCATTTTCCGGGTTCATCATCATGCGGTGCGCCAGGCAGGCTACTGCCACATGCTTAACGTCATCGGGGATGACGTAATCCCTACCACGCAAGGCAGCAAGCGCCTGTGCCGTGTGGAACAAAGCCAGGCTGCCGCGCGGGCTGGCCCCCAGCGACAGAGCGGGGTGATCACGCGTACTGTTCACCAGGTTCAGAATGTATCGCCTGATGCTTTCGACCACATTCACCTGCCTCACCTGCTGTTGCAGCCCAGGCAGTCTCGCCGCATCCACCGCTTGATTCAGGCTGTCAATGGGATGGGATAGCTGCTGCATTCGCAACATCGCATCTTCACTGGGCTGGTCGGGGTAACCGAGGCTGATCTTCAGCAGGAAGCGGTCCATTTGAGCCTCGGGCAGTGGGAAGGTGCCTTCGAACTCGATCGGGTTCTGGGTCGCCAGCAGCAAGAACGGTTTGGCGAGTGGATAGGTCATGCCATCTACCGTGACCTGCCCCTCACCCATTGCCTCCAGGAGTGCGCTTTGCGTGCGCGGCGTAGCCCGGTTGATCTCATCGGCCAGCAGCAGGTTGGTGAACACCGGTCCAGGTCGAAACTCAAATTGGCGGGTTTTTTGGTTGAATATTGAGACACCCGTCACATCGTTGGGCAATAAGTCGGGAGTGCATTGTACCCGCTTGAACTCCAACCCCGTAGTGATTGCAACCGCCCTTGCCAGCATAGTCTTGCCTGTTCCGGGAGCGTCCTCGATCAAAACATGCCCTTCACACAACAGGGCGATCAACACCAGTTCAATCACCGGGCGCTTTCCAACAATGACCTTCTCAACGTTGTTGATTACCTCCTCAGCAAAATTGCGGATGTCATTGGTTACGGCTCCATACGTATCATTTTCTGCTGGCATTGTGCATCTCCTATTCAAGCGGCGGGAAGGGTTCCTCAGGTTGATTGGGAAACCATTGCCGGAATCTGTCTTGGTATGAATTCCAAATTTCAATTATCCCCATCAGGCGCAGCCACCAGCGCAAGGATCTCCACTGGTGAATCAATTCAGTTGTAGCCTCCGTTTTTGTGGGCGATGGGCGGTAGCTCAGCAGCACGATCTGTCTGATGATCTCCTGGCATGCAGATACAATATGGACTGCTGCTGACGCCAGCCACCTATGATCGGTGATTTCTGTGATACGCCCTGCGAGAGAGGCACCAAACTCGTATGGGGTTTCACCTCCGTCCATGGGAGCATTCAAAAGCTTGCCATAACGTCTCAGCCTGCGGTAAACCTCTTTGGCAGCCTGCAGGGGATTCGAACGTTGTAAATAAATCTCATTGGCAATGATCCACAAAAAGATGATCGCAGCCACCCCAACAACCAGGAACAATTCCAGATATTTCCCCAAGTGGCCAAAGCCCGTTCCGCTGCTTTTGGTCGGCACAAGCGGAACGCTCGAGGCAGGGGTCGCGGCTGGCAATAACTGTCCGGTTCGGTTTATCGCCGGCAGCCCGGCGGTTGGCTCGAAAGATACCCAACCGGTACTCGGGAAATATACCTCCACCCACGAGTGCGCATCGGCCTGGGTAACGATGAAGCGCCTTGAAAATTCGTTATATATGCCGCTGGCGTAACCGATGGCAAGCCTGGCGGGGATGCCCGCCGCCCGCGCCAGCACCACCATAGACGAAGCATAATAGTCGCAGTATCCCTTTCGCAGGTCAAACAGGAAATAATCTACCAGGTCCTGGTTGGCCGGTGGGCGTGGCACATCCAGGGTGTACGGAAATTTCCGCAGGTACTGTTCGATGGCGTGTGCCCGGTCATAAGGGGTCGGCTCGGTAGCGGTGAGCTGGATGGCCAATTGCTTGACCCGCGTGGGAACCTCCGGCAGCAGAGCAAGGTATCGCTGGGTGATCCAGCGGGGATAATCCTGCCCGGAGCCACGCAGCGTGTTTTCATCGATGACCGGAACCAGGGATTGGATATCGAAGGCAGTGCTTGAGGCCTGGATGCCGAAAAGGTCATTGGAGGAGCGCCAGGCTGCGCTGCTGGGTATGCTGAGAGACACTGGTTCTCCCGCCGCATAGATCGAGCCACCGAACCCAGTTACCTCATTCACCGATTCTTGAATTAGGACATGCCCCGCCAGCTGGTCTGGTTGGAGCGCCTGGTCTGGTTGTAAGGGCTGTTGGTCGGTGGCGCTTGATTTCCAGCCGTGCCCGGTGTAGACGTCGTAGGTGAAGCTGCGCCAGTATAGTGGGGGCAGCTGGCCCGCCTGTAGGAGTGAAGCCAGGTCATTCACCTTCACCGACATCACCTGCTCGCCAGAAAGCTCCGGACCGCTGCCGATCAGCAGCTCACGGGGTAGCCCCGGGCTGCGCAAGGTGCTGAAGGGGTCGGGTGTGGGGGTAGCAGCAGGCACAATTCCCAAAGACTTCGCCAGCCCGCTTTCTCCTTGATTGGAAGATCGTCTGGTCTCGGTGCTCCGCGTGAGGATTCGCTGGAGTGAAAGTGATGAAAAGGCTGCCGAAAGCACCACCAGGACGATGGCGAGGATCAGTGATATCCTGCCTATCTCACGACTTTTGTGCTCGGGGTAGGCAACTTTGGATTTATTCCATCCTTGCTCTCGCTGGTCGTAATGCACCACCCCGATGAGCACCAGGGTCACCCCCAGGGTGAGATAGATCGAGGGCGAGTTATTTCGACCATAAGAGAGGGTGATCAAATTCAAAAGTAGGGCGGGTAGCACTGCCAGGAGGGCATTCCCGATGGCTTCCACCACCCAGCCTGCCCATGCCGACACCAGCCATACCAGAAAGCTCCACACACATCCGGCTGCTACAGGATCGAAGCTGGCCTGTCCCGTGCGTAGATCACTAAGCCATGCTGCCACCCGTCCCAGCACTACCCCGGTGGAAATAAATACCTGCTGCACAGATATAGTGAGAGGGGTGAGGTCAAGCCCTTTGAATTTTAGGGTTGATAGGAAAATGCCAGCCAGCCGGAAGATCTCTGCAAACACCAGAATAACTTTTTCGTTCAACCCGCCGGCGTACAGAAGGCTGAGCAGCAGCCCGAGCAAGGTCACTACTAGGGCCGAGCGCCAGGCCGGCCAGCGAAAGATGGCGAGCAGCCAACCGAGCAGCAGCCCGAACAATAGGCTTTGCCATAATGAGGCCCAATCCGGACCGGTCAGCACCACCGACACTCCAGCCGCAGCAGCGGTTAGCAGGATAAACAGCAGCAGCAGGGTGACGAATTTCTCGGCTCTCCTGGCTCGTCTAACAGCGGCATCCAGGGAGCGCTTCAATCCATACTCTGCCAACTCTGCCTCCCTCGCTGGAGATACCGTTTCCCCATCCCGCCAGCAGCTATCCGCCTGCGGGTACCCTGAGCTGATATGGAGTAAGCCTCTTCTAGCAGTGACCTGGGCATGCTTGCATATGGGATCCGGCTATGCGCCAGCGCCGAGATCACTTTACTTTGATTAATCAGGCCGCCAAAATCAGCCGGGTTTACCAGAAGCGACATTATCCCCGCTCTGTTCCGGTGGCGTTCTGCGGTCGCTACCCAGACTGGATCAGTGGATGGCGTAATCAGGATTGTCGTGCCTGCCTGTCCGAACCTGCCTTGCATCAGCAGGTCGGAAAGCGACTGGTGCCCCACCTGAGCCACCGCCAGGTAGCGTAGGATACGCCAGCCCTGTGCCGGATCTGACCCGGGATCGAGCCAAACAAATTGGCTGCCAGCCATCGATAAACCGACCCTGCGTAACTCCTTCAGACCGCGCATTGCCAGGGAAGCTGCCAGCACGATACACAGTTCCAGAGTGGAGTTCTCTCCACTCCCTGCCTGGGCCGAGCTTTCCAGGTCAACCACGATCCACCAGTCGCGGGTCGTTGCGGTTTCGAGCTGCCTGACGACCAGGCTGTCAAAATGGGCGGAAGCGCGCCAGTGGATATACTTCAAACTGTCTCCGGACACGTAGTTGCGCAGACCCACATCACTGATGTTGCGTTCGATGTACCCGCCCCGGTGCCGCTCATCCCCCGAAATGCCTCCCGATGGGATTTTGAGCCGGGAAAGGCTGAGCACTGGCGGTGTGACCAATATGGTGCTGGCATGCTGATCAAACATCGTCAGGGTATAAATTCCGAATGGATCGCCGCAACGCAGGCGGGTTGGACCGAGGGTGTACAGACCTCGCCGCTTGAATAAATGATTAAGGTGTCGGTTGCGTGACGTACGCTGACCAACATCAGAGACAATGCGCAGCGGAGTCTCGATTGATGACGACTCATCGGTGATTTCCACCCACAAAGCAGGCAGCCAACCGTGATTGGTGAGTTTTACTTCTTCAGGCACCGACTCGCCGACGGTTGACCATGCATGGTGGATCTTGCGATCGATCCACAGATTGCGCTCCAATGAGTAGATCCACACGAAAGCCATTAGCCAGGCGCCAGCAGTGCCAATCGTGAAGATCAGCCAGCCTCGAAAGCCAGTCAGTATATACAGGACTGCCAGCACGCCCACCAGGATTGGCAGGAGCCGCAAGTTGAGCTGGCGCTCAATGTGTCGAGTTGAGCGGCTGGAGGTTTTTCTGGGGGAAAACTTCGTGCGGTTCATCGATTTAAAACAACTTTGAGATTAATTCCCCTTTTTCGCTGATAACAATCAAACCCATTTCCATCAATAAAAACGCCGCCGAAGCTGGTGCTGCATTCGCCTTATGCAATCCCAGTAAGGGCGATAATACGCTTAATCTCCTGGAAGGTATTATTTAAGCAGTTCTTCGGCGTAATGACAGGCAGTAAAGTGCTGTGGGAGTAGCTCGCGCAGTGGCGGTTCATCAACGGAGCAATTTGGCCGGGCCATCGGGCAGCGTGGGTGATAATGGCACCCAGGAGGCGGGTTAATCGCATTGGGTATCTCACCCGCGGGCATGGCCTCGGTGCGTCGATGGGTTGGATCGGGTACAGGTACTGCTTCCAACAGAGCATGCGTATAAGGGTGCACCGAGCTCTCATAGACATCCCGCAGAGGCCCTACTTCGCATAGTTTTCCCAGGTATAGAATGGCGATGCGGTTGCACACATATTTCGCCGTCGCCAGGTCGTGTGTGATGAACAGATAGGTCAGGTTGAACTCTTCCTTGAGCTTCATCATTAGGTCGAGTAAAAGTGCCCGGACTGAAACGTCAGCCATGGCGATCGGCTCATCCGCCACGATGAGCGCTGGATTGGTTACCAAGGCTCGAGCCAGCACCACCCGCTGGCGCTGTCCACCAGAGATCTGGTGGGGGTACAGGTCATAAAAAGCCTTCGCCGGGTTCATACCCACCGCGGACAGGATATCATAGATTCGTTTTTTCCGTTCATCGGTTGAGAGCTTGGTTAGATGGATCTTGGCGGGATGGTCAATCGCCTGACCCAGGGTCATGCGTGGGTTGAGCGAAGCCAGAGGGTCCTGGAAGACGATTTGCATGCGCGCCCGCATGCGACGCATTTCTCCTCCAGACAGTTTGCCCAGGTCAACGCCGTCGAAGATCACCTTCCCCGCTGTGGCTTCCAACAAGCGTAAGACCAATCTCCCAATGGTGGATTTCCCGCTGCCACTCTCGCCTGCCAGCCCAAACACTTCGCCCTTATGGATGGTAAAACTAACGTCATCCACAGCTCTAACTGACGGGACGTTTCCCCGGTTCATCAACGAGGCAAACAGGCCGGTTTGGACAGGGAAGAATTTACTCACATGCTCGACTCGCACCAGCTCATTAGTGCTGGTGGAGGCTTCTCTCTGGAGAGCGTTTGTGCCCACTGAAGGGGTCTCAGGCATGGCTTGCCTCCTGTCTCTTCGCCATTACCGAAGGATACAACCAGCATGCAGCTAATTGGTTTCCCTCGATGACTTCCAGGGGAGGGGTTTGCTCCTTGCAGATATCCATCACAAATGGGCAGCGTGGATGAAACCGACAGCCAGCTGGCGGGTGGGATAGATCTGGAGGTGCGCCCGCCATCTTATACAGCTCGGCACCATCCAGCTTGATATTCGGCACCGAACGCAGCAATCCCTGAGTATATGGGTGCTTGGGTTGGGCGAAGACATCCTTGACATCCCCCACCTCCATCATCTTGGCGGCATACATCACCGCGATGCGGTCTGAAATTTCAGCCACCACGCCAATGTTGTGGGTGATCAGCAGGATGGTTAACCCAAACTCCTTCTGCAACTCCTTGAGCAGGTCGAGGAATTTGGCCTCGACGATCACATCCAATGAGGTGGTCGGTTCATCCGCGATTACTAATTTTGTCCGCAAAGCCAGCGCCAGAGAGATCATCACCCTTTGGCGCATTCCACCGGACATCTGATGGGGATAATCTGTGATCCGCTCACGGCGAATACCCAGACGTTCGATCAGCACTTCAGATCGTTTACGCGCTTCTTTTTCAGATACCTCGGGTTCGTGGGTTTGAATAGTTTCTGTCAGGTGGTCGCTAATACGCTGCACCGGGTTGAGGCTGGTCATGGGGTCTTGAAAAACCATACCGATTTCTGCCCCACGAATCTCCGGCATCTCATCGAGGGGTAGGGTCATCAGATCACGCCCATCAAACCACAGCTCACCTTGGGTGATCTTTGCCGGGCCGGTATGTAACCGCATCAACCCTTTACCCAGTGTGGATTTTCCACAGCCCGACTCGCCCACCAGACCCAGGATTTCACCCCGCCGGATATCGAGTGAGACGTCATCCACTGCCGGGACTGTCCCTGCCCGGGTGGTATATTCAACGGTCAGGTGACGGATAGAATATAAAATATCTTCGGGCATCAGCGTGACCTCAGCTTGGGGTTGAATATCTCGGTCAAGCCCTCACCCAGCATGGTAAAGGCCAATACCACCAGCAGGATCGTGAGACCTGGGAAAGTGATCATCCACCAGGCATTCTGGATGAAACGTTGTCCCCTCGCCAGGTCTATTCCCCAGTCGGCAATAGTCGGGGGTAGGCCAAGACCGAGGAAGGATAAGCCAGCGCCAGTTAGGATGGCATCTGCCACGTTGACCGAAAAGATGATTGCTACCGAGGGGATCACATTGGGGAAAATGTAGCGTTGTAAAATTTCCCAGCTGCGCGCCCCAATACTGCGGGCAGCTTCAACGTACACTTCCTCTTTTACCGCCAGCGACTGGCCTCTCACAATACGATAATACGTGGGAATATATAGCACCGCAATCGCTACGATGACGTTTAATACACTGGGACCCAGGACGGCAGTAATGGCAATCGCCAGGATCAAACCCGGAAATGCATACATACTGTCCATCAGCAAGCTTAACAGGCGGTCAGGTGCGCCACCGACGAAAGCCGCCATTAATCCCAATGGCACACCTAACACCAACGCGATGATCGATGAGCTGAACCCAATCGTCAACGCTACTCGAGTCCCCCATAGTATCCGGCTCCATACATCCTGACCGATATCATTGGTCCCCAACAAGAACCCACCTGCGGTCTGAGCACCGCCAGCGAGGTTTTCGGCCTGATGCAGAGTGGGGTACTGTGCGGAGGCATCCTTAAACTCATTGGACTGAATTACCGCGGCTTTGTCTTTCCCGTCGGCGACGGCCTGAAGTGCTTCCTGTACGGTTGGATAACGATCGATTACGGGTCGCAGGCGCAGTCCTGCCGGCTCATTTTTAATCTTGTTATCGATCGCTTGGGCGGCATCATTTAATGCACCGGCAGAATTACCTCCCTGGACTACACTGACTACAGGTCGTGGTTGGCTGCTGGTGACTGCCATATCTGAAAGTGTGTTGACTGTCGAGGTGATCGGGACGACCAGGACTGGAACCGGTGGATATTCACCGGGTGGCAGAAAGCTAGGACCTACCTGCGTTTCGGGAGTGAAAGGTGCAAATAATTGCGGAACAACAGCAATAATTATGAAGATAGCAACTAAAACTGATGAAATGGCTACAAACCACCAGTCGGCGCCGTACCATTTCCTGGCATTCAGGATGCGCCGGACGAGACCGACTTTTTCCAGCTCAACCTCCCAGGTAGTGGTATCCGGCGTGATTTCAGGGGGGCGCACTCCAATATTTTTCATGCTTTAGTACCTCACCCTGGGGTCAACCAGACTGTAAATGACATCGACTGCCAGGCTGATCATCGCCACCAATAATGCAAATACTGCAATTGTGCTTTGCACCGCCGTATAATCCCGTGCCGAGATGCGCTCTACTAGATAGCTGCCCATGCCAGGCCAGGAAAATACTGTTTCAGTCAGCACTGCTCCTGCCAGTAGGATGGCCACCTGCAGTCCGATCAGGGTGATAATGGGGATCAGGGCGTTCTTAAGCGCATGGCTGTAGACTAGAATGCGCTCGCGTATTCCCCGTGCGCGTGCGGCTGAGATATAGTCCATCGAGAGGGTTTCAATTACATTAACCCGGGTGAGACGGACGAAAACTCCCGAGAGGATCAATCCCAGTGTAACCGTCGGTAATACTAAATGTTCGAGCACGGACTTCAATGCTAACCAATTACCGGTGATGATTGCATCGATGATGTAGATATTGGTGATATGCGTTAAAGTTGTCCCTATGATTGGATCGATTCGACCCGAAATAGGCAGGATAGCAAGCTTAACCCCAAACAGGAGCTGTAACATCAGACCCAACCAGAAGATGGGCAGTGAATATATGACCACTGCATAGATACGCCAGGCATAATCCACCGGACCCTTACGGCGCGAGGCTGCCCAGGCACCGCCGTAGATCCCGATGCCCAAAGCCAAGATCGAGGCTGGAACGATCAGTTCCAACGTTGCTGGGAAGCGCTCACTCATTTCATCGGTGATCGGACGATGCGCACCGATGAGGCTGTTTCCGAAGTGAAGGGTAAACAATTGCACCAGGTACCGGCCATATTGAACGTATATCGGATCGTTCAAGCCCAGTTCCTGGCGGATATTGGCGATCATCTCTGGGGTACCCTTGGGACCGAGCTGAGAGCTGACCGGATCTCCAGGGATGACACGCATGATCAAAAAGACCAGCGAACCCAGGATCAGAACCATCGGCAGAGTCATCACGATACGCGTCAGGATATAGCGGCGCAGACCTGAGCTGCCTCGAATAAACACATAACCCAGCAGGAGCAGCGCGGGAATACCGATGATAAGGGCGATCAGGGCAATCGGTTGCATGGGTGCTGATCAGAAAAAATTTGGGGAGCGGGCGGTTAACCCGCCCCCCATGTACAGAAATTATATATTAAGGTGTCTTGGTTAGCAACGAATACCAGAGCTCAATTGTTGGGCCTATGTTCAGCGCTTCAGGAGAAACGAATGCGCTGGATCCCTTGATACTGCTCCGATAAACCACATGCTCGGCGACAAAGTACAGTGGTACGGTTAATACCATATCTGCGGAGATCTGTTGTGCCTGCTTGTAGAGATCAGCACGCTTGACCAGATCGGTCTCGGTGTCAGCCTGGTTGAGCAGGTTCACCAGATTGGTTGCATCCGTGCCAAAGGTTCCGGAGATGGGTGTACCATAGCTGGATCCTTCCGCTGGGATGGTCACATTGGTGCCTTCACCCTTGTTGTATACGAAGGGATCGAGGTAGTTGGAGCTGTCAGGATAATCAAAGAACCAACCCAGGATACCCACAGGGTAGGCTTTACCGCCGGTCAGGGAAGTGACGTAAGTGCTCCACTCCTGTGCCTGCAGGTTCACCTGGATCTCGCCAGTTGCTTCCAGCTGGGTCTTGATCAGCTGCATGGCGGCCACAGTTGAGGCACCATAGTGTTCAGGCGGGTACCATACATCAAGCTTCAGCGGCTTGCTGGCAGAGTAGCCTGAGGCTTCCAGGTATTTCTTGGCTTCATCCAAGTTCGGCGAGGTGTAGGTGGTATCAAACGCCTCGCTCGCACCCAAGAAGCCAGGCGGGACCATCGAGTATAGTGGGGATACATTACCACCATACACGGTGTCGACGATGGCATTGCGGTCGATGGCCGAAGCGATGGCCTTTCCCACGTTCGGGTCATTGGTCGGTGCCATGGTATGGTTGATCACCAGGAAGCGGATGCCACCGCCATTGACGTCCCCTACGGTTAAGCCAGAAACACTCTTCAACGGTGTCAATTGCTCAGGTGATAGGATGCGCCAGGCGACGTCGATCTCACCACTCTGGACTGCCAGAGACATGGTATTGGGATCGCTGTAGAATTTGATGATGATCTGGTCGACCTGCGGTTTCATGTCACCCGTGTAGTAGGGGTTCGGCTCGAAGACCATCTGCTCACTCTGGTTATATTGTGAGATGAACCACGGTCCGGTGCCGTAGACGGGTGCAGTCGGGAACAGCACACATTGGTCTGCCAGGAAAATCTTTGAATCTGACGTGACATAAGGGGGAAGAGCCAGGATTTGAGGGAAGAAGGCGACCGGTACCTTAAGCGTGAAGACGATGGTCTTGGCATCCGGCGCTTCTATGCTCTTGACGAAGGGTACGGCCAATGAATCAGCCACATCATTCGGGCATGTAGATCCGATGGTCAGAAGACGGTTGAGCTGTGCCGCATACATCGTAGCATCCAGCGGTGTCCCATCAGCTAACTTGATCCCATCCTTCAATGTAAAGGTATAGGTCAGGCCATCTGAAGATATCGTGGGCAGTGTGGTTGCCAGCACCGGTTCAAGGTCAGTAGTGCCCGGTTTAAATCTGAGCAAACCATCATTTACATTCAGAATAATTTCCCAGTCATGCACCGCATAGGCATCCGCCGGGTCAAGGCTGGCGATCTTATCTGTCGTACCGATGATGATCGTGGTCTTGGAAGGTGCTGTGGTTGGTGGGACTGCAGTCGGTGGGACAGCAGTTGGTGGGACTTTAGTCGGTGGGACCGCAGTCGGTGCAGCTCCCTGAGTAGGTGGTACAGCTGTGGGTGGCGTAGTAGGCTGTGAAGTGGCGGGGGCGCATGCTGTCAATATCATGACCGTCACGATCAACACGCCAAAAATTTTGTACAAGCGATTGTGTTTCATATTTACTATATCCTCCTTGAATTTACCTTTTCTTATTTGAAAGAGTTATCATTTTATGAACCAATTTCTTATCCATTGATGATCTCGTATATTACACCTCCTCTCTACTTAATCATCATTGACTCTATTTTTTCAGACAGTCCGACAATTATATACCGTTTTTTCCCCTTGACGTTAATCATTTCATAAACGATGATTAACATACTCGCCATGAATGTCCTTGGTTCATACACCAATAAGCTTCGCAGTTTCTGCCATTGAGCAGGATTTTATCGTCAAAGCAATGGGCGATTTATTATTTTCTGAAATTATGGCGTAAAATCAATCCATAGCCAGCATTCGATCGCGACCCTTGGATTCAATCGGTCCTGAATGCTGCTCGAGGAATTATCCAGTATATATGCCAATCCTGACTCCTTCAAACGCTTTGATCATCGGTTTCATTGTTGCCCCATGACTGTTTCTTCTGAGCGCCTATTTCACCCATGCCACCCGCCGCCATCTGTTGGGCGCGTTGGTAGGGTCAGCTCTATATGCCACGGAAAACTATACCTGGGATCGAATTGCCGCGGCCTTCGGCTGGTGGACGTACACCGCTTGGTCAGCGAGCGGCCAATTCCCACTGAGCGGTTATGTCCTTGCTGGGATAGTGGGCGGAGGTGTTTTCGGAATGATTGGTTGGCGCATGATCAAGCGTTGGCATTGGTTCGGATATGCAGGCTTCCTTTTGTTTTAGGCGCTGTACGCGCTGATTCACGACATTGGTGGATCGAGGTAGTTCGCCAGCAGTAGCTTGATGGTGTTTGCACCCGGGCTTATTCCCATCATTGCTGATATGCTCTGGTACCTAACCGGGAACGCCCTGCCACCGCTCGCGGTCTGGCTAATCGGTGAATCACCTGTCAAAGTACAGAACCCGTAGAGCTGATCGTGGAATCAGGTTTATTTGCATTATTTGATACCGAATCAACGATATCGCTGAAGGGAAATCACTCTTGAGACTTCTGGTTAAGGTTAGACAATATCCTAAACTCGGCCTTGTTGTTCTGGCATATGTTGCTTTCATTGCCTTGGGAATGCCGGATGGCTTGTTGGGAGTTGCCTGGCCCTCGATCCGGTCAAATTTTTCCCTCCCTATAGATGCGATTGGCCTGCTGATTACTGCAGCTGTGGTAGGGTATCTGACCTCCAGTTTTTTGAGCGGCCCGTTGATCGCGCGTGTGGGTGTTGGCAAATTACTGGCAATCAGCTGCGCTATGACCGGGGCGGGTTTGATTGGCTACACCCTGGCCCCAGCCTGGTGGATTATGGTCCTGCTGGGGGTGGTGGCTGGTCTCGGAGCGGGAGCAATCGATGCCGGTCTCAACACTTACGTCGCGGCGAATTTTAGCGTGGGGTTGATGCAGTGGCTGCACGCTTGCTACGGAATTGGCGTTACGCTTGGTCCACTTATCATGACTATCGCCATAACAGCTCAGAATTCCTGGCGATTGGGTTACAGGGTGGTGGGGGTCTTTCAGCTTGTCCTGGCGGTTTGTTTTGCACTGACCCTACCATTATGGAACCAAAAAGAAGCTCCCATTGGGGGCGAACAGCCCAAGCGCCTGACCGATTACAAAACACCCCTGAGTACTACGCTTGTCGAATCCAGAGTGTGGTTAAGCGTGCTTTTGTTTTTCCTGTACGTTGGTGCTGAGGTATCGATGGGAACGTGGGCGTACACTCTGCTGGTAGAGTCACGCGGCATTTCTACGGGAGTGGCCGGGCTGTTGGTTGGTAGCTACTGGGCAGCCTTTACCCTGGGCAGGGTTTTGGCCGGCCTGTACGCCAAACGAGTGGGCGTCAATCGGTTGGTGATGGGCGGCCTGGTTGCGGCGCTGTTGGGTGCGGTGTTGTTATGGTGGAACCCAGTCAATGTGGTGAATCTGATATCACCGCCATTGATCGGGTTAGCCATTGCCCCTATCTTTCCGGCCTTGATATCTGGGACTAGCCAACGGGTGGGTGCGCATAATGCCGCCAACACCATTGGTATGCAAATGGCTGCGAGCGGTCTGGGGACGGCGGTCATCCCAAGTACGATTGGGATTCTTGCTGGCCGAATTTCACTTGAGATGATCCCCGTGTGCCTAATGGTATTGTATGCCGGGTTGCTGGGATTGTTTATCCTGGCAGTGAAGTGTCGATTGAACACATAGTTACATTCGGTGTAGTTTATTACTATTCTTCGACCGACCGTTGTTCAGAGGACCGGAAACTGCTTGCTGCAGACACCAAGTTCTGCTCGTACTGCGGCATGAAAATGGTCCGGCTCGTCAGCGTACCTGTCCGGGGTGTGGTTCTCTTGCATAAGGTGTGTAATATCGCCCGGAATTTTGTTATTTGTCAACCCCCCAAGCGATTCCCTGGGGGGTTGCATTTTCATTTCTCAGGATGGTTTTCCGCCAATCAAGGTTGAATCTGGTTTGATCTTGTCATGGATGTTCGGCAAAGAAGGCATACCATAAAGTACGGCATCACCTGACAGCGGTAAATCGGGACATCTGCTGCCCTTAGGATGCTCACATCAACGGCCTCCATAGGTGGAGTAAAATCGCTCAATTGCCTGCCAGCGATAATTTTCCAGCAAACGGGATTCATCGATGTTATTCGCGCTCAGGGTGTCCAGGGCAACGTTTGAGGGAAGCACTGCTGAGAAGCGCGCTAATGCCTGCAAGCGATAAGCATTGATCAAGCGGGATTCATCGATGTTATTCGCGCTCAGGGTGGTTAGGGCTACGTTTGAGGGAAGCACTGCTGAGAAGCGCGCTATTGCCTGCAAGCGGTAAACATCGATCAAGCGGGATTCATCAATGTTACTGGTGCTCAGGGTGGTCAGATCAATGCCTCGTGAAGCACTGCGTAGCAGGGCTTCGTTTGAGGAGAGCACTGCTGAGTAGCGCGATATTGACTGCAAGCGGTATGCATTGATCAAGCGGGATTCATCGATGTCATTGGCGCTCAAACTGTTCAGGACTAGCCCTCGGGAAGCTTGGCGTAGCAGAGCAGCACTAGATGGAAGCACGACCGCGCTAAAACTGGTCTGGGCAATACCTCGGGACGCTTGGCGTAGCAAGGCAACACTATAGGAAAGCCCAGCGTGGACGGTTGCCATCGCATACCCAGGGTAAACCGAGATAAATGCCGTATTCTGGAGGGTTCCACTTGCAGCAAATGCCTTCTGGTTAGACAACCCTATTCCAGAAAAGACCAGGAATAAAGTTACAATCCAAATACTGATTCTGATTTTTGTGCTCATTTTTTCTATCCTTCATTTTTAATGTTTTAGTATCAATCTTGGTGCCCTGCCCATTATGCGAGTGCCCGGGCAGGAACATGGATATACTTTATCATCTTGTATTTCAATTAAGGTGGACTATTTGGACACAATATGATATATTAATATTACTTGTTTTATGGGGAGGATATCATTGAACAAGGGCTTCTCTTTCGGCTATTGGGTACGTCGACGTCGTAAAGCGTTAGACCTGACACAGACAGAACTTGCTGGTCAGGTCTATTGCGCGCTTTCGACTATCAAAAAGATCGAGATGGATGAGCGCCGTCCATCCCGTCAGATGGCAGAACGAATTGCGGATTGTCTTCACATCCATGACAAGGAGCTCGAAGTTTTTCTAAAAACAGCCAGCGCTGAACTATCGTTTGACCAGCTCCACTTGCCTGTTGATCCGGTTATCTTCCAACCAGCGGTTTCCAATCTGGCATTCTACCAGCCCCTGTCTCCATTCGTCGGTTATGAGAACGAATTAGTGCAGATCAACAACCTCATTAAGCAGCCTGATTCCCGGCTCATCACCCTGGTAGGTCCTGGGGGGATTGGAAAAACCCGCATCGCCATCCAGGTCGCATCTGACCAAAAGGATCGCTTTTTAGACGGCGTATATTTTGTTCCGCTCGCTCAGCTGGACGACCCTGCTTATATTCCTACTACGATTCTGGACGCGCTTGTGCTGCAAGCACCGGCTGCGCAGAAACCGGAAGCCTATCTTCTGGATTATTTACGCGATAAGGCAATGCTTCTGGTGTTGGATAATTTCGAGCACCTTCTCGATGGTATTGGTGTCATTTTATATATAATGCGAACTGCGCCGATGATATCTCTCCTGATAACCTCACGCCAGCCATTGAACCTAAGGATGGAGCAAGTTTTCAATGTGCAGGGAATGAAATTTCCCCCAGATATTACAACTCAGGACCTCCAATCTTATGACGCGGTGCGTTTATTCATACAAACCGCCAGCCGTGCATCATCAGGGTTTTCTCTGAACGATGAAAATATTGACAGCATAGTAAATATCTGTAAGCTGGTAGAGGGCATGCCACTGGCAATTGAACTGGCAGCCTCATGGACCCGAACGCGCTCGTGCCGAGAAATTGAAAACGAAATTAAAAACTGTCTGGATATTTTGGCGAGCACAATGCAGGACGTACCAGAAAGACAGCGTAGTATTCGGGCAGCATTTGATTTTTCCTGGCGATTATTGTCGGAAGAAGAAAAACGTGTCTTTTCTGCGCTTTCTATCTTCCGAGGTGGGTTCACTTTACCAGCTGCCGAAGAAATCATTGATACAAATGAAAAAACATTAGAATTTCTGGTGATTCAATCCTTATTACGGCGTGATCCCTCAGACCGCTATGATATGCACATACTTCTGAGGCTGTATACGGAGGAAAAACTGATGGGTGCAGGTGATACGAACCGATACCGCGACGCCCATCTTTCTTTCTACTTGAGGCATGCAGAAAATTCAGGGTCGATGTCAGCCACAGCGATTGAGGCTCCCAGGCACAAATTTGTTGAGAAAGAGCTTGATAATTTCCGCGCCGCTTTAAATTGGGCGGCAGAAAGTGGAGCTCAGGAGCATGGGTTGCGACTGGCGACTGCCATTGGATCCTTCTGGAATGAGAATGGATACCTTGATGAGGGGAATTGTTGGCTCAACAGTATGCTTAACTTGAATAAAGGTCAATTCCCGTCTGCTCGGGCATATGCGCTTATTAATTCCGGGTTCATTGCCCGAAACCTGGGTAATTTTGAACAGGCTGTTTTATTAAGCAAGCAGAGTCTCACGATATTTAAGGAATTGAAAGATAGGCGAGGCATCGGACTCTCACTTATGAACCTTGGTATTGTTAGCTACCTTAATAGCGAATTTGATCGAGGCGCCCGACTGCTAACAAAAAGCCTGTCGATGTTTCAAGAGACTCAGGATGAAAGGCATCAAGCGGAGGCGCTGATCCGTCTCGGTGACCTGCGGATGAGACAAGGAAAATTCGATATAGCTGCTCGTTTATTTCAAACTGGCTTGCTTCTATCAATTAAGCTCGATAATAAATTAGCTATCGCTTTCTCGCTAGGGGGGCTAGGAGGCATTCTCCGGTCGCAGGGTAAATACAAACAAGCTGTCGACTTTTTTAAAAAATCTCTGAACATTCATTGGGAGTACAAACATAATTTAGATATCGCCTTTGTACTAGAAGCGCTCGCTTTGGATTACAAAGGTTTGGATCTCCATGAAGATGCAACGCTCCTATGGGGAGCAGCTGAAAGTCTGCGCGAGCGCTATACCTCCCCATTGCCTCCTTCTTACCAGGAGAGCTATAACTCAGCTATTATGGAGGTTAATGCCCGTTTGGGAGAAACGGACTTTAAGAGAATCTGGGCTGAGGGACGAGCCACTCCGTTGGAACATATTATGGCTAGGGTTAATAGTTTGTCAGTGTGAGCCAATGGTTCATGCTTCCTTCCGCTGTATGGGTGTCCATCCTATCCGGTTAATTTAAAATCACAATTGACGAAAACCGCGCCAAATCGAACGTACCAAACGTTTGGTAGATAGTAACATCCAGAGTGTCGGAAACAATTCTGGCTTGTAGGCCCAAAATATCAGATTATCTAGCAAAGTAGCGTTCATAATGAACTGTTATTTATCCAGGCCGATCAAGACCGCATAAAAGTCAGCAGTTGGATTACCTTCTAATGTGTTTATTTTGGACATAATCGAGCTGACCGTTTGGAGGATCGTCCCCTTTTCATTGTTCCCGGCATATTTCACACCCCACTTATTATTTTTGCAAGAACCTTTGACATTCTTCCTTACTGCGACTAAAATGAAGACATCACACGGGAGGCAGGATGAGCGCCTGGCCAGGAAAATTCGTCATCGGGCTGACCGGCAATATCGCCACCGGTAAAAGTGTGGTCCGAAAAATGCTGGAACACCTAGGCGCATACGGCATCGATGCCGACGCCCTGGGTCATCGCGCCATTGCCAAGGACGCACCTGGCTACAAGACCGTGGTGGATACTTTCGGTAAGTGGATTTTAAGCCCTGATGGGCAGATTGACCGGGCTAAGCTGGCGCGGGTGGTGTTTTCAGACCCTGACGCGCTCACTCAGCTCGAAGCCATCGTCCATCCCCTGGTACGGCAGGCCGTGGATCTGCTCGTCCGTCGTTCGTCGCAAAAGGTGATCGTCGTCGAGGCGATCAAGCTTCTGGAGGGACCATTGCGCCAGGCATGCGATACCATCTGGGTGACCTATGCCCCAAAGTCAACCCAGATATCCCGCCTGACTAGCAAGCGCGGTTTGAGTGTGGCAGTGGCTCACCAGCGCATCAATTCCCAGCCGCCTCAAAGCGAAAAAGTAAACGTCGCCAACACGGTAATTCATAATGAGGGCTCATTTGAAGATACCTGGCTGCAGGTAACCACGTCCTGGAAAGAGCTATTCCCTACCTTCGAATCTGGGGCTTATAAACCTGTAGCTGTCGCTAAACCCGGCTTATTAGTAGAAAAGGCCAGGCCGCGCCATGCCGGCGAAATAGCTGCACTTGTCAGCCGGCTCAGTGATGGCAGGGTAAAACCCAGCGATGAAGACATTATGGCGGCTTTCGGTGAAAAAGCCTATTTATTCCTGAAGATGGATGGCGTGCCCGTAGGGGTTGTCGGATGGCAGGTGGAAAACCTGGTTGAGCGCACCGATGATGTTTATATAGATCCGACCCAACCCTTGGCTAATGCCATGCAGGCGGTGTTGGCTGAAATCGAGTCTACCTCCCGCGATCTCCAGTGTGAGATTGCCCTGCTGTTCCTGCCCCCTGAGCTAACCACTCAGGAGGAAATCTGGACCACACTTGGGTATGAAATGTGCACCGTTGAATCACTGGGCGTAAGGGCTTGGCAGGAAGCCGCTCAAGAAACATTGGGAAAAGGGGAATCCATGTTTTTCAAGCAGCTGCGGAAAGACAGAGTTTTGCGACCAGTCTAGCTCACTCGCACCGGTGTATTGATCAAATTGGGCTGGTATGGGTTCGTGCAAGAGCTATAAAAATTGATGGATCAAGGCTCCAGTGGAAAACCTGCTTAATTACCTGATTGAAAGCCTGAGCTTTATTATTGACCGGATCAACTGGTTGAGCATCCTCGACCTGGCAATTGTCACGCTGATCTTCTTCGGTCTGCTGATTCTGCTGCGTGACACCCAGGCGGTAGTGCTTTTGCGCGGCGTGCTGTTGCTGGTGGTCTTGGGAAGCCTGTTGAGCAGCATGGAGGTGCTGCCGGCGTTTTCGTGGCTGGTACGTACCACCCTGCCGGCGCTGGTAATAGCCATCCCAGTTATTTTCGCCCCAGAGATCCGCCGGGCGCTGGAACGCTTGGGCAGGGCCGGGTTCATTTTCTCCAATGGTAGAGCTTCGCCAGGCATACAAAAATCCATCTCGGCGGTGGTGAATGCAGCTGTACGACTTTCCGATCGACGTCATGGCGCATTGATCATCTTTCAGCGTCTGGATAACCTGGAGGAATATGTGCGCACGGGCGTCATCGTTGATGCCCAGGTGACGCCTGAATTGATCCTGCAAATCTTTTATCCGAACACTCCCCTGCATGATGGCGCCGCGATTGTGGAAGGTTCACGCCTGGTAGCCGCGGCATGTGTGATGCCCTTGTCTGCCAGCGGCGTTTTGGCGCACACCCCCGACCGCCAGCTTGGCTTGCGCCACCGTGCTGCCCTGGGTATCTCGGAAGTCAGCGATGCCGTGGTGGTGGTTGTCTCAGAAGAAAGTGGGACGATCTCTGTGGTGCATAACGGCCGCATGATCCGGCGTCTTGAACGTGAACGGTTGGAAAGTATTTTACGCGCATTTTTTAACCCCGAGGCTCAACGACGAGGTCTGACGGACTGGTTCAAAAGCATCTATCCTAGTGGGAATAAGCCCGGAGGCGAGGCAGATTAAGTGAAAATCCTGCGCTGGCTGGGAAAAAACATTGGCACCCTTATAACTGCTTTCATCCTGGCAGTTATCGTATGGGTATCTGCCGTAATTGCCTCTGATCCAAATGAAGAGCATGTCCTTGACCGGCCGGTACCGATCGAGATCATTGGGCAGGATTCCAATTTGCAGATCATGGGGGAACTACCGTCGACTGTGACCGTTGTGCTTCGGGCACCCGCCACTGTATGGACGCAGCTGAACAATGACCCCCAAACGGTGACTGCCAAAATTGATTTGTCCAACCTGGGAGCCGGTGTCCACACCGTCCCTGTGCAGGTACAGATTACACCCCATCTCGTCCTGCCGGTTAGCCAGAACCCTGAGCAGGTTACTGTGATCCTTGATTCCATCGTTTCCCAGTCCTTTCCAGTCGATCTGGTGGTAACCGGCAACCCACCCATAGGCTACCAGGCGCAAATACCGATCGTCAACCCTACTGTCGTCAAGGTCACCGGGGCGGAGTCTCTCGTGTCTAAGGTTAAGCAGGCGCGCATTGCATTGGATATCACCAACGCCAACCAGTCCATAACCAGGGATATACCGCCAGTGCTGTTGGACGCAGAAGGACGTGTGGTCAATGGATTGACCCTGACGCCCGAATCGGTGACCGTCACCCAACCCATCGTGCTCTTGGGAGGCTATCGCTATGTGATTGTCCGGGCAGTTACCGTTGGGCAGGTGTCTACGGGCTACAGGGTTACCAATATATTCGTTACCCCCATCGGCGTAGTGGTCTTCTCTTCAGACCCTGAACTGGTCAATAATTTGCCCGGTTATGTAGAAACCCAACCCATTGATTTGACCGGGAAAGAGGATGACTTTGAAATCCTGGTGGATCTGAACCTCCCGGCGGGTATTAGCGTGGTGGGTGATACGAAGGTCCTGGTGCAGGTGAGCATTGCCACGGTTGAGTCCAGCCTGGCTATTTCGCTGCCCGTGGAAGTCATTGGGCTTTCACCCGGGTTGGCCGCGAGTGTGAACCCGGCAGTCGTCAATGTCATCCTCTCTGGGCCCGTCCCGGTGCTGAACACCCTTGGACCAACCGATGTGAGGGTGGTGGTCGACTTAACCGGTTTCGATGTCGGCACCTATCAATTCACCCCGCAGGTCAATATCCTGCCTGATCGTGTGACCTTGAGCTCGATCCTGCCTTCCGCGGTGGAGATGACGATCACGATTGCACCTACCCCAACCCAGACGGTCACACCCATTGGGACCACAACTCCACGGATAACCCCGACTCCTACTAAGAGCCCATAAGGAAATGCCATGACCAAACCTGTGGTAGCTCTCGTTGGAAGACCCAACGTAGGCAAGAGTACTTTGTTCAACCGGCTGGCGGGCGAGCGCCTGGCAGTCGTGGATGATATCCCGGGAACCACCCGCGACCGCCTGGTGATGGAAGCGGAATGGGCGGGGAGGGTGTTTGATATCGTGGATACCGGGGGTATTGACCCCACTCAAACAAGCCTGGGTCGTGGGCAAAAACCCTTATCGATCGGATCAGCTGATTTTATCGTGCAAATCCGCGCCCAGGCCGAGATCGCCATCCGCGATTCTGACGCGGTCCTGTTCATCACCGACGCTGAAAATGGCGTTACCCCGGCAGACGTTGAAGTGGCCCAGATACTGCGCAAGAATCAACATGACGTGGATGGTCAGGCTACACCGCCGGTATTATTGGTGGTAAATAAATGTGAGAACGAAGCCCGTCGACTGGCTGCCATGGAATTCTATGAGCTCGGTTTGGGCGAGCCCTATCCGATCTCCGCCCTGCATGGGACGGGCACCGGAGATATGTTAGATGCCCTGGTAGACACATTCAAGAAGGAGGGCGAAGAGGCCGAGGACGATTCGGTCAAGGTTGCCATCGTGGGGAAACCCAACGCCGGAAAATCGAGCCTGCTTAACCAGCTGTTGGGAGAGGAACGTGCCATCGTCAGCCCGATTGCCGGTACCACCCGCGATGCCATTGATACCAAGCTTACATATGGTGACGTGCCTATGGTGCTGATCGATACTGCCGGCATCCGCCGGCGGGGGCATATCACACCAGGCGTCGAGCAGTACAGCGTTCTACGCGCTCTGCAGGCCATCGAGAGGTCAGGCGTAGTTCTGCTGGTGTTGGATGCTACGGCCGGGTTGACCGCCCAGGATGCCCACATTGCCGGCTTTATCCTGGATGCCTGGAAGAGTGCGGTCGTTTTGGTGAATAAGTGGGATGCAGTAGAGAAAGATACATACACAATGGCTGAATTCACTGATCGGATCAGGCAAGACTTGAACTTTATGGATTACGTGCCCGTGCTGTTCATCTCTGCGAAGACTGGTCAACGGGTGGATCAGGTGCTTCCACTTGCCCTGCGGGTACAGGAGGAACGCCTCACCCGCCTGCCTACCTCGAAAATCAATCGCATCGTGCACGAAGCTCAAGACCGGCACGCCAGCCCTTCACACGCTGGTCAGGAATTCAAGATCTATTATGGTACCCAGGTGCGGAATGACCCACCGGTTTTTTTACTCCATGTGAATGATCCCAAATTAGCCCACTTTTCCTACCTGCGCTATTTAGAAAACTGTATCCGCCAGGAACATCCATTTTTAGGGACGCCTATTCGGATTGTCTTGCGACCCCGGAGAAAATGATCGGCGCTCACCCCTGTTATCTAGTTTTACGTTCACAATCCATTAATCCACCTTCCCTTGTCCGGAAGGATGACCGGTTATATAATGCCTTCAGCATGGAGGAATTTTGGATACAAATCAAGTAGAAGTTAATCAGGGACTGGCTGAGCAACCACGAAAATCTGGATTTCTACGATTTGTCAAGGACGTGATCGAAACGCTGGTTCTTTCAATTGTGTTGTTTGTTGGTGTCAATGTGATATCTGCACGCATCCGGGTGGATGGCGCCAGCATGGAGCCAACCCTAGATACTGGCGAGTATGTGGTCGTCAATCGGCTAAGTTATCGCCTGGGCACACCTCAACGAGGAGATATTATTGTTTTCCATCCCCCCCTCGCCCCTCAGGAGGAGTATATCAAGCGCGTGATCGGACTACCCGGGGATGAAGTTGAAGTCAGAGATGGCATGATATATGTTAATGGTCAGCCCTTGAATGAAACTTATCTCCAGACCAAGACGAATTACCCTGGCTCTTGGAGAATCCCTGCAGGTCAGCTGTTTGTATTAGGCGATAACCGCAATAATTCTTCAGATTCACACGAATGGGGCACCATTGCCTTGGATTCTGTGGTGGGTAAGGCGGTTTTGGTATACTGGCCGCCCACCGATTGGGAATTGATCACCCACGTGTCATTGGCTAATGCAGCCCATTAGATGGGATCCAATCGGATGGAATTAGCACAGATCATCACGCTAGCTCAAGATTACGAGCATCGGCTGCCGGAGGCCCCAACCCCGTTACGCCTTCCCGTGGGCACAGAGATAGCCGGCTGGATCGACCATACCCTGCTCAAACCTGAAGCCACGGCTGCCCAGATAAAAGTGTTATGCCAGGAAGCAATGGAGCATCATTTCACCACCGTGTGTATCAATCCGGTCTACATCCCGCTAGCGTGTGGGATATTACGCAATGCGAAGGAAAATATCTGCACTGTGGTGGGTTTCCCACTCGGTGCAGTGCTGCCAGAATTCAAGGTGTATGAGACCCTGATTTGCATCAATGCTGGTGCATCAGAGATTGATATGGTCATTAATGTTGGGGCGCTGAAATCAGAAGCATATGGTCTGGTGATGAATGAGATCCAGGTAGTAGTGGGTACCGCCCACAACCAAGGCGCACTGGTCAAGGTGATTCTCGAAAATTCGCTTCTCACCCGCCGAGAAAAGATTATCGCCTGCCTGATCAGCAAGTCTGCTGGGGCTGATTTTGTCAAGACCTCCACCGGATTTGGCACTGGAGGTGCAACCGTTGAGGATGTGGAGCTGATGCGTCGCGTAATTGGATCGGAAATGGGTGTTAAAGCTGCGGGAGGCATCAGGAGTTATGCGGATGCAATGGCATTGATGAAGGCTGGAGCCAACCGCCTTGGTGCCAGCGCTGGGGTTAAAATTCTCCAGGAAGCAAAGGCAGCATTAAATGAGTGAAGAAACAACCAAGCCTGATGAGAATCCCAAGGCTGAAGAGCAGTCAGAATTCGCTCACGTCTGTCCGGAATGCCACACGGGGGTTTTCCACCTGGAATATCTAACCTATTTCACCTGGTTGAATGACGAGCTGATCACGGTGCCAAATTTCCCATCCTGGGTGTGTGATGTGTGCGGGAAGCGCGAGTATGATACCCACGCCGTCAGCTGGCTGAACATGCTGCTCAGCCCTACCACAGGTCGGAAACATAAACCTCGCCGCAGGAATCTGCCTCGAAACCTGAACCGGCCTCAACCTCAAAGCTAAACCTGATCCCGGAGAAATGATATGGTCTCGCCGATACTCAACCGCCTCATCCCAGCCGAGATACTAACCAGCAGCCATTATATATTTGGTCAGATCAAGGTAATCCAGAGTGGGCTGGTGGGCATGCTGACCGATATGACTGCCTCGTATATCGAGATCAATGACGCCAGCATTGCTCCTATCCATAAACCCTCCAGCGTGGTCAACTATGCTGCCCAGCTCTATATGGTCCGCTCGGAAATCGCCGCGGTATCTCTAAGCAAGCGCGATTACATGGGTTTACAGGGCGTTATGAAAAGTGGCTATCAGCGTTTGATCCCTTACCCGGTTCAGATTTCCACCCGCACGTACGACGTTACCGGGATGATCGAATGGTCGGGGCGTTTCGAATTCTCGGCATTGATCACCGAGGGCACGAGTTATTTTATTATCGTCTACGATGCTACCCTCACTGCCCCGCGCTATCCGGAGATCAAGATCGAATCACCGGTGATGTTGTTGAACCGCAGTTTCCTTGAAACGCTGATCGTCAATAAAAAGTCCCCCACTATCCCTGTCACTGACGAATCAATATAACAGCACAAGCTACCTCTCAGCATCACTCTCTAGGGTAGCGTTTCGATTTAACGTATCTTATATACTCCCACTCCCGTCTACTTTTCCCAGGCTGGGGATGGGCGACCAGTTTCGTATCATTGATATCCCTCAGGAATGATGGATAATAGGTTGAGCAAGCAGTAGTGCCGCCAGGCTTTTACCATCCTGCAGCCCGCCGAAGAGCGCCAAACCATATGCCTGTTCAACCGGCATCGGTATGAGGGTGATGAACTCATCCGGATCGGCGGGTAACGGGGCGGGATTCAGCTCAGTTGCTAGATAGACGAACATGTATTCGGTGGAATATCCCGGGGCAAGGTAAAACTCACCCAGCTTGGTCAAATTTCCTGCGGCATAACCGGTTTCTTCACGGATTTCGCGCAGGGCACAATTCTCGGGAGACTCGCCTTCGTCTAACGTACCAGCCGGCAGCTCGAGAAGCTCGTTACCGGTCGCATGGCGGTACTGGCTCACAAATAAGATGCGCCCATCAGCATCAATCGGGACGATGGTGACAGCCCCGACGTGCTCAATAATGTCCAGATGGGTTGTTTGATTATTGGGGAAGCGTATTTCATCACGGCGCACGTTGAATGCTTGCCCACTGTATATGGTTTCTTGTTTGATGGTTTCGACAATCATGATCCTCCTTAAAAATTACGAAGGTTTAAACGCTGAAGCCAGTTTAAACCTTCGTCAGAGTTTGAGTTGGCCTTAGGGAATGATCAATACCTCTCCATCGGGCAGACCAGTGTAGGATTGCAGGTTGTTCTGGAGCGCAATCATATCCGGTGAAACGTCTCCGTAACCGCAGGCAATTATGTTCAGGGTATCCCCCGATAGAATTTTGTAGTAATCTGGATGGGATTTCAGCGCCCGCTCACCTACGAATTGGTTGCCTGTTTGCGGGATTTTTAAGACCTCTCCTGCATATGTGAGGGAGCTGGTAGTGAGCCCATTGATGGAGAGCAATTCGCTGATATCTACATTGAATCGCCGGGCGATGCAGAACGGATACTCACCCGATGCCAGAGTGTACTCGGCAGGTGGACCACCAGGGGTAGCTTGGACGTAAACGATGGGCGCCTGGGTGGGTTCAGGTGATGCGGGCGGGGGAGGGGGTGCGTTTGTTGCTCCCGGCACGGGACTCGCCGACGGGTTTTGCCCTGGTTGGGTTGCGGAGGATATCACGACCGGGGGTAAAGCTTGGGCAGTTTGTGTGGCAAACGCGGATACATCGATTCCGCTGCCTGTCGCCTGGCTCCCACCTGGCACCGGGAACCCATCGCTGGTTGACTCTGGACCTTTGGAGGCTGGAAGTTTACAGGAAGTCAGTCCAATCGCTAAGATTCCAATCACCAAGAAAATGATGATAGTCCGTACAGAAGATTTGCGGTTCATAAGATTTCTGTCTCCTTCACTCAGGCAAAGGACCTGCATGTCATGCCGTGCACTTGTTTACAAAACAACTATGTAAGAGATACTAGCATAATCCGAAACCTGCGTCAAGCAATTTACCTGAGCGGTTTTTTGGATCGCACCATCTCGAAGCAGAAGTCGCAGATGTCTGCGCCTTCCATGATCGTCTGGGATCGGGTGAGCTGAATATCGGGGTTGAAGCCTTGGATTAAGGCGTAATCCCGGTCACACGACAGCATTTTACCCAGCTCCGGTATGCCCAGGTGAGCGTACATTTCAGCATACCTGCAGCGGAACACATTGAACGAGAATTTCTTGCGTGTCTGATCGAGCACTTCGGTTTGGATGGCGTTATCCTTCTTCCAGGTCTCCTGCGCCACCGCAAAGTGTGGCAGGTCATTACTTTCCATGCTAGCTGCTAGCTGGGCTCCTTGCTGTAGCGCAATTTCCAGGATGACTTTGCTGACGATTTCCCACACTTTTTCGCGGCCGAAATCTGCACTCAAGGCCTCGATCAATGGGGCAAGCAGGCGCGCTTCAATCTCTCGCCGGTTAAGTAACCCCACGGCGTTCATGTAATCTGGAGGGGGAGATGGGTTATGTTCCATGTCTGCTTATCGGTTGCAAGTTATATGCCATCGCATCTCCATTCTATTTCACTATCAGCTCGTAATGGTTGAACCGGATTTCCCAAATCCTCTTCCACGGGTCGTCCGGAGGTGAAGCTCACTCCCTGAATGAAACCGCGTGCTTGTTCGGTCAGTGGGTAAGCTGCCCTCAGCTCATTCCAAAATGCAGCTGAATGGTTGGTGTGTTTACGGTGTAATAATTCATGGGCGATGACGTAATCCACCACCCAATCAGGCCATTCCTTGATCTTGTTGCTAATGCGGATTTGTCCATCCGTAGGTCCCCCTCGGGTGCAGCTGCCTAATCGTGACTGCATATTGCTCACCCAGCAGATGCCATTCCATTGAATTTTGTTGTTAAAGTGTTTCTTATTAAGCATTTCTGCCCGTTGTTGCAAAGTGGCGTCGTTGCGCTGCCTGTGCATGGTAATGGATTTGTCTAGCTGAGTAGCAACCTGCTCGAGCAGGGCCGCTACTCTCCGGTTGGGCAGCCGGTAGGGCACGCGTAGCAAGAGGGATCCATCCGGCAGGCGTTCCCAGTGCGAGGTTTTCGTCAAACGTTTGTCGCGCCTGAGATTGACCGTCACCTGATCCCCATGACTGTCCCGGATCTGATAACGTTGATAGGTCATCAATCAGCTGCCTGTCGAGAACCCTGGCAGCTCGAACGTCTGGTCGTTGAGCTTCACCAGGTAGTACGGCATCCATGCCACCCCAAAGAAATCTAGCAAAATGTCTTTTTTCTGAGCGGATATGGGGATCTCGCTGATCTGGCTGGCGATCTCCGCCCACTTATCATTCACCGCCTTCACGGCAGCCGCCTTTTCCTGCTCGATTGTGGCAATCTGTTCCTGGTAATCCTTAATCATATTAACGGATTCGTCTACATCACCTTTGGCGTGTGAAGCCATGCGTTGCTTTGATATGGAGGAGCTGATTGAGCGTTTACGGGTGAGACCGAACAAGCCGGCCACCGTCTCTGCTACATTCCCAGCTACTTCTATCCTGCGGCTGGAGAGCTCTGCCTGGTCCTGCTTTAACTCTGCCTGCTCCCGCTCCAGCTTGTCTTGTAATGCCCGCAGCTTGGTATCATACGTCATAGAAGCTTTCCTGATCTCAGCATCGCATGCCTGCTGGGCGGCTCTGGAACACTGTGCATGAAAATCTCCCTCGGTCGTATCGGGCCCGGCGTACAGGTCGAGGCTCTCATTGGCGCGCAGCGTCACCTGCGCAGAGCGGTAAGCCCAATCGAGGAAGTCCTTCTGCAGCGCATTCATCAATCTAGCATCATTCATAGGGGCGTCAAGGCTGGCATAGCGCGCTTGAGGGTCAGTCGCCTTGTCGAAGCTCGCAGGGTCGATCCTACCGCTAGGGTAATTATCCCATCTCACAACCCCACGCTGGTCGGGGTTGGCCACCAGGGCAGTCTTTGAAAGGTCGATATCGAGTTTATATCTCAGATTAACCAGGCGCGCGCTTGCTTGACCTAGCATTACCGCCCGGTAGATCAAGCCCTGGCTAAGTGCTCCAGCGGGTAAATCACGCCCGGCAGCCTTGAATGCCTGGGTAAAAGTGAGGTTATTGGGCAGGAAATATTCATCGGTCTCACCTGGGATAGCGGGGCGGGTAGCTGAATAGTCTGAGGCTGTGAGTCCTACATAACCAGCAGTCTGTGCAGCAGGAGCGGCAGGTTGGGATGGTAGAGTAGCAGACGCCAGACTGCCAACGGCTGCAGCAGCCTGAACTGTGGTAGCTGGGGATGATGCAGTCGGTTCTACGGCGCCTGCTAGCTGGTTGAGGTCCGGGATTTGATTACGGGTCAGCGGCCCTGCCAGGTAGTTCATCGCCCAGCGCGTCTGGAACAGAATCGGACCCTTAGCATTAACATTGTGCAGCAGGAAAACTCGCTTCCCCAGGCTCGAGATCATGCGATCATACCCGGCACGGTCCAGGCTGCCAGACATTGCGCTGTCCAAACCATCCAGCAAGCGCTGTTTATCCTGGTCAGTCTGAAGTTTTCCGATCATCCAAGTGCCGGCGTTCGAGAGCGCTTTATAGTCCACATCGACCGGGTTCTGCGTCACCAGCACCTGCCCAACGCCGAAAGCACGTGCCTGCTTCAGCATGCGCAGCATGGGTTGTTTCGATGGTGGATTCGCCACTGGCGGCAGGTAGCCGAATATTTCGTCAAAATACATCAGTGCACGCAGGGTGGTGGTACCGGTCTGGGCACGCATCCAGGTTTCCACTGCCGAGTACAGCAGGGTGATGAAGAACATACGCTCTGAATCGCTCAGATGGGCAATGTAGAACACACTGTGGCGCGGCTTACCCTCTGGGGTGAAGAGCAGCGTCGGCACATCCAGCGGCTGCCCCTCGATCCACACCTGGAATGCCGGTGCTGCCAGGATATTATTCAACAGCATCGCCAGTTCAAAGCGATCTTTTTCGGGGAAGAAGGTGTTGACGTCGAACACGCCCAGCTTGGGGAAGGGCGGCGATTGGGTCTGCAGGATCAGCTCACCCAGGTCGAGGTCTTTCCCCTGGCTCCAGGCATTTTCGAAGATGTTGGACAGCAGGATGTGCTCACGGCTGCGCACAGGGTCGATATTCTGCATGCCCACCAATCCAAGCAGGGCGATCACCGTGCCTGAGATCCTCTCACGCAGTGCTTCTTTGTTGCTCTCCCATGGGATGGGCGGAGCCTTCAATGACGCCAGGATATTAACCGGGATGCCCGCATCCGATCCGGGAGTGAAAACCGCGAATTGGGCCGATTCCGAGAGCTTTGTGAGCCTAGACTGATCGATGCCCCAATCTGCGAGTCCCTGCTTCCATTGCGCGGCCGCTTCGGCGGCTGCCTGGTCCAGGCTTTTTCCCGCCCGGCGCGCCTGGTCTGGGTTAACCCATGGCTGGAAGTCCTGCGGGAGCAGGTTGGGGAAGTGTAGCAAGGTATTGGTGATATCCCCCTTGGGGTCGATCATCAAGGCGGGGATATTATTCAGCGCTGCCTCCTCCAATAAGTCAATGCACAAACCGGTCTTGCCCGAGCCGGTCATGCCCACCACCACGGCGTGAGTGGTCAGGTCTGCTGGTTCGTACTGCACAGGTTGGTCGGTCGTCTTGCCCAATTGGGTATCAAAGATACGTCCAAGGTAAAATTTACCACTTGTTTCCATTGTTTTCACCTTTGCGAAAGCTCATAGATATGTTGAAATTCTGATTGGTAATCTGCAGCGATCTTCGGGTCATGAATGATCAGGGTATTCTCGTCATTGTACTGCTCAGCATTGTTGCTGAAGTTATACGAGCCAGTGATCACCACCTTCCCGTCGATGATGATCACTTTGTGGTGCATCAGGCGCGGGTTGGCATCCAGCCACACATCCAACCCGGCAGTGTGCAGTGTTTCGTACTCGGTGCCTGAATTGGAGTGGTACTGGTCTTTATCAAACACCCCGCGCACGGTCACTCCCGCATTACTGCGTTCGATAAGCGCCTGGGCCAGCTCATCTGATGTGAAGGAGTATGCCAGGAAGTCTACACTCTCCTGGGCTGAATTGACTGCACTCAGGATGTGTTCCAGTGTGCCGTCCTGCGGGGAGAAGTAAACTTCGATCGGGCTGCCGTTCACTGTCACAACGGGGTCAGCGGTTTGTGGGGTTTTTTCATTGCTAAAATGATCATCTACGAACATTAGTTCGAACTCCCGGGTGTATGCCTCCCCCAGCTTGGAAGACTGCAGCCAGATCAGGTTGTTGTTATCCAGATAAGCACCACCTGTAGTGAAATTCATCGAGCCTGTCCACACCACACTGCGGTCGATGACCAAGAATTTGTCATGCATCAGGCTTTCATGGCGGTCTCCCAACACCTGAATACCCGCCTGTTTGAGCTCCTGCACCTCCTGCTCATCCATATTATCGCTCTCGGTGACCACGCGCACGCTGACCCCCCGGCGGTGGGCTGCGATCAGTGCATCCCTGATCGACCAAAGGTTGAGGTCGTAGATGGCTGTATCCACGCTCACACGCGCCTGGTCGATCGCAGTCGCCAACGCTTCATCCGGTCCACCCCTGAAGGAAGACGCGTTGGGGGCAGTTGGGTCGGTAAAGTAAACCGCGTACCAATCCTGACCAGCATCTGCAGGTGCACCTGTTGTGGCAGTTGCCAGCTGGCTCGCAGCAGGTGAGCATGCGGTTGAAATTAAGATGAATAGCAGCATGGGCAGGAAAATTTTTTTCATCGAATGGAAAGGCTGACGCGATGGGTGCGGTTCACTGCATCAAAGGATTATAGCTTAAAAAAACCTCAATCTGTTCGTATCGCGTTTTATCAGAAACAATCGTACCTGCACATACCGGTAAATAAAATTCAAACTCTGCTCGTGCTGGTCGAGAAAGCGTTCCTGGCTCAAATAAAAAGAGCCGGCCTGCCATAACAGGTCGGCTTGAATACGATTTCTACCACTCAGCGATCCCTACGGCATCTGGATGAGACCCAGCATGTTGCCATCCATGTCCTTGGCAACCGCCACCAGCTTGCCTCCCCCAACATCTCTCACCTCATGCACCACCTGGGCACCCGCTTCGCGCAGGGATTGCAGACATTGCTTGATATCACTGACTTGATAGTATGTTGTAGCCCCGGTCATCCCCTGCTTGAAACCATTGGGGTCCAGGCCGATATCCTGGTTGCCTAGCCTATACCCAACGTAGTATGGCTCATCCATCATCGGCTGGACGCCCAACAGTTGGTTGTACAGCTTCTTTGCCTGGGATATATCCCTGACCGGATAGATAATAGTTGTAAATCCCTCATTCATTTTACGCTCCTTTTTTTGTTTTTTTCCCCGGAGCAGCGGATCATTAAATACCTATATTTTTTTATTTCCACCACTATTGGGAAAGCTGGGCCGAGGCTCTCAACGTAACTACAGCCCAGCTCATAACATGATTTTTACTAAATTCATCACCAGATTGCTATCAAGTGCCCGTTTTATGACTGTGCCGTAGTAGCAGCAGAGGTGCTTTTCACGGGCACTGTGGCTGTTGCCTGCAGGAAACCGATGTACATTAGAATTGCTCCCAGGAATTCACTCAGGAACAGAAAATCTGGCAAACCCATTCCGACAAATGAGCCGCCGATCGCAGGCATTAGAGCCCCGATGGCAATCAAGATGTTGCCCACCATGCGGTTGAACAGCACTCTCTTGCGCCAGAAAATGTAAGCTGAGTAAATCGCCCCACCCACTAGGGTGATGGTGCCGTATGTATTGAGCAGAATGGTCAGCAGGACGATCACCCCTGACCGTGTCAGGATGTCCTTGTATTGCGATGACAAAGGCACTCCAGTGCTGTAACCGGCAGCCGCAGGTGTAATCGGGGCGAACAGCACCAATACAACCGCCAACAGGCTGACAACGGTCAGGATGATATTCAGCGTGGTTGCGATCCCACGGCGGCGAACCAGGAGATTGATCGTCCCCTGTCCAAGCCACGCTGCGGTCAGCATGGCACCACAAAGGTACCATAGTTTGAGGGCAATGGAGCTGTATGTGAATAACAGGACGACCTCGGTTAATGCGCCGATCCCATACAGCACCAACCCGATGCTCCATAACAATAAGTGAGCCCCATGCCGGTCGCGGAAGCGGCTAAACACGGCTGCTGCAAACACGAAAGTAATGATCGTTGTCAAAATTGGCAGGTAATGCATTTTTCACTCCATAAATTGAATTGGGTTTTTGAGGATTATGGCTCTAACGCCCGCCATGCTGGAGTGATTCATATGTATCCAGCAAGGTAATAATGATCAAATCTGAGAACGAGTTCATCTTACGGAATAAGTCTGACCAGATCTGGGGGGAACGCACATCTGCATTTTCGTACGCCGCCAGGATCGCATCCATCACTGAGGTTCGGAAGAATTGAAAGGCATGCGCCGCCTCCACGCTGGTCAATCCCACCCGTTGGCCGCGCGAAGAATATTCATATCCCAATGACTTCGCTTCAGCCTCTAGGCCTTCATCGCTGGAGGTTAGATGTCCGATCAACCCTTGCACCAGCGATCGTCCGCTCAAACGGTATTGCTCCCGGGCTTCATTATCCATCTTGCGATACCAGTTCTCTTCCTCCAGGTTGCTCTCGCTTATCTGCACGCGCGTATTCCTCAATACATTGGCATATACGGATGGTGCTTCTGGGGCAGCGCTCTCCCATCTGGTGTGCATGCGAATCTCAACATCCGAGCGCCTGAATCGTCGGTGCCCTCCTTGGGTGCGCTGGGAAGGTAGGAATCCATGATCCGCCCAGGCCCTGACGGTGCTTGGGTGAACCCCCAATTGGTGTGCAGCCTCACTTAAACTAAGCCATTCGTCCATTACTCAACCAGGGTCCGAATTTTGGATAAGAATTCCCAACTTTATCAGGTTCTAATTATTTCTACAATGTAGATTTCCTTAGAATTTGTATAAAGGATTCTTAGGAAGGATAAAAAAACGGCTGCGGTGATTTGACCGCAGCCGGAATTTCTTAACCTAGATGACGCCTATTCGAGTGGTCTAGGGCTTCAAGTCCCAATACGACATTTGGACCACCCGGTAGGTGTAGTTGGCAGTTGTCTCAGGGCTGACAAACACCCCGTAGCGGCCGAAGGTATATTTATTATCGAAAATCTCAGCGATCTGGTATCCGTTGGCATACACCGTCACCGTATTGCCGATCGCTTTGATCCCCATGATGTTTTGCTTGTTGGTCCCTGCAATGATATAGCTGCTCGGGGTCCAGCTCACCAGCTCCACGGTAGTGTAGGGGTTGGCGCCATCCAACCGGAAGACGTGCAAGGCACCATCGCAGGAGAATGACACAATATACCCGTATGATACCCCCGCCTGGTGCTCAGGACCGCGTATGATCAGTCCATAGGCATCCTTGCCGGTGCAGCTACCCGAGTCAAACGTTGATTGCAGATATAAGTCCGACAGCTCGTGCCATGTGAAATACCAGGTGCTAAACCCGGGCACTTTCCCTGTGACGTAGAATTTGCCGTCCGTCACGCTGATCTTGAGATAGTTGGTGTTGGGCAGCAGTCCTGTTTCAGGTTTGACCCAATCACTCATGTTACCCCCATTCATTGGGTCATCGAAGGTAGCCGTGCCATAAGTCGCCACCGGGTCAAACGGGCCGGTTGCTGGTGTGACGTTAGCAGTCGGTCCGGCTGCTATGGGTGGGATATCCACCGAAAGGGTATAACTCTCCTTGCCGTCCCCAGTTGTCAAGCTCAGGTAATAATCCTGGGAGGTGGGCAAGGTTCCAGACCAGGTGGTCTGCTGCGCCGAAGTGTTCAACAACACCTGACCATCCGCTCCGAAGACGCCCAGATATACATCCCCATTGGGTGCCTGGATTTTAGCGCTCATCGTCTGGGTGGCGTTAGCAGTCAATACGTAGTATAGAGTTTGCCCCGAATCCAACACGCCTTCAACCACTGTGCCCGTGCCGCCGGCAGCAAACTGAATCCGGCTGGCTGGTGGTGGTGGAGCAGGCGTGGGCGGCTCTGGGGTGGGGGGCACCTGAGTCGGTGGAGGTACGGTGGTAGGCACCGGCGTAACCGTCACTAGAACAGCCGTGGGTGGGGCGGAGGTGACCGTCGCCTCTGCTGCGATCCCTGTGGTCGAGGTTGGAACGTTAGCCTGCTGGGTCGTTATTGTTGGCGGGGGGCTGCTTGCCGGTAATTTGCAGGCTGTCATTCCAATTGCAAACAGCACCAGCACCATGCAGGTGAAGAATACTCTTTTGATCATCGTCGCCTCCTTAAATCCCGATGCAAAATACCAATGATGATATTCTACATCATTTTGAGATTCGCTCAGTTGAATCTAATAGCAATTCGGATGCAATTTACAGGCCAGTCTACGAACACGCTGGCAGGTTAGTGAGCGAGCCTTTTAGCGAGCCAGATAGCCAGTAATAATCAGGCGTCGTATACCCGGATGGCCGCGCTGCCTTCCAGCGGACAATTGTGCTCGCAAATCCCACAGCCGATACACACCTCCCGTAGCACACTCGGGCGTTGCACTGTGCTGGCCTGCCCGTTCGCATCGACAACTTCAGCTTTTTCTAGGCGGATCGACTTCTGCGGCGTAGGGCACATCTCCTCACACACAATACACGGCACCCCGCTCGCCCATGGCAGGCAGCGGTTGCGGTCGATGCTGGCTTTTCCCATCACCGTCAGCCGTTTTTCCTCCAGTGCCAGCAGAGGGATGGCGCCGCTCGGGCAAACCTGACCGCATGCCGTGCAGCCGTAATCGCAGTACCCCACACGTGGAACTACCAGCGGCGTCCAGATGCCTGCTACCCCGGCCTCGAAAAGAGCCGGCTGAAGCGCCGTGGTGGGGCAGATCTTCATGCACTGGGAGCAGCGCAAGCAGGTAGAAAGGAACGTGTTCTCATCCATGACCCCCGGTGGGCGGATACGCATAGAATTGTCCTGCTGCAGGCGCAGGTCGGTGCCAAGCAGCAGCACCCCGGCGACCCCGGTCGCCATTGCTCCCAATGCCTGCCGTCGTGACAGGTCGAACTCCTGCTTTGGGGCAGGTTTCAGAGATAAACCGAAACGGATGTCGGCCGGCTTGCAATTGGCCATGCAATCCAGGCACACGGTGCATTCGGATGGCATGATGTGGAAGTTTGCGGGGGTTGTATCTACCGCCCCCGGTTTACATACGATGGCGCAGCGGGTGCACTCCGTGCAAGCGCTCCCAATCACCGGGCGGAACAGTGAGATTTTGGAGAGCAGTCCCAACAGCGCCCCCAGCGGGCACAGGTAGCGGCACCAGAAGCGGTGTGCCAGCAGGTTCAGCGCGATCACTCCAAAAAACAAGGTTGCAATAGCCACGTTTTGAGCGAAGGCGGGCTGTTCGACCGGGAGAATGCCTCCACGGACAAGTTGGTCGAGACTATCCAGGGCGGGGGAGAGAAAATTTACCTTATATAAAACCATCTCGAGCGCGTTGACCGCGTAAAAAATAGCAGGCAGGACGGCTGTGGTCAGAGTGCGTGTGAAGATGGCGATCGGGTCCAGTACCAGCAAGGTCAGCCCGCCGAACAAGGCGGCAGCCAGCGTGACCCCCAGCAGGAAGTATTTCACCAGTCTCCAGCGTGGTGAGATCGCGGCGGCGCGTTTACGCGCTTTTTTGAAAGATACCCATTCCAACAAGCTGCCCATGGGACAGATCCAGCCGCACCAGACCCGTCCGATGACCAGGGTCAACCCAACGGTCACGAGTGCCAATCCCAGCTTGGGGATCCACTGGCGGCTTGCGAGCATTGCACCCGCGGCTGAAAGCGGGTCAAGACGGAAAAAGATATCTGACAGCACCGGGGCAGCCCGCTGCTGCACCACAGCAAAGATCAGGTAGATGTAGAAGGTAAAAAAGAGGATTTGGACGGCCTGCCGGATGCGCCGCCAGCTTGCCCAGCTCATCCCAGATTAATCTCCCTGGTATTGATGCTCGACAGGTCCATCGTGCCCAGCCCCATTTCGGCGCTCGCCTTGATGTAACCAATGTCCGCCCCGGTCATTCCAAACAACGTTGTGGCATAGGCATCCGCCGCCACGATGTCGCGACTGGCGATGATAGTATCGGTCTGCTTGACGTCCGCCAGGTCACCCCCGGTGGGGCCATGAGCGGTCAGGATGCGTACCGCATCGACCACCGTGAGGTCGGGCATCACCAGGCTGGTCAGGTCGGCGATGCGCTGGTCGAGGTCGGCGTGCATCATGTTGCGGTCGCGCACGACCCCCATCAAGTTCTTTTCACCCAATGTGAGGATGGTAGCCGCGTGGTTTTTGGCGATGGGTACGTTGATCAGCAGGTCGGTCTCCAGGATATCCCGGAAAATATAAGTTGAGGTCATACTCTTGCCCTGTGGGATGTCCGCTTCGATATACTTTGCGTAGGTCATGTAACCCATTTCTCCGCCGGCGGCCTCGACGGCTGCCTGGATTCCCGAGATTTCATAGGCCGATTTGGGCGTACCGCCGAAGCCGTAGTCCATCACCCGTACACGCTTGGCGCCCGCTTCCAGGCACATGGTGACAAGTGTTGCCACCACGGTGGGGTTAGTGGTGGCAGCATATTCGGGTGGGTGATAATCGACACAGATGTTGGGCTTGATGATTACATCGAAGCCTGGGCTGACGAAACTTGCCATGCCACCGAGCGTATCGATGGCAGCTCGGGTGATGACTGCCGGGTCAGGCCCATGAATTACTGCCAGGTAAACCGGAGCGGTGGTGGGGGATGGCTCGGGTGTGGAGGTCGGTGTTTCTGTGGGGTTTGCCTGCGATGGAATGGGTTCGGCCGGGCTCGTTCCCGTGGCGGCGATAACAGCCGTAGGGCTCGGCGGTGCAGTTGGTTCTATGCCGACGGCAGCCGTATCAGTTGGGGCAGGTCCAGTTTGTTTGGGGGCGCAACCTGCCAGGGCTGCGCCAGCTGCCACGGTGGCGCTCAGCTTAAGGAACGTTCGGCGGGAAATCGGTTGTCGGCGTTTCATGGGTCTTCTCCTCATAAGATACCGGTCAAGAACTACCAATAACAACCACGTGTTTTCCGTATTATAAACGGAATTCATTTCAGCAATAATGAGTAGGTTGGGGCTATCCGGTATGTTTTCATATCGGATTGCCCCAACATCCACACCAATACTTTCCTTTATGTCCGTAGTGTCCGTTGTGGTTATCTCTTACTGATCAGATATAATGACATTGTGCACCCCTACTCCGTCCCCGCCCAAGAGATCCGCCGCGAGCTCATTGTGTCAAACTCGCGCTTCATCTCCACCCTTGCCCCGGTCTTTTCGGTGGATGAAGCGAAGGCTTTTATCAGCCGCATCAAAGCCGAGTTCCCCGACGCCTCCCATAACGTCACTGTGTACTTGATCGGGCACGGCGACTCGGAAACCGCCCACTGCTCGGATGCTGGCGAGCCCTCCGGGACTGCCGGTCGACCTGCCTTGACGGTGCTGCGCGGCAGCGGACTGGGGGATGTCGCCGTGGTAATCACGCGCTACTTTGGTGGCACCAAGCTGGGCACCGGTGGGTTGGTGCGTGCCTATTCAGAAGCGGTGCGGATGGTGGTCGAGGTCGTTCCGCGCGCTGAGAAGGTGCTCACCCACACCATCATGTTGGTTTTCCCTTACACCTACCTCGAGCGCGTACGCATGCTCGTTACCTCCCACTCCGGCACGGTACTGGACGAGGAATTTACTGCCGACGTGACCCTTACCGCCCGGCTCAGAGTCGAGGCGCTGCCTGCCTTTCAGACCTCCCTGAGCGACCTCACCAAAGGAAAAGTTCAGCCTGAGGTAATTACCACTGAGAACATCCTCTTGCCTCTCACCCTGTAAATAATCATTCTTCAATTGTCAACTGGAAATTGATTGAAATCATTGTCCATCAATTAATCATTCCAATCATAGTTCAAGACCTTTCCCCCACACTTGTCCTACAACACCATCAGCACTTGAGGTCGATTTTACCCGAAACATGGCGAGTGTTCTTCACGAGCGGTGACGCACTATAACATCATTAGCACCTTCTCGTGGGCTGATAGCTCACGGTAGATATCATCCAGCTGCTCCTGGCTCAGGGCGTGTATCCGCACTGTGAGTGAAATAAACCTTCCATTCCGACTCAAGCGACTGGCCATCCCATTTTCTTCAGCCACAGCGGCATGTTTTTGGATGATCGATAACACCAGGTTCTCGAAATCATCCTGGTTGGCCCCCATCACTTTAATGGGAAATATGCGCGGGAAATCCATGCTTTAACCTGTCTGACCTTGGTTCAATTTGATGAAATTATAACTTAAGGAGTGCCGATCCCATTCCACCCTGCCAGGCGCGCCGAGAGCCACCAAAATGCCTGTCCTTTCAAAAAGCAGTTCAGCGAATGGGAGTGGGCGCAGCTTATTTCCGGGACAGGGCAGTAGCCGGGATGGCTCTCGCACCAACTTTGGCACCATGGGCAGCTGTCGGAAGGATTCGCGTATGCCGTGCCATCCGGCATCCAGCTTTCGATATCGGCGAAATCGTATAAGATCTTGTTATTCGCCGCGACGTATTCGCGTACCATGTTGTTGTTGCGATTTAAAACGTTTTGATTGGCAGCGTCTGTGTGACCGGTCATATAGACAAAGCGTACCCCAGGATATTCACCCTCCAGCTGGGTCATCATATCCAGGTATTGCTGCACTTCGCCCGTGCTCAACCATGACATCTCCCCACACCATGACCACATGAAGGCATTCGCTCGAGGGGCTGAGTTCAACATGTCACGCACCGAGCTGAGGTAAGCGCCTGCGTTCCATGAAAAGCCGCTGTTATTACCCATACGCAGGTAAATCGGGTCACCCTGCTCAGGTGGGATGACCCATTGTTGGACGAAGTTATACGTGGGAGGGTTGGCGTAGCTGCTCAGATATTCTGCACCGGTCACGAGCTGGGTACCATGCGATGTTGAGCCATACGACCAGATGATGTTCTCCTTGGCCGTCTGGATCCAAATGGGAGGGATGAGTGTAACATTCCGTGTATTATGGTCTATGATGACGGCAGATGGCGGATTAGCCTTGTTCAGGATGGGGAGAAACGTTATTTCCGAGGCGTCCGTATGAAAGAGATTTTTATTATCAAGCATGACGGATGAGGCAGCCAATACCATCGTGATCCGGGCAGATAGTAAAACTTCCACTACAAACACGAAGAACGACGTGATATAAAACGGCCAGGCCGATGTTCGAAAAGTTTTCATCTTGTCCTCCTTGGAGGGGCTACGCTTGAGCTTCCAGCTGGCTGATCAGCTGCTGCATGTTCTCGTAATGCGAACCCTTCCAATAGACCTGCTTGCAGGATGGACAGATGCGGAATTCATCGTAATATTTCTTGGTCAGCGGCTCCAGGCGGTCGATAATGTCCTGTTTTCTCACCACCTCGAGTGGGCTGTTGCAGCGCAGGCAGCGTTGAAAAGGCTTCACCTGGCCAATCAGGTTGAACCGCTTCAGCACCTCTGCCGCCTGCAAGCGTGGGTCAGTCTGGTGGATGCAATATCCACGCCTGATTGTCTTGCGCATTAACAATCTCCGGTCACGCGTCAGCAGCACCCGGTTTTCCTCAACTGAAACCTCGGCGAGCTCGACATCCTGGTAGTCGTTGCGGTACAGGCAATCAAACCCCAGCATGCGCAAATAGGTTGCCAGTTGCCCCAGATGGTTATCAAGCATGAAGCACGCCTCACCATCCAGGGGAGAATGGTCTGGGTAAACCATCACCTGCGCGCCTTCATGCAGGCGTTTGGAGGAATCCACAGCCTGCCCATTGACCATTACCTGCCCGAACTCAGTGTGGGGAATGCCGCTCGATTCGATCAGGTGCTTGAGGCTCTGGTGAGGTTCAAATTCCAGGCTGAATGGGGCGTTTTTCCGGTATTGCGGCAGGAAATCGTTCAGTTCAGCCAGGTAGGTGAACGTGGCTTTCATATTCGACTAAAAGCTAGTTCGCTTGTATCTGCTTCAGGCGCAGCGCTGCCCAGTCATCATCAATGGAGATCATCGCCACGCCTTGAAGTCCAATCGATTGCGCATAGGCGTTGATCGTGTCACGGTTGATATCAGTTTTCACCTTGGATGTGCCTTTGTGATAGGTCACCCACAGCATGCCCTTGGATGATAAGAGCCCGGCCAGGTGTGTCAGCTGGGCTTCCAGTTTACCCCGATTGGCGACGAACACCTGGATGGCTTCCACTCGTTCGCTCGAATCGTTGAGCTGTTCAACGCCTTCCGGTAGCTTACCCATCTCAGCTGCATAGCCGGCCGGTGGGTTCACCAGCAGGAATTTGCTTCCCGGTTTAATCGATAGCTTTTCTGCGATGGGTTTTTCCGACATGCTTCCTCCAGAAATTTACGCTTTGCTTTTTATCTCGAACACGTAGGCACTTATCCAGCCTAATGGATAGGCTATCAAGTGTGCCAGGTCATCGGATAATTCGATGGCTGAAGAAACTCCCGTCCGCGATGGGAGGAATAGGGCAATCAGCAGATATGCCAGGATGACACCAAATACCACCCAGCGCCAAGGCCTGGGTAAAAAGGTGGTGATCAACCCCAAGCAGCCCATATACCCGGCTGAGGGACCCACATTGCGTGAAAAGAACAGCGCCCGCTCCTGTGTGAAGCCAAGCTGGCGTATCGGCAACGAGAAAATCAACCCCTCGAGCACTAAGGTTATTATGTGCACTCCCCAAAAGGTAAGCGCCGTCCGTAAAGTCCTCGTTTTCCATTCAGCCACCCCGCTGGTGAAGGTCACCATCCCCAGGGCGAACCAAAAGGTGACCCCGCCACTGCTGACGAATGCTGATAAGATCAACCGCTCCCAGCGCATGAGCCAGAAATCACGCGGGGCAAACCCCAGCCGGTTCACCCACTCGCGGGTTAGCTCCTGGAAGGTGCTGTTGGTCCCCCACGCCACTAACAGCAGCAGCACGACCATGATCAGGGTGAATGGGAGACGGCTGACAACCTTCCCAAACCAGAGCGCACCGGTTCTTGTCTGCTTAACGTTGGATAATTCACTCATTTAGTTTGCTTTGGTTAATGCCTGCCCTTGTTTTCGGGCAGGTTTCAGAATGACCCCCAGGAGATCCGTCCCCGAATCAGCTCGCAGCATGGCTATCGTCACCGCTGGCAGGCTGGCCGCGCTTGGATAGATCAAGTAGCGTGGCGACCAGATCGGATCGAACTTGGCTTTAAACTCATGCAGCCCTTTGAAGTTGTAGAACTGGTCCACATGTTCGTATATATAATGCAATGCTCGTTCGATTGCCGGGTCGGTCGGGTTTTCACCGATCCCCGATAGGCCGCTCAGTCCCATGTTGAATGTAGCATACCCATGGGCCTTGGCCCATTCGATCAGTGACACGAACAGGAAGTCCATCTGCCCTTTTTCAGCCAGGCGGCGGTGGCGCATCAAGTCAATCGAGATCTCGCTTGCCTGGTACTCCGGTAGGATGTTGGCAAATGCATCGATTGAACCCCCAGGGTTGCGGATGATGACCACCCGGGTGCTGTTAAGGTAGTCCTTGTCGAACCAGCCGAGCGAAAAACGTTTTTCGTACCCGTGCATCGTGGTCAGCCATTCATCGCTGATCAGATGTAGCTCGTTCATCAGCTCGTCTGAGTGCGGTGGTTCGAGCACCTCGGCCTGATAACCCAGTCTTTTCATCTTGTTGACCCCCGTTCGGATGTTCTTCTTCTCGCCCCCGGCGATGCTGAATGTTGCAAGGTCAACGATCGCTTCGCTGCCCACACATATCGCGTGATAGCCCGCTCGCTTATAAACTTCCAAGTAATCCAGGAGAACCTGAGAATAGGCTGCCTCCCAATCATTTTGGTCGCAATAGTCTTTAAAGTTGGTGATGCAGGCGGCAATATCCTCAGCCGGACCGATCGGATCGCCCAGGGTGAGGGCGATACGTCCTGCAACCACATATCCAATCACCGACCCGCCCGGGCTGAAGTAATAAATCTTGTCACTAAAAAGCACCATCCGGGCAATACTGCTGCAGCCATACGCTTCAACAATTCTCCTGGCCTTCTGTAGTTCCTCAAGACTAGCGCCCCGCCTTACGAGCACCGGTCTGATCAGCATGATCAACGCATATCCGATGGTGACAGCCCCGACCACATAGATTGAGCTGACGAAATAGCGCGCAAACCGGGTGGCAGGTACCAATCCCGGGTTGTAGAACTGGGTGAACATCACTGCCGTCTGCTGCGCCGCCCCAATCAGGCTAAAGCTCACCTTCTGACCATTAATGATGAAATGCCTGTCCAGCAAATAGAATCCGAGCACCCCGTACACCAACGTGAACACCAACGCCCCCAGCAGGGCCAGTAATCCCTGGCGGATGGATGGTGGGTCGGAGCGCGCATGGAAATGTGGCTGCAGGTAGATCAGCCAGGCCGCCAACACACCCGCCAGGATTGCCTCTTCATAGTCCAATCCTTTGAATAGGTGCACGGGCACCGAGATAATTAAAATGGTGACCGTCATAGCCCACGCAAGGCGCTTACGCCTCCACAGCCCATTAGCCAGGATCAGCAAGGCGAACCCCGCCAACACGGTCGTCAGATGACCTCCGTTATCTACACCAAATGGAGAATACTGCTCAAGAATGACGAGCCGGCTGCGCATTGTCGGCGTCAGACCGGAGAGCACATCGAGGATGCCCATCACCGCGGTCAGGATGGCAACCAGGCGTATGCTCCATACCTCGCTTTTAGCAGACTCTTCCGTCTTGAAGGTTTTCAGTCGGCGCAGAAGGATGAAGCCAATCGCCAGTGGCAGCCAGAAAGTCAGGCCGCGGAAGGATAAGGCGATCACGGTCGCACGTTCAATCGGCACGCCTAATGAGGCAAATACGAGCGTCATCATCCCTTCCACCACCCCTATCCCTTGGGGTGTGATGGCGATGATCCAAAACAGGATCCCCATGGCATAGCCCGCCATGAGCACACCGAAGTGCACCCTCTGGTGGAATGCCATGAATAGGCAGAATAAGGTGGTCAGGTTGACCAGATGGGCTGCAAAAGCAATCCCGATGGTCCTGATCAGCAGCCCAGGTTGGGCTGCGATAGCGATGGAAGCCTCAGTGAACTCAGCCCGATTCTTTTCTACCCAGGCCTCATCCAGGAAATCCGGGCGTTTGATCAATCTGGCGATGCGATTGGCAAACCTTTGTACCCAGGTCAGCAGCTTCTGTAACCATTGCGGGCGCCACAACCCGAGCAATAGGAATGAGGTCATCGTCCCTATAACAAGCAGCAAGATCACCGCTACGATACTCTCGTAGTATTTCAGGTTGTGGTGGGTAAATAGATACACCAGCCCGGTCACTAGGATAATGAGGAATGCGGTGAAGTCTGCTATCATCACAAGCAGGGTGCCAATTGCAGCTCGGGCCGCCGATTGACCCCGCCTGGCGGCATCATCCACAAATAAGCTCATCCCGCTGGCTCCCCCGATTGGAACAGCCACATTCATAAAGATGGAAGAGAATGTAATTGGAAGTAATTCGATCAGCCGACTCTGTACACCCACCGTCATGAACGCAGACTGGTACAATGCCGTATAGATGATATAGAAAACGAAGCACGATAAGAATGCGGCTGCCACCCACTGCCACTGCCCGGTCATCAGGGTCAAAGCCAACTTCTTGATCTCACTGTAGCGGCTGATAACCACCCAAATAAAGATGATGACCAGAATCCAGAAAATCCAGCGTCGCTTCATCCTATTCCTTTGATCCCTGCGGACATGCTTTCATTATACACTTGCCCCCAATAGGTGGAAGCACATTTTATAAGAACGCTGTGAGATTGAAAACGCCAGCGGAAAATTGGGTTTACTGCTGGGATTGAACTTGTGAAGGATTTATCTGCGCTTCCGGTTTTTCGTCGTGAGTTCAGTCAATCCTGGGAATTCCGGCGCTCCCATTGAGCGCATGCGCTGCTCTTCAGTCACCTGGCTAAGGCGCGGCCCTTCGGTCCATTCACCGCCCTTCAGCTCGGAGGTGGCGATCTGGATGGCTTCCTGTGGGCTATTCGCCCAGATGGTTTTAGCATACGGTTCGATCGAGCTCGCCGGGTAGGTCCCGGTTTTATTTTTCTTTTTCACCCCCGTCTTATTTGCAAATAACCCTTCGACGAAGTATTGAGGCAAGCAGCGCCTTCCTGTTATTCCCCAAACAGCTGCGGAGGAGCCTGGATGGCCACTACTTCACCCCGGGCGCACACCTGCCCATTGGCTGATAGCCAGGCCACCATCACCACCTTGCGCCCTTTGATCTCCATCACTCTGGCACGCACCTCCAGTGGAACACCCAGTGGGGTGGGTTTGAGGTAATCTACTTTGAGCGAGGCAGTCACGAAGCGGAAGGCCGGTAAGCTGTCCATGCTGCGACCCTCAGTCTTGTAAGACGCTGCGGCAGCCGTCCCCGTGCAGTGGCAATCGATCAGTGAAGCAATTAGCCCACCGTACACGTAGCCCGGGATGGCAATGTGATATGCCCTGGGGGTGTAAGTACACACAGTTTCTTCTCCATCCCAATAGCTCTTGATTTGTAGACCCTGCTCGTTCAAGCGTCCGCAACCGTAGCAGTGGCTCACGTTATCGGGGTAATAGTCCTGTAATGCTTTTTGTGTCATCTTGACTATCCGATCTCCTTGGCAGCCAGCACTAAGATTTCAAATCCATATCCCACCAGCTCATCCAGCCTTGCCCGTTCATCATTGCTGATCCGCTCGTCATCCTCGAGGCGCTCGATATAGCGCAGGAGTGAGCCGCGCAGCCCACTTGCCCGGTGGGCATAGGTCGAATCGGCCGATAAGTGCTCCAGACGGTCGGTCAGGCGTTTGATCAGCTTTAGGTCCTGCTCATCCAAGGCTCATACCAGCTGCAACAGTTCTCATCCGATCAACCACGCGTTACCACGAAATGATCTTCTCCGGAGTCAGCTTGATTAGCAGGTTTTCTGAATCATTAAGCCAGGATTGCGGCTCAGGCTCCTTCACCCCTTCCAGGCCGAGATAGCGGATGTAGATCCGGCTGGCAATATCGCTCACTTGCGGGCGCGGCTCCGTCACCAGCTCAACCACCCCCTCCAGCAGTACTGCCGTCAGCTTGCCGCCTTCCTGTTTTGACTCGATCAGCACGGCTCCGCGCGGGTTATGCTTCAGCTCGCGGATCTTGCGTGTGCTGACGAAGCTGCTGATCCAAACTGACTCCCCATCCCACATGAACCATACCGGCACCACGTGCGGTTGTAACGTCCTCGGGTTGGTGGTTGCCAGGCGCGCCAGCACCGGTTCTGCCAGCACCGATTCGATCAAGATTTTTCTATCGTTTTTTACTGCCTCTGCCATCACATTCTCCGCTTGATAATCTCGCTGGAGTATATTACAAAATCATGCTGCGTACAACACCGCTAGAATCACGAGAGCCGGGTATGTGGCCCGGCTCTCAACAAGGAGGAGAAGAGAAAACTTATACTATGTTGATCATACCTAAATACTAAAAATAATACTTGACGGTTCAACTACAATCACCCCACGTTCACCCTTCGAATCCTTTTTCCCTGCGCATATGCTTGATTTCGGCCCGTTTTCGCTTAGATTCCAGCCGGCGTAATTTGGCTGCGTGCGTGGGTTTGGTCCGGTGTCGTGGTTTGGGGGCCTGGCTGGCTTGTTGGATTAGCCGCTTCAACCGCTCCAACGCTGCCTGGCGGTTTTGCTCCTGCGAGCGGTATTGGCTGGCTTCAATGATCAGCACCCCCTCTGAGGTGATCCGCCTTCCTGCCAGCCTGGTAAGGCGCTCTTTCATTTCCACCGGCAGGGATGGTGAAGCTAACATTTTAAAACGCAACTGCACTGCCGTGCTCACCTTATTGACGTTTTGTCCGCCGGGACCGGGAGAGCGGACGTAAACCAGCTCGATCTCGCGCTCGTCCAGCTGGATAGAGGGGGTGATTTGGATCATTTAATCAGTATATCTGCTGGATCACATATGGATCGTCCACTGCTCCCATCAATAAATATATCATCAGCTAACCCCTCTGCTTTCTTCTGGAGTTGGATCTATCCATTTTGCCAAAATTTTTTTAATAGGCTGTTCACGTAGATATCTAAGCCAGCCTTCTTCCACAATCCTCTGGCTGTGCCCAGCTGGAGAAGCTCTTTCATCGGTTCTCCTTCATCCACAAATGGGCGAATAATCCCTTCGGATTTCACCAATAGCAGACTGCCTTTCAATTTTTCTAGGGCTCTGTTGCTGTAATTTGTTTGTTTATACGCCAAAGCCTGGAGTGCCATAATATAATAGAGTTTTCCACGTCGACCTCGACTTTCTGCAAATGTATATAATTCTGACAAAATCTTTAACGCTTCTTTTGGCTGTCCTTTCCAGACCAAGATTTTTGCTAATGACGTATACATTCCTTCATTGAGATATAGAATAGGCCCACCAGATTGAAGTTCACATTTTCCTAACCATTCTTCGATGCGTTCATGATCATCCACACGTATCCAGAATTGGATTAAATTCGATCTAATAGCCGAGGGTAGGTAAGGCAGAGGATAAGTTTCGAGACGGTCGAGGCATTCTTGCGCAATCTGTATTGCTTCTTCCCGCTTTCCTTGCGCAAGCTTTAAATATGGCATGATGGAAATTCCATAAAAAAGGATTTCCTCAAGTGTATCCTGGCTCGTTAAATCAATGCCTATATTAAGCCGATTTTCGGCTTCTTCCAATCGGTTCCATTGTAATAGGATCTTACTGGAATTGATATAAAGCTGACCAAGCCTTGGATTCGGTTGCAGGCTCCCGGATGACATTTCTTGTTGTGTTTGTAATAGCAGTTGGTAGGCCTCCCGAAACCTGCCCTGTTCACAAAGTACCGTGGTAAAATCTGCGATAGTCACTAAAGTAATATAGTTATTTCCTGCTTCCCGGCAAAGCGGAATAGCCCGCAAAAAGTATTTTTCAGCATTGTGAGTATCACCTTCCCAATAATACGAAGCTCCAAGCAACCAACCAGCCAGACATCGCAGCATTAAATCATTTTGCGGGAGCTTTTCCCAAGCTAGAAGAGCCTGTTCCCTCATTACAGTAACATCCCGATTGCTTAATTCGGCCAGAACTCCGCGGATAAGTGCGATTTCTCCAATAATGCTGGCTGTAACTTTATCTTCCCTATCCTTTACAACCAACCACGTTTTTTGCAGTTGCTCCGATGCGGAAGCAAATCGGTTTTGCATGATCAAGGACCAGGCATTAACGATATTCAAGTGTGGCCTCGATTGGAATAAATCTGCAGGAAGTTTAGCTAACCATTCCTGGAGGGTATAAGATTGACCAGTGATAAATACCATAGGAATGGCGCGCGCTTCAATAAGGGCAGCTGCCTGGTCGTATTTTTTTGCAGCAATAAAGTGTCGAACTGCCTCGCCAAAAAGTTTGTTCTTTTCAAGCCAATTTGCTGCTCGTTGGTGGAGCTCTTCCAGGCAGGGCAACCCTTCCCTTTCAGTTTCTGAGCACATTGAAAGAGTATCCTCATGCTTGAAGCGAAGCAGTTCTGCGAAGAGATTATGATAGCGGTACCACTGCCTTTCGCTATCCAATGGTACAAGGAAAAGGTTTTCCTTTTCCAGCTCTTCCAAAATAATTTGGCTTTGCTCAGAGTTAGTAACAGCATCGCATAATGGACCTGAGAACCGTTCTAGTATTGAGGTTTGCAAAAGAAAGCGGCGGATAGTCTCAGGATAACGATTAAGCACCTCTTCAACCAGGTAATCCAGAATATATCGATTGCTGCCGGAAAAGGCTTTGACGAATCGAGAGATAGTCTGCCCACTAACTATTGAGTTTTCTTCTCTAGTAAACTGAGAAGCTACCGTCCGTATAGCCAGCGCTGCCATTTGTAATCCGGCGATCCACCCTTCAGTCCGTGCATCCAGTGCCGATACATCTTCATTAGAAAGATACAGAGACATTACCTGTCTGAGAAAGTCGTTTGTTTCGTCAAAACTAAACCGCAGATCGCTCATCCGAATTTCCACCAGCTGATCGCGACCTCGTAATAGGGCTAAAGATATGGGTGGATCGCTGCGCGTGGCAATGACGAGATGCATGCAAGCTGGAGCATTAGCTAGCAAGAATTCCACAACCCTATGGACATCCGGAGAATGGATAAATTGATAATCATCCAGGATAACGATAAAAGGATCTCGCTCCTTAGCCACTTGGTTGACCAACTGAACCAACGTGAACTGGACTGACGGCTGTAATGATTGTGTGTATGCTTGAAATTGCTCGCTAAGCTCTGTTGGTAGGATACTATCTAAGGCAGCGATCAGATAGGCGACAAAACGTACGGGATCGTTGTCCCCCTCATCTATGGAGAACCAGGCGATAGGCAGCTTAGTATAAGCTGCCCAACTGGCCAGGAGAGTTGTTTTACCATATCCGGCTGGAGCCGAGACCAGGGTCAGTGATCGCTGAGAACCGGCATCAAGCACCTCCAACAATCGCTGACGGGCAACTCGCTCCACTCGTAAGGGAGGGATATACAGCTTGGTCTTTAGCAGAGGCTCAGGTCTCTCAGAGGCGGGATGTAATAATGCTGGTCCGTTTTCTGTATGGCCAGATGTTTCAACCGATAACAAGCTTTGGTAAAGGCTAAGTGTCTCTGCCTCCGGAGCCTGGCCCAACTCGTTTTTGAGCGAATCGATCAAGATGTTATATTGCCGTAAAGCCACACTGCGTTGGCCGGATTGGATGTATAGACATATCAGCATTCGTTGCGCTCTCTCGTTCAAGCAATCTAGAGCTACCCAACGTCGGGCGTAACCAACCGCCTTATCCCATTCTTTCTGATTTTGATGATAAGCTGCTAGCTTCTCCAATGCATCTGCATATTCAGAGCGCAAGCTATCCCGCTGGAAGAACTGCCATTCATCGAACTCCGGACAATCCTTAAGGTTAAATCCCTTGAGAAATTCCCCCTTGTATACAGCTACTGCCTTCTCCAGAGATGATTGACAACTAGGGCAAACAAGATTCGGCGGATGAGTATGCCCATTGGCATAGGCTAGATGCTTTCTGAATTCCTCAACATCCACTTGGATCAAGTCTCCTCTTCGAAGACCAATTTTCTCCCTGTCTGCTTCTAAGAGTCCGGGTGGAAGGCTTTTGACAAGCGAGTACAGGCTGCGTCGCAAGCTGGCCAAAGCATGCTGCTGGTCATGTTCAGACCAGAACATAGACGCCAGTGTTTCTCTTGTTGGGTTTTGTGTAGATAAGCTTAGATACGCCAGGAGGGCAAGGGTCTTTCGCATCTCCAGCCGGAGAGGACGACCATCAAACTCGAGAGTAGGAGGCCCCAGCCAGGACATCGCAAAGATAGCCACTTCGTTGCTCCTCCAATCACTCATTTCATTCATTATACAGAAGGAGTGATGGAAATTCAATAGTTTACCCGCCTGCTGGGGTTAATAAAGACGTAGTTCAAAAAGCCGGACGAATTGGTCAGGCTCCCTATTTTCAATCCACGGTCTTAATGTTCAGAAACGTTAAAAAAAATCTTATTGGTGCGTGCTTTGAAAGGGCAAAATTAAACGAATCTTTCTCGCCCCCTGTGTATCCTACAGTCATAGCGCATGGTTCTATACCAGAAGGAGCATATGAAATATGGCAAGTGAAAAAAAAGAAAATCAACAAACCCAATACATCATCCATATCAAAAACAACTTAGATTCCCGTTGGGAGCACTGGTTTGATGGGATGACAATCACCCACACTGACGATGGGGTGACCATCCTGACAGGTGAAGTGGTCGATCAATCCGCGTTATACGGACTATTAGAGAAGATCCACAGCATGAATTTGTCTTTAATATCGTTTCGTAAAGTCGATTCTGAATAACCCGAAGTAATATCGTAATGACGAGAGATAACCAACAAGGGCACACCATATTATGCAGAGGATTTAGGTTAATAGAAAGGAAATATCAAATGTCGATACACACATATCCACAAGTGGAACAAGCTCCAACTCACGCCCAACAAGCAATAAAAGGGCTTTTGGAGCGAGACCAATCTCCCATAATCGAGCTGCATAACCTGTGCAAGAATTATGGGTCAAAGATCGCCGTCGATAACGTCAATTTGAATGTCTTCGGTGGTGAAGTATTCGGCTTTCTCGGACCCAATGGTGCAGGCAAGACTACTACCATCAAGATGATTGTTGGACTTTTACAGCCGACGTCTGGGATGGTTAAAGTTGCTGGGTATGATATGCAAAAACAGCCTCTTCAAGCCAAACTCTCTAGCGGTTACGTCCCCGATACACCCAATCTGTATTCAAAACTATCTGCTCGCGAGCTGTTACAGTTCGTCGGTGACCTGTACTCCATGGATGCTCAACAGATTAACCACCGAATCGAAGAGCTATTGCGATTATTCTCTCTTGATGATGTTGGTGATAACCTGATCGATTCTTACAGCCACGGGATGCAGCAAAAAGCCTCGCTTGCCGCTGCATTAATGCATGATCCAAAGCTGTTGGTACTGGATGAGCCGACAGTGGGCCTCGACCCCAAATCCGCCCGCCTGATCAAAGACGTCGTCCAACAAATTGCGAACCGCGGATCGACTGTGTTTGTGACCACGCACATCCTCGAGATCGCTGAACAGATGTGCGATCGCATCGGGATCATTAATTCAGGCAAGCTGGTTGCTGTTGGAACGATGGAGGAACTACGCGCCATAGGTCGCGGTGAAACGACTTTGGAAGATATCTTCCTTAGCCTGACTGGTGGTGCGGAGGAAGCAGAAATTGCGGAGGTGCTGAGATGACCATTAGGATAGAATCGTTCGGGTCCTCGTCTGACAATCTCTTGGTATATGTGTATAAATTGATCCGCCTTCGTTGGGTGATCTTCAGCAGTGGCTTTAAACGTTCAAAACCGTTGCGTAAGGCGTTGACCATCGGGCTTGGGCTGCTGGTGTTAGGGGTTTTTATCGGAACCTATTACCTGTCGGGTTTACTTTTCCGGGCATTGGATTCACCCCTGATCATTCAGAGCGGGATCAACCCGGCAAGTATTCTAAAATCCATCCCGGCCGTGATCATTTCGGTTGTCTTCTTGTTGATCATGATGGCTAGTTTCAGGTTGCTCCTTCAGGCGCTCTACCTATCCAATGACATGGATTTCCTGGTGTCAGCCCCAATTCCCATCCGGGCGGTCTTCCTGTCCAAGTTGCTGGAAACCGTGTTGCCGAACTTTGTCCTGGTTTTAGCATTTGGGTTACCGGTCTTGCTGAGTCTGGGTATGGAAGGCAGGTACCATTTCGTCTATTTTCCACTCGTACTCTTGGTGCTGGCAGCCCTCGCGTTCGCTGCTGCCGGGATATCCAGTCTTTTAGTGATGGCTGTGGTGCGCATCTTTCCAGCTAAACGGGTGGCCGAGGTCCTGATTTTTGTGGGGGCAATCCTCGCCTTCGTGTTATCACAGTCATATAACCTGATGGGTAACAAATTGGAATCGCTTTCTCCTGAACAGATTTCGCAGGGATTCCAGATACTCTCCAGGTTTGACAATCCTTGGTTCCCATTGGCATGGGGTGGGCGAAGTCTGATAGACCTGGGACAGGAGCGCTGGCTTTCAGGTGTCTTCTTCCTTGTTCTGACCTTAGGCTCATCCGCTTTTGTGTTCTGGTTGTCTTTGAAGACCGCTGAGCGTATGTATTACACCGGATGGTCCTCACTTCAAGTAAGCAGCCAACGCAAAAACAACCGCAAGGCGATCGATCATCGCAGTGCGAGCACTTTAGGTTCAAGGTTGTTCCGGCATTTGTTGCCTCGCCAGGTTGAGGCGATCATGTCCAAAGATTTAAAAACGATGACACGCGATTTACGTAACCTTTCGCAGGTGGTCGGTGTGTTTATCATGGGCATCGTCCTCGCAGTCATGCTGTTGCGCAGCGGAGGAAAGCCACCTGTCGGTAACGGCGATACCCCGGCTTTAGTTACATCCTTATTCCGTTCTGCAATTGCTTATGGAAGCATGGTGATCGGGTTGTTCGTTGGCTGGGGGTTGATCTCTCGCCTGGGGTTGGTTGCATTTTCGATGGAAGGTAGGAACTTTTGGATCCTGAAGACGGCTCCGATAAATGCAGGAATGCAGCTGGCAGCCAAATTCTGTATGTCGTATCTGCCTGCACTGATCCTGGCCTGGATCTACCTGCTCGCTGTCGCTGCTCTTCAGCACACTCCCTTTTCTACCATACTCTATGGCTTATCATCCATCGCCTTGATCCTGGCAGGTCTGGGAGGAATCAATCTGGCACTGGGTGTACGCAGCGTAAACCTGAGCTGGACTGACCCACGAAAAATGGAAAATGGGATGGCTGGACTCCTGGGGACAATTGTCAGCATTCTTTACCAGCTAATCACCTTGATCTTGTTCTTTGGGCCTCCGCTTGGATTACCCTTGCTTGGAGTCTCGGAAGGGATTGGGATGTTGGTAGGCCTGTTTGTTGGGGGTACGGTTGCGATACTCTGCACAATACTGCCATTGTTGCTGGTGAAAGAACATGTCTATCTCATCGGGGAGGAGTAAATTTGGCACTGAGAATCAATTTCACTGATTAATAGTAGGCTAATGAATCCCCGATTATTGTTCGTTGACACCCTAAAAGTTTCGAGATAATATAAGATTACTTTCCGGAATTTCTGGGAATGTGGTTGGTGAATGGTTTACCAATACGATTGCCGTTTGCTCACGGGTCTCGTGGAATTTACAATCGTTCTGATTTCACAACCCTGGTGTGTCCGTTAGCTTGAAGTGAGGGCATTAATAGTCAACATCATGTGTCTATGATACAGGTCATTGAGTTTCAACAAATACGTATCGATTGATCCAGTCAATACCATTAATTCTTCAATACCAAAAAATGAGCGGCTGGAACAACCAACCGCTCTTTTTGTCGGAGGTTAGATGCAAAAGACGATCGTGGCGGCGGCGCTGGGGGAATGTGTACACGTTGCAGGGGTCTTGAGTTTTCTGCGCCTGGCAGAAATTGCTGGGTGGCGCACGGTCTTTCTGGGTCCGGCAGTCCCGATTGAGACAATTTTGAATGCAGCTCGTGAGGAAAATGCTGCCCTGGTTGGTGTGTCATACCGTCTCACCCCTGAGACGGGTGAGCGCTTGCTGGGCGATTTTGCTGAAGCCGCCGACGCCCTGCATTCCTCCGGCGTGAGGTTCACCTTTGGCGGCACACCCCCCGTGGCAGAAAAAGCCCGTCGGCTCGGTTTCTTCGAGTGTGTATTTGATGGCAGCCAGCCTCCCGAAGAAGTGCTGGCCTATCTCAAGGGGCAGGTCTCACCCCAGCCTTCAGAACAGGATTATCCGCACTCACTTGTCGAGCGTATTCAGTGGAAATCCCCTTACCCCTTATTACGCCATCATTTCGGTCTGCCCACCCTGGAAGACACGCTTCGGGGTGTGGAGAAGATCTCCCAGGCTAAGGTTTTGGATGTCATTTCGTTAGGCATCGACCAGGACGCCCAAGAAAATTTCTTCCACCCAGAGCGGCAGGATGTCCGCCGTAAAGGTGCTGGTGGTGTGCCTGTACGCTCGGCTGCTGACTACCAGGCGCTCAATTCTGCTAGCCGCCAGGGCAACTACCCTCTCATGCGCACCTATTCGGGTACGGATGATTTCATCCGCCTGGCTGATATGTACCTTGAAACGATCCACAATGCGTGGTGCGCTATCCCCCTGTTCTGGTTCAACCAGATGGATGGCAGAGGTCCGTGGGACCTGGAAGGCTCGATCCGCCAGCACCAGCAGGTGATGGCTTGGTATGGCGAGCGTGGGGTGCCTGTGGAATTGAACGAGCCTCATCATTGGGCCATGCGCGACGCACCCGACGTGATCTTCGTAGTATCTGCCTTTCTGTCGGCCTACAATGCGCGTGCGTTTGGCGTTCACGACTATATCGCTCAGCTGATGTTCAATAGCCCTCCGGGCACCTCGGATGCAATGGACCTCGCCAAGATGCTGGCCGCTCTCAAATTGATCGAACCACTGGCAGGTGAGGGCTTCCACATCTGGAGACAGACCCGCACCGGTATTCTCAGCTACCCGCTGGACTTGACTGCCGCCCGTGCTCACCTGGCAGCCAGCATCTACGTCCAGATGGCGCTCAAGCCGCACATTATCCATATCGTGGGTCACACCGAAGCTCATCATGCCGCCACCGCAGAAGACGTGATTGAAGCCTGCCTGCTGGCGCGCAGGTCGATTGAAAACGCTCTGCGCGGCGCCCCCGATATGACCGCCGATCCGGCGGTGCAAGCTCAAGTGGAGTATTTGGTGTCTGAAGCCAACGTCACCCTCAGGGCAATCCGTCAGCTCAGCTCTCACCCTGTTCCCGATCCATTAACCGATCCGCTAACCCTGGCCCAATCAGTACAATTGGGGATTTTGGACGCCCCCCAGCTGCAGAACAACCTTTTTGCCCGGGGTCAGATAAAAACCCGTATGTTAAATGGTACCTGTATCGCCATACAACCGGATGGAACGCCTCTCAGCGAAGCTGACCGTCTGGGGCAGTTCCTATAAAAGGAGGATATTATGGCCGAAAAATTGAAAATAACCGTGGTTGGTGCCGGGCATGGCGGTAAAGCCATGGCAGCTCATTTGGGTCTGATGGGCTTCCCAACCGTATTATTTAACCGCACAGCCGCCAATGTGGCTGCAATCAAAGAATTGGGCGGGATCTATCTGGAGAGCTACGAAGGCGGGCCACGTGGATTTGGGAAGTTGGTCAAGGTGACCTCGAACATCGCCGAAGCGCTCCAAAAAGCCGAGATGATCATGGTGGTCGTCCCGTCTTCAGCCCATGCCGATGTCGCTAAATCCTGCGCACCCTATCTGACTGATGGTCAGATTGTCATCCTGCATCCCGGGCGCACCTGCGGTGCGATCGAATTCAACAAGGTGATCCGTGATAACGGCTGCACGGCCGATTTGACCATCGCCGAAACCGAAACGTTCATCTACGCATCCCGTTCCGATGGTCCTGCCCAGGCGCGCATCTTCCGCATCAAGGAGGCTGTGCCATTAGCAGCCCTCCCGGCTAACCGCACTCATCTTGTATTGGATAAGGTTCGAGAAGTATTTTCCGTGTTCATCGACGGCGGGGATGTGCTCCAAACCGGGATGAACAACATGGGCGCTATCTTTCACCCGGCATTGACCATTCTCAACTCGGGGTGGATCGAATCAACCCACGGTGACTTCCAATTCTACATTGATGGGGTAACGCCCTCGGTAGCCCGCGTTTTGGAAGCCCTTGATCGTGAGCGCGTTACGGTCGCGGCTTCCATTGGCATCCGCGCCCGCACCGGCATGGAGTGGCTTAAACTTTCCTACGATGCGGTCGGTGAAGATTTGAATGAAGCCATTCACAACCAACCTGGCTATTACGGGATTAATGCACCCCCGACGCTCAACCACCGTTACATCTTTGAAGATGTCCCCATGAGCTTGGTGCCGATTGCCTCCCTGGGTCAGCGTTATGGGGTTGCAGTCAGCGGAATTGATGGGATAATTAAGTTAGCCAGTATAATACATCGTACCGATTATTGGCGCCGCGGGCGGACGATAGAAAAATTGGGCATTAATAACCTGAGCACCGACGAATTGATCCATTATGTCAAAGAAGGTGTTTTGGAATCCACCTGAGTATAGGCGAGAAACATTTCAGGAAATATTGGTGCCGAGGAAGGGAGACATGGAATTCCAAGATCAATCTAAACCGGTAATTCTCCTGGTTGTCCTGCAAGCCCAGGATGCCGACCTGGTCACCACATCCCTGCGCCGGTCGTCGATAACCGCCTTTGAGTTATCTAGCACCGGGGCTTTCCTTGGCCGGAAAAACGTCACCCTGCTTGTCCCGGTGGAGCCCTCCAACGTGGACCTGGTGCTGTCTGAGATTAAGCGCAATTGCCGTCAACGCATAGAATATGTATCCATGCCCATTGAAGGTCAGCCCCTTCCCATACCTAGCCCCATTCCAATCACAGTGGGCGGTGCAACTATCTTTATCCTAGAGATCGACCAATACCTGGAGGTGCTGCAATGAAACTGATGATTGCCATAGTCAATGATGCCGATTATGACAAGATCGCCCGTGTATTGACCGACGAGCAGTACCGGGTGACTTGTATCGCCTCTACGGGTGGGTTATTCCGTCGCGGGAGCACCACCCTGCTGATTGGCCTGGAGGAAGAAAAAATAAACCGGGCGGTGGATATCATCAAAGAAAATAGCTTAAGTGCTGAAGGCGCTGGCACTCACAAGGCGGCCATCTTCGTCTTGAACATCAAGGAATACATCCGTGTGTGAGTATAGCTTTAGTCCATTTATCCCCTAATACAACAGAGAGGATTTTGTCAAAAACAGACAGCTCTGGTTCCAGGTGGAAAGGCTCGAAATATGCACTATAAATTGAGCAGCGAGTCTCATCACCTGCAAACGATGATTACCGGGCATGTCGTCCCGGAATCGGAACGTTGTATTCAATGTGGAATTTGCTCGTTTAACTGCCCGATCGGGATCGATGTTCGCTTTCATACCTGGATGGGGGAGGATGTCAGAGATCCAACTTGCCTGACCTGCGGCGAATGCATCGAGCGTTGCCCGCGTGGCGTGCTGCATTTTGAGAAGACCGAGATCTACACGAGGGGGAAGGAATGACTCGCTACGCCATTATCGGGACGGGTATATCCGGCATTTCAGCAGCTCAAACTTTACGTGATCTGGAACCAAAAGCTGACGTCACGCTGGTCAGCGAAGACCCGCATGGATTTTATTCACGCCCTGGCCTGGCTTATTACCTGACTGGAGAGATCCCTGAAAATAAGCTCTTCCCAAACCTAAAGAAGGGGAAGCAAAAACTGGACGTCCAGTATGTCATTGGGCGCGTCACCCGTATCGATCCGCATTCTCATTCTTTGGAAATAAATCCCGGCAAGGTATTACACTATGACCGTCTGTTGATCGCCGCAGGAGCAAAATCTGTCCCACTGGATGTTCCAGGAGGGGACTTGCAAGGGGTGGTCAAGCTCGACGATCTCGAAGATGTGCGTAATATCCTATCGCTCATCCGCCGCAGCAAAACCGCCGTCGTTGTCGGTGGTGGTGTGCTCGGGATAGAAATGGTCGAGGGGTTGGCGGCGCAGAACGTGAAAGTACACTACCTGCTGCGTGGTGATTGGTACTGGTCCAATGTTCTCGCTGAGCCTGAAGCTCGCATGATCGAACGTAACCTCGTCCATGATGGGGTCAGTATTCACCACCGCGCAGAAATCGTTGAGATCCTCGGCAAGAAGGGTAAAGTGACTGGAGTTCGTACCAGCAATGGCGAACTCATCCCTTGCAATATGGTCGCTGTCGGCATTGGAGTAAGAGCCTGTACCGAGCTGGCCCTTGCCGCTGGTTTAAAGACAGATCGCGCTATCCTGGTCAATGAATATTTGCAGACCAGTGACCCCGATATTTTTGCAGCCGGCGATGTATCTCAAATATACGACCCATTGACCGGTCGCTCGTCGATTGATAATCTCTGGTCTCCAGGCCGGAAGCAAGGCCGCACCGCGGCGCTAAATATGGCTGGGCAAGTAGAGATATATCAGCGCACGGTCGCTGTAAATGTACTACTTTTGGGTAATGTAATGACCACCATCATCGGGGCAATTGGCAGTGGGCGCGACGAAGGTCCGGCCTACACCACACGCGGCTCGAGCGAGACCTGGCTGCAGTTGCCTAACACCCTTGCGACGGAAAGTAGCACAGATGTCAGCCATCTCCGGCTTATGGTCGGTGAAAAAACAATCCTCGGCGCGCTGGTAATGGGCGATCAAAAAATTGCTCGTCCACTAAAAGAGCTGATCAATAACCAGGCCGATATATCCCCTATTCGGGATCAACTATTAAATGCCAGCGCTGAGCTGGGGCAATCGGTGATGGATTTTTGGATGAAAACCAGGAGATAATCCCACCGCAGTATGGAGTGAGGGAATGCTGTCCAAAAATAAAGAGCTTTGGCTTTCCGTGTTGGCTGCCATCATCATCACGGGGATATATGCCCTCGTCGTTTACTCGACCCGGGCCATCCCGGCAGCTGCGAGTCTCTTTGGACACCTGATTGGCATCATTGGCTTCCTGTTGATGCTAATGACCGAAACCTTGTATTCCTTCCGTAAACGGAGCCGGAAAGGGCGCTGGGGAAGCATGCAGTTCTGGCTCCAATTCCATATCTTCACCGGTTTAGTCGGTCCGTACATGGTGCTGCTGCATACTTCCTGGAAGTGTAACGGTCTGGCAGGTGCCACCACCCTCCTTACAATCATCATCGTCATTAGTGGGTTCATCGGGCGTTATATCTACACCCGCGTGCCGCGCTCCCTGGATGGTGTCGAGATCACCGACCCCGGTGCGGTTGCCCAGGTATCATTGATAACCACTACCAGACGCACGTTATCCATCTGGCATGCAATCCATATCCCGATCGGGATGGCACTGTTCGTTGCTGCTCTCATTCATATTGGGGCAGCGCTCACTTATGCTACGTTGCTCCGTTGAGGGCTGGCAATGGAAAAAAAGCCATTTGGCTGCCTGACGGTTCCCGGTCTTATCACCGCTGTGCTGGTTGTATTGATCGTGATCGGCGTGGGGTTTGTCCGTGGAGGCATGCTGTTCAGTCCCGGGGCACTAAGTGCCCAGGCGGGTTCAGCCCTCGGTAGCGTCACCTCACACGCTGACCTGAGTGGAAAATGTACCGCCTGCCATTCCTTTTTCTGGCAGAAGGGGACGATGGCTGATCGATGTCTGCAATGCCATACCGATGTGGCTGCCCAGCTAAAGGATCCATCCACGCTACACGGCGACCAGCTGAAGAAAAAGCCCGGTATGCCATGCCGGTCCTGTCACCCTGATCACCGCGGCCCGAATGCCGCACTCACCGACATGTCAATGGCCGATATCTCGCACGCAGCTTTTGGCTACTCCCTTAACGCCCACCAAAAACAGACCGATGGTTCTCCCTTTATCTGCAAAACATGCCACGTTAACGGCTATCTAAAGTTTGACCAGACGGTCTGCGTTACATGCCACCAGCAGATTGATCTTAATTATATGAAATCCCACCTTCAGGTATACGGCGAGAACTGCCTGGCTTGCCACGATGGGATCGATACCTACGGTCACAATTTCGACCACAGCAGGGTTGCATTCCAGCTCACTGGGAAGCACACCTCATTGGATTGTCCGGCTTGCCATAGCGGCGCTCGCAGCATCGCCGACATGAAGTCGACCTCTCAGGATTGTAATTCCTGTCACGCCAAAGATGATGCTCACCAGGGTCAGCTGGGTACTGACTGTGGTGCGTGTCACACCACCAGCGGTTGGACCCCAGCGACATTCGACCACGCAAAGTCGAAATTCTCTCTGACCGGTGCTCATGCCACCCTGGATTGTACAAAATGCCATTTAAATAATGTTTTCACAGCCCTCGACACAGCCTGTTACTCATGCCATGCCAAGGATGACGCTCATAAGGGTCAGTTTGGGACCGACTGCAGTACCTGTCACACTACCACCGCCTGGCTTCCGGCGACTTTCGATCACTCAAAGACCAAGTTCCCTCTGACCGGTGCTCATACCACCCTGGATTGTACAAAATGCCACATCAATTTGGTCTTTACCACTCTGCCCACTGATTGTTATTCCTGCCATGCCAAAGATGATGCGCATAGTGGCCAGTTTGGCATGGACTGCGGCACATGTCATTCCACCAGCGCCTGGCTCCCGGCCACATTCGACCATTCACGGACCAAGTTCCCGCTGGCGGGTGCCCATGCCGGCCTGGAATGCACCAAATGCCATATCAACAATAACTTTACCAACCTGTCTTCCGCTTGCTCCTCTTGCCATGCTGACCCGGCATTCCATGCCGGCTTATTTGCCAACATATCATGCGATCAATGCCACAATACCAGCGCCTGGAGTCCTGCCAGCTTCAACCTGCCACATCCCAACGCATGTGGCGAAGGTGGTTGTGTCAACCATCAAGGAGCGACCTGCCGTGATTGCCACACGGTCAATCTTTCCACATCCACCTGTCTGAAATGCCACTCCAGCAACAATCCCGGCGACGGGGGAGGGGGCAATTAAAATTTGCCGCTCATATTATGTTTACCGTCAATGAAAAGCTTCGCTTGTGTGAGGATTTTCTTCAGCAGGCTTTTTCCAGGTGGTTAATTTCGTCCAATTGCCTCTCCCCCTGGGGACAAGCATCCCATCGATTATAGGTGGCGCTGGAAGAATTCGATTACCCGGCGGGTATGTTCCTCCGGGTAAAGCTGGCTGGCGGTGGTGTGACCAGCCTCTGGCAATCGCCACAGCTCCTTGGGCGAGTTGGCAGCCGCATACAGCTCATCAAAATCCGGCAGGTATTGGTCGTGATCACCGTGAATGAATAGGATTGGCCGGGGTGCGATCTTTCCCACCCATCGGATCGGCTCATAGCGGAACAGGTTTACTCCTAGGCGTAGTGACGTCACGCCGATGATCAACCAGGCGATCGCTTTTCCAAGCCATAATGGGAATCCCAGCTCCACCCCTCGTGCTGCGATCCCCGTGCGTATCCGCGCTGGTCCCCCGTCGCTAATCACCGCCTCCACATCGGCGCATTTCGGCGCGCTGACCATGGCTACCATGCCACCATACGAGAACCCGAGCAAGCCAATGTGCTGGATTCCACGGCTGTGCAGGAAATCGATCGCCGCCTGCACGTCGCGCCGCTCCTCGTAACCGAAAGTCATGCGTTTCCCTTCACTTCGCCCGTGAGCCCGGAAGTCGAATAGTAGCACGTTAAACCCTGCTGCGTGCAATGCTGGGGCGCGATACAGGTCGAAATCATAGCTTCCGCCATGTCCATGCAGGATGACAATGGCTTTGTCTGTCTCTGGGGCTGGGATCCACACCCCTCGCAGCGTCACCCTGTCACTGGTTTTGAGTTCAATGACTTCAAATTCCGACCCATATTCATCCGGCGAATGGACTTCGCCCAATTGGGCCCTTCGCGTGAAGTAAAAAGATAACGCCAAGCCTATCGAAAGGATGATCAGGATCAAGACCAGCAGAACCCATAAAATGGCGATCATAAAGGTGATTCCATGCTGGCTGTGGATGGTGGTGACTTAGGCTCGCGAATAAATCTTAAGCTGACCGTGCTGCAGAAAAACAGGATGGCATAGCCTGTAAAAATTACAAAATATCCCAAGCCGGGTGTGCTCAGATTCAAGTAATCTGCTATGGGTCCACCAATACTGCCGCCAATGATACCCGCTCCGGCTCCGGCCAGGTTCGAGATCCCCAGGAAAAGTCCCGCTTGTGTGGCTGGAGCCAGGCTGGTGCCCATCGCCCAATTGGTGGTCATGAATATTCCTGTCGCCAGGCCAAGAATGATGCCTGCGATGTAGATCAGGAGCTCATTTGACACCCAGATGGTACCCAGGAGCACAGTCCCACCAATACCTGCCAGGATGCCACTCAAGCCCACGATCAGTTTTTTGTTAAAACGATCAGCCAATAAGCCAGCTACTAAGGCTGAGGTTAAGGTAAAAATGCCAACCACGGTGATCAGTCTTCCAAATAGGATTGAAGCGTCCCCAATATCAATCTTGAACGAGTACATAAAGAAATACTGGGCGAAGCGTTGCAGTGAAGTGATGGCAGCCAGGAAGAACAGCCGGTTGACGATCCACCAGATAAATGATGAATGTTTACTTGCATCTTTGCCTATGGCAGTTCTTGAGCCGGCCCAAACACCGATCACCACTGCTAGGATCATGGCAATGATCCCTCCCAGGCTTACCGCCACTGCGATGGCTGTGGTTTTGCCAGCTATTGGCCAGACGATTAGACCAGCGACCCCTCCAATCAGCGAGCCACCAATTAAGCCTGCGATAACCCCTCCCAGGATGCTGAACAGCATCAAAACCACGCGCTGAATTGGTGGCCAAAATGATACAGTAGGCGTTGACTTGAGTGGTTCTTCCTTGACGGTGAGCATGGTCACTACTGCAGTGACCAATAAAAATGCGCCGGTGGTGGCAATAGCCAATCCCAGGCGTCCCGCACCCAGCATTTTTGCGATGCTGATGCCTACCAGGAAAATAGGCACGAGCTCAAAAAAGGCCTTGATGGATGAAGCCCGCCCACGCTGGTCCTCTTGTACCAAATCGGGGATTAACGCCTGTAGTGGGCCATGTGAGATATTGCTGGAGAACTGGATCAGCAGTATGGCTGCCAGCAACGACCAATAATTCCAGGATAGGCCGATAGCCACTAGGAATACCAGGTCCAGCAGGACGCCAACGAAAATGAATGGTCGTCGGCGACCAAACGGCGAGGTGGAGCGGTCACTGAATAAACCGGCGATCGGTTGGACCAGCATGGCGATGATCAACCCTGCAGTGTTCATGGCACTTAGGGCAGTGTTCTTCCAATCGGCGGGGGCATATTGCGCCACCAGGAAGGGCATAATAAAAGAGCCTACTGCAGTATTGCGAAAATTCAAACCAAGCCAGAATAGGTTGATAAAAATATAGTCATACCAGCGTAGTCGTTTCATACGGTAAAGTATAGCATGGCGGCTACGATAGAGCCTATCTACCTTCCCTCTTTTTCTGACCGGGGCGAAATATCAATATTTTAAATTATAGAGGCGCCTCACCGGGGCGTCTCATGTTTGATCTCTGCAATCCCTAATCTCAATCTATCAGGAAGTGTTCGATCTGGTTCAGCTCTTCAGGGCTGAAATCCAGTTTATTCAAGGTCGCCACGCTGTCCTCCACTTGCGACACGCGGCTGGCGCCGATCAACGCTGAAGTGACAGCCGGTTGGCGCAGCACCCAGGCGAGTGCCATCTGCGCCATGCTCTGGCCGCGTTTTTCCGCCACTTCATTCAGGCGACGCACTCTTGCCAATTTATCTTTGCTAATATCCTCCCGGCTCAGATAGGTATTCGGTTTGCCTGCTCGAGAATCTGCTGGAATGCCTTTCAGGTAGCGGTTCGTAAGCACACCCTGGTCGAGTGGCGAGAAAACGATGCAGCCGATCCCTTGCTCGGTTAGCACATCCAACAGACTGTCTTCGACCCAGCGGTCGAACAGGCTGTAATTGGGCTGGTGGATCAGGCAGGGCGTCCCCAGGCTGTGCAGGATTTTGGCAGCCTGCCGTGTGAGCTCGGATGGATACATCGATATTCCGGCATACAGTGCTTTGCCGCTGCGCACGATGCTGTCCAATGCTCCCATGGTCTCTTCCAGGGGCGTCTCCGGGTCCGGGCGGTGGTGATAGAAGATGTCCACATACTCAAGACCCATACGCTTCAAACTCTGGTCCAGGCTGGAGATCAGGTACTTGCGCGAGCCAAAGTCGCCATACGGGCCAGGCCACATGTCCCAGCCCGCCTTGGATGAGATCACCAGCTCATCCCGGTATGGTGCCAGGTCCTTGCGGAAAATCTGCCCGAAGGTTTCCTCCGCTGAGCCATAGGGCGGACCATAATTATTAGCCAGGTCGAAGTGGGTGATGCCCAGGTCAAACGCCCGCCTGAGCATTGCCCGGCAGTTCTCCAAGACGTCCACACCCCCAAAGTTATGCCACAAGCCTAATGAAATGGCGGGCAGCTTGAGCCCGCTCCTTCCGCAGCGGTTATATCGCATGTTGTCGTATCGTGTCTGAGATGGAGAATAAATCATGTTTTCCTCCTGCGTATTTTTTACGGATTTTACCGATTATAAGCGTAAAAACACCTAACCTTCTGCCGTACTGGTCCTGGAATAATTGATTCAGCTTAGATCATAACTGATTTTTTTATCGTATTATGCTTTCTGATATCCAACTTATTCTATAGGATTGCTTACTATCCGTAAGTATTCATCACACGGGTAATTGATTTTTGAATCAGCTCCTTCAATGTTGATATATCGATGTCAGAAAGCCGCTTGATGTAAATGCACCCTTTACCACGCGTGCATTTACCCAACGAAGAGATTAATTTGTCGTACTGCTCAAAGCCTCCCAGGATATAAAGCGTAATGTTCTGCTTACGCGGTGAGAAACCGATCTGCATCGAATCGCCTTCACGGCCGCTGGCATAGACGTAATGATACATACCAAAACCGATAATGCTGGGGCCCCACATTTGGGCCTTCGCATTTGTAGCTTCTTCCATGATATTCAAAATTGCCCAGCAATCCTGGCGTACCTGTTCATTCTCGATTGTGTTGAGATAATCGGCTACGGACACATTTGTGGGTTTCGTTTTTTGATCAGCCATACGTGACTCCTATATATTGAAAATGCAACCAGTTTTTACTTCTGTATTATAAAACTTGCTCTCCATATCAAGTTGTACACTTTGTACACACCCTTGAGGGGTATACTCTCTCAGGGGGGTACCATCGACGGTCTAGGTCGTCGATTTTTGGTGAAAGCCGATAACTGAATGCTGATTGCTGAAAACAGGCGGGGAGGGTGCGCTCTTTGAACACCGAGGCCGCAGGCCGAGCGTGCAGGATTTGAAGAATCCACCCCCTGTGGGTGCCAGCACCGGACTTGGCTTTACTTCTGGCGGGGAGGGCGGGTACTTTCCCCATAATTCTTAAAAAGACTGGGGCCTGGCTGGACAAGCGAACAAGGCAAAAAATCATCAAAATGTAGCCAAATAAATACAAGTCGATATCGTTTTAAGTTTACAGGCTCGTTTTTGAAACGGAATAGCTCAGGCGCAGCGGCAGGTACACGGAACGCCCTTGCCATTATCGCGCAACCTGGCAAATCGGGTGCGTACTACCAGCGGAAAGCCGCTGTCGCCAGGAGCCGGTGCTGGGCGGCTTTTCGTTTCTATTTTGCTTGTAGGGGCGTGGAGGTGCACGCGAGAGCCGGGCTTACTTCTTCTTGGCTGCCCGTTGAGTGAGTGCTGCGGAGTTGGCCGCCACCGCGGCGCGGATGAGCTGCTTAAAGGCAGCTTCGTTGATCACCTCCCCTTCGCGGAGGTCGATCGCACGCCGCAGAGTTCCAGGTTGAGTGAAGAGTTTCTCCGGGTCCTCGAGAGAGGCTCCGCGGAAGAAGGTGAGCTTCACCACTTGCTTGTACGTTTCCCCCGTGCAGACGCCGCCGTCATGCGACCAGACGGGGGTTCCCGGCGAACTTTCTTTAACCCATTTCCATTCCTCCTGGATGTCGGGGTCGGCATCGTGGATGAGCTGACGGACATGAGCGAGGGTCTCTCCTCTCCAATCCCCCAGCTCTTGTAACCCTTGAATCAGCTCGGTGATTTTCGCTGAAGCGGCCTCGCTATTTGGATGATTTGTTGGCTTCATGTTTTCTCCAATTCTTCGTTTCGCCTACAAAGGGTGGGATCTCTGGTGTTCTCGGAGGACCCGTACGACAATGGACAAGAATTTCCTTTTTTTCATAGTCGCTGCCTGCTATATCCCCAATCATATCACCGCCCGAAGTGTCGTCAATATCTGCGCTTTCCGCTTGCGACCGTACCGCCGTCCCTTGCGACCGACCGGCATTCGACCTCGAATTAGTCCGGAGTCACCATCCCGCCTGGGAATTCGCCGGTATCTTTTTGCTCGAGGCGACACTTCACACGCGGCATCTTCTATATATTTGGGACAAATGTCACCTCCTTCGCGGGACATCTGCCCCTATCTCCGCGTGACATAGGTCTCTCGCCTTCCCATCCCTATTCTTCCAAAATCATCATACACGAACCACACGATCTTTATTCATCAAGGAGTAATACAGCGTGGCAAGGAACAACCTGACTTGGATCAAAGGCGTGGTTGGGGCTGCAGCAGTCAAGCGGGTGCGCGTGTGCGTCTAAAGCTCGCTGGCTGACAGCTGCTCGTTAATAGCTTAACGCTAACAGCTACCTTCTGGCGGGGAGGGTGCGCTCTTTGCGTACCGAGGCCGCAGGCCGAGCGCGCAGGATTTGAACTGCACACCCCCTGTGGGTGCCATCGGCGGACTAATTGTTCATTTCTGGCGGGGAGGGGGCGGGATTTAAACGCCACACCCCCTCTGGGTGCCATCGGCGGACTAATTGTTCAATTCTGGCGGGGAGGACGGGATTTAAACACCACACCCCCTGTGGGTGCCAACGGCGGAATTTAGGGTTAATGCATGGCGGAAGGGCAGGATTTAAACGCCACACCCCATGTGGGTGCCATCGGCGGACTAATTGTTCATTTCTGGCGGGGAGGGCGGGATTCGAACCCGCGGCGGAGGTTTTAGCCCCCGCACTCACTTAGCAGGCGAGCCCAATCGGCCTCTCTGGCACCTCCCCGTAGGCGGAGGGAGAGGGATTCGAACCCACGATGGATTTCTCCATACCTGTTTTCAAGACAGGCGCCTTAAGCCACTCGGCCATCCCT
>JBGOXS010000004.1:0-108120 GCA_041479245.1 Anaerolineae bacterium
ATATAATCATGCCCTGCCTGCCCGTACGGGCAGGTGTTATTGTGAATTCACTTCGAAGGCAATCCCCACCAGGTTTTGCCAATTGAAACAGATAGGAGAATCTTCATGACGCCCCAACCAAAAAGGAAACACTCTTCTGGTAGACGTGATCGCCGGCGAGCCCATGATGCATTGGCAAGTCCCAACCTGGTTGTTTGCAGCAACTGTGGGGAGATGCGCCTGCCTCATCGGGTATGTCCCAACTGCGGTCATTTCAAAGGCCGAGAAATCATCGAAATCAAAGAAGAGAAGAAATAATTCTGAAACGGGCCGTGAATTTCACGGCTCGTAAATTTTTATCACCACAGTTATGAACAAGCGTAAAATCGCCTTTCTTTTCCCCGGGCAGGGATCCCAATCCATTGGAATGGGGAAATCCCTCGCATTAAGCTATCCCGCTGCCAATGAGATATTCAAACAAGCGGATGAAATCCTAGGTTTCCCCCTTTCCCAGATGGCCTGGGAAGGTCCGGAAGACTGCCTCAACGATACCATCAACACCCAGCCAGCTTTATTTACCCATTCGATCGCCGTGTTAAGGGTGATTCAGTCATTAAATATCGACCTTAATCCGTCTTTCCTGGCCGGTCACTCGATGGGCGAGTTGAGCGCCCTGGTTGCTGGTGGAGCAGTTTCATTCAGCGATGGGTTGCGCCTGGTCAGGATCCGTGGCGAATTGATGAAACGTGCCGGTGACCTCTCTCCCGGCGGCATGGCGGCTATCCTAGGTCTGGAAATTCCCCGGATCGAGCAGCTCTGTGCTGAGGCAAGCACCCATTCCGAGATCGTTCAGGTGGCCAACGATAATTGTCCCGGCCAGGTGGTCATCTCCGGCTCCAACGCCGCTCTAGATCGGGTTCAGCCATTGCTCGAGCAGGCAGGTGCCAGGCGCGTTATCCGCCTGGCAGTCAGCATTGCCGCCCACTCGCCCTACATGTCCACCTCCCAGCAAGACTTCAACCAAGCCATCGCCTCGACGCTCATCCGCAATCCTCTGGTACCTATCATCAGCAACGTTTCAGCTACCCCGATGCTGGTCTCAGATGAGATAAAAAATGATTTGCAAAACCAGCTCACTCACCGCGTCCGTTGGACCGAATCGATCAAATATCTCATCTCCGAAGGCATTGCTGAGTTCTTTGAGGTCGGCAATGGGTCGGTGTTGAGCGGCCTGGTCAAACGCATCGACCGCACTGCCGCTGCTATGCCGCTTGGCAGCACGGTTGATTTCCAACATTTCGTATAAACATTAACCAATCCGTAAGAATCCGCTCTGCTATCCCAGTATTCCTATTAGTGTATAATAATGTGGCTCTGATTAGATACTATTGTTTGAGGAGTCTCGAATGCTAAAGGGTAATTTTTGTTCCCTCGAGGGACGTGTAGCTGTAGTGACTGGTGGAGCCCGAGGTATCGGTCGTGCTATTGTCGAAACATTAGCTGGTTTGGGCGCGAATGTGGTCATTGCAGACATGCTGATCGACCTGGCAGAAAAATCAGCTCAGGAGATCTCGGAGCTAACAGGCAAAAAAATAATCGCTGTGCAGGTGAATGTCACCGATGGAAAATCCACAGCTGAACTGATCGACAAAACGTTACAGGAATTTGGTAAGGTGGATATCCTGGTCAACAACGCCGGGATTACCCGTGACATGTTGATCATGCGTATGGATGAAGCCGACTGGGATGCCGTCCTGAATGTCAACCTCAAAGGTGTGTTTAATTGTTCCAAGGCCGTCGTCCGCCCGATGATGAAGCAGCGCTACGGTCGCATCGTAAATATCTCATCCGTCTCCGGGCAAGCCGGCCAAGCTGGGCAAACCAATTATTCGGCTTCTAAAGCCGGAGTGATCGGGTTCACCAAAGCTTTAGCTCGTGAAGTTGCTTCCCGGCAGATTACCGTGAATGCTGTTGCCCCAGGCTTTATTCCCACTGCTCTGACCAACGAGCTGCCTGATGACTTGAAGAATTCCATCCTGAGCGCCACCCCAGCTGGTCGTATGGGAAAACCGGAGGAAGTCGCCGCTGCGGTAGCTTTCCTTGCCTCCGAAGAAGCTGCTTATATCAACGGCCAAGTACTAGCGGTTGATGGCGGCATGGCAATGATGTAATCCGAACCCATCTGATATGGAGTCCACAATGAAAGAAGACGACACCGCCCAAGGAACGACCACCATCGCCCCGGATGTTTTATTGACCATTGCCCAGCTCACCACACTGAACGTCAATGGGGTCAGCCGTCTAAGCCATGTTTCTACACCGGTTAATAAGCTGTTGAAACGCTCACAGAAGCGCGAAGGTGTCCTGATCGAGGTAGAAGATGACGTAGTTTATGTAGATATCTACGTTGTGCTGAATAGTGATGTTAATGTTCGCGATGTGAGCCACAACATCCAGCACGAGGTCTCCCGGGCTATCTCAGAAATGGTGGGCATGGTTGTCGGGCGGGTTAATATTCACATCGAAGATATCGACTACCCATCGGAGGTCGAGACTTAACCCAATGAAACCTCGAACCAGGGCTCGCAGTATTGCCCTGCAGGCACTTTACGAAATTGATATGACCGGTCACCCACCGGAAGTAGTCATCGCAGAAAGATTATCTGAAACTCCAATGGAAGACAATCTGGGTGATTTTGCTCGAAAGATAGTATTCGGAATCCAACCCATTGTTACCGAACTGGATGAAATTATTGCCCGGCATGCTCCGGAGTGGCCTTTGGACCAGGTAGCCGTGATTGATAGAAATATCATGCGCATCGCACTATGGGAAATTGCCGTCAGTAACGAAACGCCGTTGAAAGTGGCGATTAACGAAGCCGTAGAATTGGGTAAGATTTACGGCTCTGAAAGCACACCGCGCTTCGTTAATGGCGTGCTTGGAAGCCTTGCGCTTCATTATAATGATATCGTCCAATATTTTAAGAAATTTAACCTGGCAGGGTAATGGAAGTACTTGGTATCGGCCCTCTTGAGCTGTTCTTCATCCTGATCATCGCCCTGATCATTCTTGGTCCAGGCGACATGGTTAAAGCCGGTCGGATGCTCGGACGTATGATGCGCAAAGTAGTCACCTCGTCCGAATGGCGCACTGTCCAAAAAGCCTCTCGCGAGCTCAAATATCTACCCAACCGGTTGATGCGCGAAGCCAGCCTGGAAGACTTGACCAAAGATTTCGATGATCTCAATAAAATCGGTAAAGATCTCCATAATAATGTCAGACAGGTTCAATCGGATCTATCCTCTTGGACCACACCGCCGGAGCTCATGAATATGGATGAGTCTGTGGCTGATCCTTCGCCCAACGTGAACTCCTCCTCTGTGCCTGATTCTTCGCCTGAAATCGCACCATCCCCTCAACCTGATCCTTCTCCCGAGACTGCCAATTCCCCGGAGACTGAACCACTAACTAATCCAGATCCTGAGAATAAAACGGACTGATTTATGCGCTATCTGTTCCGCTCCCTGTGGAAGTTTATCACCGCACCATTTCGATTTGTCGCGTGGTTGGGGAACAGTATCATCACAACATTAAAAGCCGGCTCTAAAAACGTCAAGGCGTATTTTAATGAAGAAGAAATCGATGATGCGCCTATAGGAGAGACGCTAGCCACCACGATCGAAAATCCATCGTCGCTGTTACCCCATCTCAATGCTCTCCGCAAGCATCTGTTCCGGGCAGTGCTGGCGATTTTCATCACCACCGGTCTCTCATTTCTAATTGTCCACCAGATTTTGTCCTTCCTGGCTGCACCTATGCCAGGGGGAATGACAGAATTGGTTGCCATCGACGTTACCGAAAATATCAGTACCGTTATGCGGGTGATTCTATTGAGCGGGTTCACCATCGCATTACCCTATATTATCTTTGAGATTTGGCTTTTCATCGCTCCTGCGCTTAGAGTCCGCTCGAGAGTCAAAGGGCTGATCGCCATCCCGGCAGCCATCTTCCTTTTCGTCGGGGGAATGTCCTTTGCATTCTTTATCATGCTTCCAACAGCATTACCTTTCTTATTCAAATTCATGGGTTTAACCACCCAGCCTCGTCCATCTTCGTACTATACATTTGTTACCAACATCATGTTTTGGATCGGGATCTCGTTCGAGTTTCCCCTGGTGATCTATCTGCTTGCCAGTCTGGGGATTGTCAAGGCTAAGGTGCTGGCCGCGCAATGGAGGATCGCCATCGTAGTCATCGCCGTTATTGCAGCCATTGTTACACCTACAGTCGACCCGGTTAATATGGGTCTCGTTATGGCACCAATGATCGTCCTCTATTTCATCAGTATCGGTCTGGCATATATTGCCCAGCGCAATCGGACACCCAAACAGAAGGAGGCAATGGAAAAAGCTTAATTCGTGACTATCGTAAGACTTTCAACAACTCAATAATTCATACCTGATCTTCGTAAGGAGGTATCCATGCATGAACGTGTTGCTATCGTGGGAGTAGGCTGCACAGGTTTCCGATCCATCACACCTGAGCAGTCGTATAAGGAAATGGTATATGAAGCAGCCATGCGTGCCTATAATGATGCCGGTGTTGATCCCCGAAGCGATGTGGATAGTTTTGTGACCGTCGCTGAAGATTTTCACGAGGGGACCAGCATCTTTGACGAGTACACTCCGGACCAAATCGGGGGCGCGCTCAAATCGGTGCATACCATCACCGGCGACGGATTACACGGTATCGCTACTGCATATATGCTCATTCGTACCGGTCAATTCGATATCGTCGCGGTCGAAGGTCACAGCAAAGCATCCAATATCAAGACCCTTTCCGAAGTCACTGCCTATGCGCAGGACCCCATTTTAAATCGCCCTCTAAAACTTAACACCCATTTCGTCGCCGGTCTCGAGATGAACCGGTATCTCTATGAGACGGATTCGTCCGAGGAAGCCTGCGCGGCCGTCGTCGTCAAGAACAGGTTTAATGCCCTTAAAAATCCCATCGCACCTTATGGGGCTAACCTCTCAATCCAAGATGTGCTGACCGGTCCGGTTCTATCATGGCCTCTCGGAGCACGGCAGACCGCAGAGCATGCTGATGGCGCTGTTGTGATGGTGCTTGCAGCCGAAGAAAAAGCACTCGCCCTCACCGACAAACCAATCTGGATCCTGGGTGCCGGTTGGAGCAATGATTCACCCTCGCTGGAAAACCGGGATTGGGCTCACGCAGTCTATGCCGAAGAAGCTGCCTGGATGGCTTATCGCCAGGCAGGCATCAACAACCCCTTGGAAGCAATCGATATCGCCGAAGTGGACGACACTTACGCCTACAAAGAGCTGCAGGCGTTGGAAGCTCTCGGTTTTTGTCCCGAAGGCGAAGCCGGTACGATCACTCTCGAGGGATTCACCAACCCGGATAGCGGCCTCCCCGTCAATGTTTCGGGTGGGAGCCTTGGGATGGGAAACCTCTTGGATGCCAATGGTCTGGCGCGAGCACTCGAGATCGTGCTCCAGCTGCGCGGCGAAGCCGGTCCCCGACAAATCGAGAATATCAATATCGGACTGGCGCAGTCGTGGCGCGGCGTGCCCACCACCAGCGGTGCAGTTCTGATCCTCACCAACTAGAAAGGATGCGGACATGGGATTACGAAAAGTAGCTGTTGTTGGTGCTGGCATGACTAAGTTTGTTCGGCGCGCCTTGGAAACCCCTAAGGAGCTCACCTGGGAAGCCGCCCATATGGCGCTCGAATCGTGTGAGATGACTATGGATGACATCGAAGGCGTTTGCTTCGGAACTGCTCCCGATGCCTTCGATGGGGTCCATTTCAACGGAGAATATGTAAGTGATGGCGCCGGTGGCTGGCGCAAGCCCTATATGCGCTCCTACGTCGGTGGCGGGACGGGTGTTTTCGTCCCTATCCAGGGCTGGTATCACATCGCCTCTGGTCTGTTCGATGTGGTTATGGTCGTGGCGGAAGAAAAGATGTCTTCCTATTACCCGCATGCCCAGGCTGCTTTCTTGACCATTTTTGACCATACCACTGAGCGCCCCCTCAAACCCAACTTATTGTGGATTTTCGCCTTGGAAATGAACCGCTACATGACCACCTACGGTATCTCCAAGGCTGATATTGCCCAGGTGGCGGTGCAGCACAAACGCAATGCCGCCAACCACCCCTGTGCCCTATTAGGCGATGCCAATATCACTGTAAAAGAAATCCTCGATTCCGAAGTGCTTGCCTGGCCTGTGCAGCGTTACGACGTCAGCCCGGTCTCGGATGGCGCCGTAGCCGTAATCCTGGCAGCCGAGCATATCGCCAAGCGCATCACCGATAAGCCGGTGTGGATTGAAGGTGTCGGTTGGCACCTGGACACTTCATACTGGACTAACCGCGACCTGGCCTATCCTCGCTACGTGGAGTATGCCGCCCGCATGGCCTACGATATGGCCGGCATCAAGGAGCCGCGCAAGGAGATCCACATCGCTGAGCCTTATGACCCCTTTGATTACAAGGCTCTCCACCACCTGGAAGGTCTTCAGCTTGCAGACCGAGGCAAAGCCCCCGAATTGTACAGCGATGGTACCGCCGCTATCACCGGCAACATGCCCATCTGCCCTTCAGGAGGACTCCTGGGCGTGGGCAACCCGATCGCTGCCGCAGGGTTGATGAAGATTGCCGAGCTTTTCTGGCAGTTGCGTGGTGAAGCAGGTGCCAGGCAGGTGCCGGGTCAACCTCGGCGTGGTCTGGCACAGGCCTGGGGTGACCTGATGCAAGTCGGTACGGTTGTAATCATGGGCAGATGAGGAGGTTATCATGACTTCAAAAATTAAAGAATTTCCGGGAATATCCCTGAGTGAGCAGGATTTCGCCGACGGCAAGATTTTATACAACTTTGATAAGCTCAACGGCATCTATGCCTGGGACACCGGCGTCGGCATCGGGAACTACCTGGCTTCATTGAAAGCCGGTGTGATCTTGGGCAGCCATTGTTCCACCTGCCGAAAGATCGTCGTTCCGCCGCGCACGGTTTGTGAATGGTGCTACCGCCCTATGGATGAGTTCGTCCCGCTGCAAGATACCGGCACTGTGAACACCTTCTCTTTATGCTATGTTACTTGGGATGTCAAACGCATCAAAGAGCCCGAAATCCCGGCAGTGATCAACATCGATGGGGCCTCACCCTTGCACGGGATCATGCACATGCTCGGAGAGATCGATCCCAAAGATGTGAAGATTGGGATGCGTGTGCAAGCGGTGTGGAAACGACCCAAGGACCGGATGGGTTCCATTAACGATATTCTGTACTTCAAACCGATCAAGGAGGCCTGACAATGACACTCCTGCAGCGTGATCCAAAAGCACCTGTTTCCTGGTTGGGAGAATTACCCGTCACCAACCGCTATACCTATGGTCTGGCAGGCGAGAAGTTCTTCCGCACCCTCAAGGATGAGGGGAAAATCCTTGGCACCTACTGCCCACACTGCGACCATACCTACGTGCCCGCTGCCGCTTTCTGTGAGCGCTGCCTGGGCAAGCTGGACGATTGGATCGATATGGGCACGATCGGCGAGGTAGTCACATACACCATGCTCAACGTCGCCCTGGATGGCAGCCCGCTCAAGAAACCGGAGATCATCGCCTTCATCCACTTTGGCGATGGTGGCCTCATCCATCGCCTGGGTGATATTGAGCCGGAGCAGATCGAGATCGGATTAATGGTTGAAGCGGTGTTCCTGCCTGCTTCGAAACGCACCGGGTCGATCCTGGATATCAAGTACTTCAAACCTGCATAGATCGTTTTCCTGATTAATAAATAACCGTATCCTGCGGAAGTCATGAGGATCCTGACCAACCGCCTCAGCCTCTTCCGCAGGATATATTTATTAATGATTTTCGATACACCAGCGCATAATGATAAAATTCATTCGTTTCCAGAACACATTGCAATGTTATAACGCCTATAAATATTCCAGATATCGCGGATTCATCGATCTATGCCGAAATTAAGCAGTAAATATCACCATATAAAATCATCAGCTTTATTTCTTCTTGTGCTCCTGGTGGGATGCAATATTCCGATGCTCAAATCTGGGTCATCGAACGATACCGACCTGTCCCCAGCTCCAGAGTTACAACAGACAGAGATCACCTTCAGCGTGAGCATCCCCCAGCCCATCCCGCCGGGCGACTCGATCTACCTGAATCTGTTGGATGAAGTGACCGGCCTGTCGTTTAATGCTCATAAATACATCCTACGGGCTGATCATGCAACCAATTATTCGGTCACTCTGCCTTTCACCATCGGCAAAGTGATCAAGTACCGCTACAGCCGCGAAGGTGCCTCGATTGTGAATGAACACCTGTATAACGATCGATCCGTCCGCTACCGCCTTTATGACGTTGAAGGACCGGCAACAATTGAAGACGTGATCAGCCGCTGGACGGATACCGCCTACCAGGGTCCTACCGGGCGCATCATGGGCGACGTTACAGATGTTGCCACCGGCAAGCCTGTGCCCAACTTGCTGGTCACCGCCGGGGGTGAACAAGCTTTCACCCTTGCCGACGGCACTTTTCTGCTCGAAGGATTGCCACCCGGCACTCACAACCTGGTGTTTTACGCCCTGGATGGTGAGTATCACATCTACCAGCAGGGTGCGGTGGTGGCAGCCGAATCAACCACACCGGTCTCGGTCAAATTAGACAGCGCCAAACTCGTCACAGTGATTTTCACGGTTAAACTACCTGCCGATACCCCTCCAGATGCGCCCCTCCGCCTGGCGGGCAGCCTGTACCAGCTGGGTAACACCTTCGCCGATCTTTTCGGTGGGGTCAGCGCCTTGGCTACACGCATGCCCACGCTGGGCAAGCTGGCTGATGGTAGATACATGCTGACACTCAATCTACCCGCAGGCACCTACATCGAGTATAAATATACACTCGGAGATGGGCTGTGGAGCTCTGAAGTAACTTCATCCGGGACGCTCCGTTTGCGCCAGATGCTCGTCCCCAATAACACCCTCGAGCAGAATGATGTCGTCGATTCCTGGCTGGCTCCCGATTCCCAACCGCTCCATTTTAAGGTAAATGTACCCGCAGATACTCCAACCAGCGAGAGGGTCTCAATCCAATTTAACCCCGGTTTTGGTTGGCTCGAACCACTGCCTATGTCGCCGATAGCCATCCCTGCCGGATCGACTACCTGGAACTTTGATCTGACCGGACCGTTCAACCAAATTACCAGCTTGCAGTACCGCTTCTGCCGCCAGGAGCAGTGCGGTGCTGCGGATGACTCAGCTACCTTTGGAGTAAATCCCACCGGGCGCGTGGTGAATCCCAGCGCTAATATTGGGACGGTTACTGATGAAGTGTTGAGCTGGGCCTGGTTGAGCAACCCTGGCAAGGCGGCTGATGTACTGGAGACCCAGGTTACTCCGAGACCCGACGGTTTCATTGCCGGAGTCGCTTTCCAACCCGCCTATCATCCCTCATGGGGACCATACTTGCAAGACGCCGTCAGCCAGGTCAAAAACCTCAGCGTGAACTGGCTGATCCTCTCACCCACCTGGACTTTCACCAACAACACGCCTCCCATCCTCGAGCCGCTCCCCTCCCAGGATATGCCTTTACCTGAGCTGGCTGATATCATTGGAAATACAGCCCGTACACCTAAGTTCACCATCGGTCTATATCCACAACCCAAATTCCCAGTGCCGGTAGATCAATGGTGGCAGGATGCTCAGAGGGATTTCCCCTGGTGGGTATCCTTCTTTGAGCGCTACTCCAATTTCGTTCTGCACCATGCCTTATTGGCTTCGAATGGCACCGAGCCGCTGATCCTGGGCGGAGATTGGCTTAGTCCCGCCCTACCAGGCGCCACACTCGCCGACGGCACCCCCAGCAATGTTCCGGAGGATGCTGAGGCACGCTGGCGCAGCCTGATCCAGCAGATACGTGGGTGCTATTCAGGTGCGATCGGCTGGACGATCTCCTACCCTGATGGACTCAAAAATCCACCGGCTTTCCTGGATGCAGTCGATGAGGTTATCATCCTGTGGTCTGCGCCTTTAGCAACCCAGCCAGGTGCATCGGTAGATGAGATGCAGACTCAGGTCGCGGATATTCTTGACCAGGAGGTCCTGCCATTCCAGCAAGTGGTCGGGAAGCCCGTGATCATCGCCATTACCTACCCATCTATCGACCAGGCAGCCACAGGATGTATTCCCATCTCCGGCGGCGGATGCCTCGACTACGATTTGCTCGCACAGCCCAACTCCGATATCCCAGAGCTGAACCTCAATCTCTTGGCTCAGGCCAATGCCTATAATGCTGTGCTATCTGCCATCAGTGATCGCAGCTGGGTCTCAGGCTACCTGGCCATGGGTTACTATCCCCCTGCCATGCTGCAGGACAAATCCACCTCCATCCACGGCAAACCTGCCAGTGGAGTGATCTGGTATTGGTCGCAGAAATACCTGGGGAGATAAATGGACAGATCGATGTGTGGTTTTTATGATTGAGGAGAATGTATATAGATTTTCTCTTCGAAATAACCTAACCTTCTTTTTTCGCCAGAAAATGCGCATACCCGTCCCCCATTCCTTCCTCTTCGATCACCAACCCTGCCTGCCCATACCATTCGCTCACCTGCTCGTTCGAAGGGTAGTAGTGGTAGGCTGCCAGACCGGCTAACTCACCGGTGATATCGTGCCAATCCAAGGCCATAATCTGGGCTTGAGCCGCGTCGATCGTGTGTGCGAGCTCCCCATAAACCACCGGTAGCCCCATCGCTCTAGCGCGCTCGTAGGATTTGCTAACCTCATCCGCCTCCAGAACCTCAACTGTCGCATAGAACAACCCGCCCGGTTTTAATCCCTTTTGAAAACGGCTCACGATCCCTGGCCAATCCTCCGGGAAGATGTGCTCCATGGCGTCAACACAGATCGCTCCATCGAATTCCGCTCGAAAATCCATCTCCTGCATGCTTAAATTCAGGTAACTCAGCCGCGGATATTTCTCTAGTGTGAAGTGCTCGCGCGCCCGCGATAGCATCCGGCTGGATTGGTCTATGCCAACCACCCTATGCCCTGCATTATATAGCATCCCATCATAACGCCCAGCCCCACAGGCAGCATCGAGGACGTAACTCTGCGATCTCAACCTACTGAGCAATTTTTCGATATATTGTATGTGCATCGAGTTAGGGTAAAAGCCGAACGTCTCCCAATATTGAGGGGCAATATGGTCATACAGCTCCTCGGTCTGGTGGCTGATTAAATTAAGCCATTCGGTTCGTTCCATCGCAAAATCCTCCCTGGATACATGGATGATAGATAGATAAATGAATTATACAACCCGGAATTCCTGGATGAGGTCTCTCATGGGATTTGCGACATTCTAGATATCTTAACCGACAAACGCCTGTCATTGCGGAATCCCCCCTGGTATTGGGGGGAGAATCCCCGCTGATTTTCGGGGAAGGAGCGTATTCTGCAACCCATGTCCTGAGCGGAGTGAAGGAGAAGCAATCCTCCATAAAATCTGTCACTGACAATCTACACAATTGTCGCAAGGAGTGCTCATTACAACGAATCAATCTTCTATAGACAATACTTATCGATATACACGAGGAATGACTGTTGAATTCTCATGCTCTTTGGAGATTGTTTCGCCAGGAGATCACTGGATCGCAATGACAATTTGGTGGGTGATTGCTTCGCTAGATATCCAGAGGTTCACAATGACAAAAAGGTTATGTAATAGAAAGGGCTGCCATTTCTAGGCAGCCCGCTTAACCAAATTAAGATTGATGTTGTTTCCAAATACCTGGTATCTCACCGAATTAATATCTATTCTCAGAACATCATCGAATTCAGCTTTTCCATCGTCTCCTTAGGCGGTCGCAAGCGTTCTTCGGTAAGACGGTTTAACGGCTCATCCGGAAGGTTATAGTGGTCGAACAGCGTCGGCACGGTTTCATCGATATATATCAAACCGGTAATCAGGCAGCAGTCTTTGTTCGATTCTTCCAGCACCCGCATGGCTTCCGCCCGGTTCTTGGGGTCATAGTCGCGGTCTAATTTCTTCAAGATAATCATCGATCCGTCATGCATGGTCACTTCCTTGATCTGACCATCTTCATAATCAATCATGATCTCTTCCTTATTCGGCACATAGGAAAGGTCATGCAAAGCTATTTCATGATCTTTACCCCATGAATACGAATGGCTGGTTTCATCCTGGTTATTAAACGTCACGCATGGACTGATGATATCCAGCACAGCAATCCCAGTGTGGCTCAAGGCAGCCTTGATCAATTCCTTTACCTGCTTGGGGTCACCGGCAAAGGAACGCGCCACAAAAGTGGCATGCCCCACCAGGGCTTCCCAGGCAATATCCACCGGCAGGTACGGGTTGGTACCCTGCTTCTTGAGCTCCAGCCCTTCATCCGCAGTGGCAGAAAACTGTCCCTTGGTGAGCCCATACACACCGTTATTCTCGATGATATAGACCAGGGGCACGTTCCGGCGCACAATGTGCTTGAACTGCCCCATCCCGATGCTAGCCGTGTCACCATCACCGCTCAAGCCAATGCCTTTTAGATTGATATCCCCGAACATTGCCCCCGTAGCCAGCGATGGCATGCGCCCATGTAAGCCGTTGAAACCAAAGGAGCGGTTCAGGAAGTAGAACGGGCTTTTGCTCGAGCAGCCAATGCCGCTGAACTTGACCACATCTTCAGGGATAATGTTCAATTCGTAGCAAGCAGCAATGATCTGGCTGGAGATGGAGTTGTGCCCACAGCCCTGGCACAGGCTACTCGGGTTGCCGCGATAATCGTTCTTGGTAAGCCCGACCAGGTTCACTTGGGCACGTGATGTTTGAGTCGTTTGATTTGTCATAGGTTCCTACTCCTCTTTTGCCAACACTTGGTGTTCAACCCAATCAGCAGTCAGGGGCAGACCATCCAGGTGAGAAAGAGAGATTAATTTCATGCTGCAATCCGGGGTTTCCAGTTGCAGGATTTGGTGTAATTGACCATCACGGTTGAGCTCAATGACATAATTGCGCTCGTGGGCGCGGATAAAGTCCTTTACCTCGGGCGCAACAGGCAGTGAGCGCATGCGAAGATGGTCGATCTGATAGCCCTTTTCAGCCAAGGCTTCCATCGCCTCGTTGATAGCATCGATGGTGGAGCCATAAGAGATAATGCTGATTTTTGCCCCGCTAGCCATCCTGACTACGGGTTTTGGAAGCAGAGTAAGGTTTTCTTCGAGCTTACGACGCAGCCTGAGCATATTGTTTTCCCAATCTTTGGGTTCTTCGCTGTAATTGGCATATTCATTATGCCCGGTCCCGCGAGCGAAGTAGGCCGCATTGGGCAGCTTATTTCCCGGCAGTGTGCGGTAGGGGATACCATCCCCATCCACATCCAGGTAGCGCCCCCACTTCTCGCTCATTTGCTTCAGCTCATCCTCCCATAACACCTTGCCGCGGTCCATAGGTTTATCAGGGTACTCAAACGGCTTAGTCATCCATTGGTTCATGCCGAAATCCAGGTCGGATAAGACCATCACCGGGGTTTGTAACCGCTCAGCGATGTCGAACGCTGTCCAACCCATTTCGAAGCACTCGGTGACCGAACCCGGGAATAGGACCACATTCCTAACGTCACCATGCCCCATATAGTACGCTAGCCGCAGGTCCCCCTGCGATGTGCGGGTCGGCAGCCCAGTTGATGGTCCGATCCTCTGGATATCCCAGATGACGATCGGCGTTTCCGAAAAATAAGCGAGGCCCACATACTCAACCATCAGGCTGAATCCGGGGCCTGAGGTGGAAGTCATCGCACGCAAACCAGACCAGCCTGCACCTACTACCATACCGACGGCGGCTAACTCATCTTCCGCCTGGATGACCACGCAGGTGTTCTTCCCGGTCACTGGGTCTTTGCGGAAAACCGGCACGTACTCATTCAAGGTTTCGGCTAGCGACGTAGCGGGTGTGATCGGGTACCAGGCGGCAAACTGCAGCCCTCCATAAAGAGCACCGAGGGCAGCAGCGGTATTGCCATCCGCCATGATATATCCCTCCGTTTTATTGGACGGCTTTATAAAGTATGCATCCGTCTTTTGTATATTATTTACTGCCCAATCGTACGCATTCTTGACCACGATCCAGTTTAATTCAATTGGTTTTGGTTTGCCTTTAAAGTGGAACTCTAACGCCTGGTAGATGTGGTCCATATCGATGCCCAAAACCTGGACAACAATACCTACATAGACCATGTTGGCGATGTAATCACGGATATTGGCCGGGACATCCGAATCTCGCACCATCTGCTTGACAGGCATGGGGTAAATATGGATATCCTGCCGGGAGATGGGTAGCTTGATGCTGTCGTCGTAAAACAGCACCCCGCCCGGAAGAATCCCGTCTATATCGCGGGTGAACGTCGTTGGGTTCATTGCCACCACAATTTCATTATTTTCACAGCGGGCGAGATGACCATCCTCATTAAGCCTGATTGTGTACCAGGTGGGCAGACCCTGGATATTCGAGGGAAAAATGTTTTTCCCCGACACAGGAATGCCCATTTTGAATAAAGCCCGCACCAGCGTCAAGTTGGATGTCTGGCTCCCCGAGCCGTTGACCGTCGCAACAGTGATATTGAAATTGTTGACCACCGGATGTAGCGGTTCTTTCACTTCTAAATTGGATGCAGCGGATTTCAATACCATATTCCCTCCATGATCAGAATGCCTTTCATTTTCCTAAAAATTCCATGGCGGTTGCCACCAACAAACCAGCTGCAGTGGGAAGGATGGATTCATCGAAATCAAATTTCGAGCTGTGGTGCGGAGAAGACAAACCCTTCTCCTTGTTAGCCGACCCAATGAAAATATAACATCCACGCACCTGGTTCAAGACAAACGCCATATCTTCTGCACCCATGGTCATCGATTTCGTATCCAGCTGGTCCTCCGGGAGCAGCTCGTTAGCAATCTGTTGTACCCGGCTGGTGATCTCAGGGTCATTATAGACTGCAGGCGTGATTGAGTTTATCTCAATAGCCGATTCGCATCCGCAGGCGAGGGCAACATTTTCCACGATCTCATGGAAACGCTTTACCATCAAATCACGCACTTCCGGCTCAAAACTGCGCAGGGTGCCTTTTAACACCACTTTGGAGGGGATGACGTTGAACGCATCACCACCGTGGATGGATCCCACAGTGACTACAGCAGTCTTTAATGGCGACACATTCCGTGAGACGATACTTTGTAGCGCGTTGATTACTTGCGCAGCAGCCACGATCGGATCGGCAACCAGATCAGGCACGGCGCCATGACCACCCCGGCCGATGATCTGGACTGTAAACGTGTCCGCAGCGGCCATAACCGGACCCGGCACGATACCGATCCAGCCAACCGGCTTTTCATTCCACACATGTAGCCCCAAAGCCACATCCGGAGCGGGGTTTTGCAGAACCCCGTCGTCGATCATCTTCTCAGCTCCATGAAGTCCTTCTTCACCGGGCTGGAAAACCAATTTGACCGTGCCGTTGAACTCCTTACGATGCTCATTCAACATACGCGCAACCGTCAAACCAATTGCGACGTGTCCATCATGCCCGCAAGCGTGCATCAGGCCAGGATTTTCTGAGGCATATTCTGCACCGGTTTCTTCCTGGATAGGCAGGGCATCCATATCGAAACGAACCAGCACTGTCGGGCCGGGAGCCTTTCCTTCCAACAGCCCCACTATCCCGGTCTCACCAATCCCGGTTTTCACTTCCATCCCCAGGCTGGATAATTCCCTGGCGACAATATTGGCAGTGCGGAACTCTTTTAGCCCGATCTCAGGGTGTTTGTGAAAATCCCGCCGTAAATCACGGGTATAGTTGAATAAAGCTTGGGCTTCATACAAGAAATGATTCATTGTTCCTCATTATATTTAGATGATAATTATCCAATTAAGTGATTAATTTTAGCCTAAAACAAGTCGGCGGAATTTCTCTTCATAGCGCGGGTCTTCTGCCGTGCTCTCGGCAGTGTGCCTACCTCGCATGCGTTCAGCTAACTTCTCCGGCTCACCTATCTGACTTTTATGCTCGTACAAGGCAGTGATCTTGAGCTCCCAATACTCGGTGACGTCCAGGGTAACGTCTGGCACAAGGGTGCCAGCTACCCACACTTCGCGTACGATATGCGGCTCCAGTTTATCGTCTTTCCATAGCTCAGGGAAATTCAAATGGTCACGGGCAGCAGGAAAGACGGCATCCAGTGCTGCCTGACCGGCAGCGCGATGGTCGGGGTGGTTTAACCCACCGTTAGCGGTAAATAGGGTCTGCGGGTCACAAGTGACCATTATATCCGGCCGCACCGTTCGGATGACGCGGGTGATATCCCGGCGCAGGTTGATGTCGGGCACCAGGTAGCCGTCGGGATAGTTAAGGAACATTACATCGGTGACGCCGAGTACGCGTGCTGCCTCCCATTGTTCCTTTTGCCGAATGGAACACAGCTCGTCGGATTGGATGGTCAAATCTTTGGTGCCTTTATCGCCACAGGTAACGACACAGTAGGATACGCTGTGGCCGGCTTTCACCCAGCGGGCAGTCGTTGCGCCGCAAAAGAATTCGGGGTCATCCGGATGTGCCAAAACGACAAGAACTTTCTGGGGAGATTGCCAGGTGTCAGGACTTTTATCTTGGTCGTCCATGCGGTCTCTTTTTCCCCCTTCTGGGTTCAAAGTGCTTTACTATCGGTCGTGTGTCCTCGGGGGGACAGTTTTCACATGGCTCGGCGGTCTTCTTCTTTAGGGCTTCCAATTCTTCCAATGGTTGCAGCTCGTCCTGCATGAACTCATGAGTGCCACCCTGCTCCAATTCGACCACGATCGCCCCTTTTAGCGGCACCACGTCAACAACCTTCCCGTTCCCGCGTGGGGTGACCACCAATTTACCGCGTTTGGGCAGGGTTTTTCGTGCCTCGACGTATGATTCGTATTCGTACACTAGGCAGCAGCGCAACCGACCACACATGCCGGTGATCTCGGTCGGGGTCAAGCTGATGCCCTGTTCTTTCGCCATCTTGATCGAAATAGGGCTGAACTCGGTTAAAAAAGTAGAACAGCAACGGCAGGCTAGGCCGCAGGCACCCATCCCGCCCAGGGCTTTTGCAACGTCGCGTGGCCCCACCAGATGCATCTCAACATGCGTCTGTGGATACATTCGCTGCATGGCTTTCTTCAACGGTTTGAGATCGGTTTTCTCGCCCTCTTCGCTGGAGAACACGAATAACAGCCGGCTGCCATCCAGGCTGAATTCTGCTGAGACGATCTTCACATCTGCAGCCATCGGAAGCTCAGAAGTCTTTGCACGGCAGGCTACCAGAGCTTCGGTCTCCTGATGTTCCCATTCCTGACGTACCAATAAATCTTGTGGTGTGGCTATGCGCAAGATTGACTTTAATCCCGGACTTACACGTTCGGGGCTGCTTACAAACTGCACGATCTTTCCCAGCTGTGATCCACGGCTGGTTTCCACCACCACGTAATCGCCTTTTTGCACGCCCTTGAAATTAGTAGCGTCAAAATGATAGATCTTCCCGATAGGTTGAAAACGCAATCCGACCACGCATTGCTCAGGTGCCACACTTAGAACGTTATCTTCCACGAAATTTTCCTCTTTTCAACAGGTCGTTCTCACTCGATAATCGTGATCGGGACCACATTATTCTTCTCGAGAGCGGCGACGCTTATCTTTGCTGCAATCTGCATAGCGATACTACGTAGTGCGACCGCGGCGGGCGACGCAGGGTTCTCGATGACCACCGGTTTCCCATTGTCTCCGCCCACTCTGACGGCAGGATCGATGGGGATGGTGCCGAAGAAAGGCACACCACCCTCCTTGGCTAACAGCTCGCCACCGCCCGTCCCAAAGATATCCAGGCGGGAGCCATCTTCCAGTTCCAGGTAGCTCATATTTTCGACAACGCCGAGAACCGGGACGTTGAGCTGGCGGAACATTTCCAAACCACGGCGGGCATCTTCCAACGAGACGTGCTGAGGAAGCGTCACGATAACGCCACCGCTCAACGGTAGGGATTGGGTCAGACTCAGGGCAGCATCACCGGTGCCTGGTGGCAGGTCGACGATGAGATAATCCAATTCGCCCCACTCGACGTCACTCAAGAATTGTCGGATTGCAGAATGCAGCATCGGACCCCGCCAGATCAGGGGCTGGTCAGGTTTCACTAGAAAGCCGATGGACATCATTTTGACCCCATACGCTTCAGCCGGGACAAGCTTCTCCTTCGTAGGCGGAGGCAGATGAGCAACTCCCATCATGGTGGGAATATTGGGACCGTAAATATCGGCATCCAGCAAACCTACACAGGCTCCTGCCTGCGCCAGGGATACGGCGACATTAACCGCCACGGTACTCTTACCCACTCCACCCTTGCCGGAGGCAATTGCGACCGCATTGCGGATAGGCAACTGCATCAGGCCTCGAGAGCGCCCATCGCTGGGTACATTGGACTCCATCTTGATTTCTACCTTCTTCACCCCTGGCAGCGCCATAACCGCCGCTCGGGCTTCGTTTTCGATCTTGGTCTTCAATGGGCATGCTGGGGTGGTTAAGATGATGGTGAACTTAACCTGATCGCCATGTATGTTCAGATCGTGGATCATGTGCAACGACACCAGGTCGTTCTGTAATTCAGGCTCCTGCACCTTGCCGAGAGCAGCCAGGACCGAAGCCTCTGTTACCGCTTCCACCTTCATAGATTCATACCTCTTTCATATATTTGGATAAGTCTTTCTTAGCCTCATTATAAAGGTCAATTAGGTTTTGATCACTGCCTTTATAGCGTTTAATCGTATTGCTCGAACACAAAATACAGCCGCGCATCGCCCGATAAGAGTCGGATTGGCAGGTAGTGCAGCCACCGATCCTGACCATTAATAAGACGAATGACACTCTTTTAGGATCAGTAGGTTCCAGATTCACCAGGCTATCAACTAGTTTTTCCCAGCGTTCACCGCGCAGTTTTCGTAAAGGTTCGATCGCCCGGGACGGGAAAAGCAGGTCAATTTCATTACTTTGTACCATTAAATCAAATCCTACCTTATCAATTCAGTTGGATGGCAGCCTAAGCATGCAGCTTCCTAACTGCCCGCTGGGCTTCGGCTTCTCGGCTGGCAGCTTCCTCCCGCTCATAGTTGATCGGGCGAATCGAGGCGTAATAAGATAAAGGCTTCCCTAATTTCTCCTTGTCATAAACATTCGATTTTCTGGTGTAAGTCGATATCTCATAATCATGATCCATCTTGATGGCGTCAAACGGGCAGTACTCGGAGCAATAACCACAGTTCATGCAAATATCGATATCGATATAAAACTCAGCCGGATCCGGGATGGGACGACCTGTATTGGGGTCTGTTGAACGGACGATCCAAATGCATTGCGGCGGACATACTTTGGCACAGATACCGCACGAAGTACAGCGATACTCCTTGACACCGTCACTTTCGACATAAATCAGGAACGGAATGTACCTGAACTCTTCAGGAACCGGCAGCTTTTCTTCAGGATATTGGACTGTAAAGATCCCACTCACCTGCTTGCTGCTGCGATAGGCGATACCTTCGGGTGTTTTATAGCGCTTCCCGCGGTGACGGATATCATCCAGATATGTTTCGAGAAAATGCCTGAAAGCCAAAACCAGGGTTTTCAGGACACCCAGCCCGTACATATAAGCATTCTTTTCTTCGGACATTCTGCACTCACCTATCTGTTTCGCCCAGCACGATATCGATCGACCCAAGTATGACCACAACATCAGCGATCTTATTGCCAATGCACAGTGTCTCAAGCGGAGTCAGGTTGATAAATGACGGAGCGCGGACGTGGTAGCGCCAGGGGTTTGGTTTGCCATTTGAAATCACGTAGAATCCCAGCTCCCCTTTGGGGCCTTCCACACATCCATAAGATTCACCGGCAGGCACCCGCACCTGGTATTGCGGTTTACCTTCCTGGATGGGACCTTCAGGGATATTTTTCAATACTTGCTGCAGGATGTGCAAGCTCTGATATATCTCATCTAGGCGGACCAGATAGCGGTCGTAGACATCGCCATGATAGCGGACTGCGACATCGAAATCAAACCGATTGTAGATGCTGTACGGTTGGGCGCGACGTAAATCGTATGGCACACCGGAAGCACGTAAAACCGGACCTACGGCTGAATACGCGATTGCCTGTTCTGGGGTGAGCACACCTACTCCTTCAGCGCGATGGCGGACAACTTCATTACTTGTGATATATAAATCGAGGTCATCGATCTTGCGTGGCAAGCGATCAAACACCAGATCATTTATCTTGTCGATGATACCTGCCGGTAGATCGCGTGCGACCCCTCCAAAACGGAAGTAATTACACATCATGCGCGAACCCGACACTGCCTCGAAAATGTCCAGAATCAACTCACGCTCTTCAAATGCGTAGAGGAACGGTGTGAAGTAAGCGCCGAAGTCATTCATCAAGAACCCAAATAAGGCCAGGTGATTTACGATGCGGGTTAATTCTGCCATCATCACACGGATATATTCCGCCCGCTCGGGTGGTTTGATTCCCATTAGCTTCTCGATGGCCAAAGCGTATCCAAAATTATTGCTCATCGAGTTGAAGTAATCCAACCTGTCGGTGTAGGGCATATTGCCAAGATAGGTATTGCGCTCTCCGATTTTTTCATGATTGCGGTGGAGATATCCCATCACGGGTTTTAATCCCACCACTGTCTCTCCATCCAGCTTGGCAGCCATGCGGAAAACGCCATGGGTAGAAGGATGCTGAGGCCCCAGGTTCACAATCACCTGCTCGGTGCCAATCCCTGTGCCTTCGTCCACCCGTTCCATTTTACTCAGTCCGGCGTAGAGGGCCACCTCAGGTTCGGGCACCCAGCTTTCGGGGTCAAAGCCGGAAGGATAATCAACGTTTTTTCCAAGCGGGTTCTTCTCTTCCGAGCTTTTAAAAAACCCAGCAGGCCAGCGGCTTTTAAAAGGCTTGCCGTCTTCCTCGTAAAAACCTTCCTTCCAATCCTTTCTGAGAGGGTGACCGGAAAAACCTTCCCAGGTGAGGATTCGGCGTAAATCAGGGTGACCTTCAAATTTTATTCCCAGCAAGTCCCAGGCTTCCCTCTCCTGGAATTCAGCACCTGGGTAAATGGGTACTGCCGAGTCGATCACCGGGTTATCACGGTCCAGCTGGGCTTTGATCACCAGGGGTGCACCGCCTGTTGATTTGCGGATGTGGTAAACCACTTCCAACTTATTTTCGGGTAAATAATCCACCCCAGTAATGGAGGATAAATAGTCATAGCCCAGGTCATCACGGAGTTTTAATAGCGTGGAAGAGAGAAGTTCGGGTTTTACCAGATAACCTTCGTAATTGGCTCGCTCGTCATGGGTAATAATATCGGGAAATATCTGCGTCAGATCAGAGGCAAGGACGTTGTTTTGATTATCCATGAATATGCTCCACAGAATCGTGTATCATGATCTCTTATCCTGCCTCAGGAGTGGGAGGCTCTTCAGTGGATGGCTGACCAGCGGATTGTTGTGCAAGCAGCTTGCCTTGGGAGTATTCCCTGATGCGTGCGTATTCGCGCGGAAGCATGATATCAGGCCCAAGCACGGGTACTTGCAAAGCTTCTTCAGGTCCCTTCTTATACCAGCGAACGCTCTTGATCGATTGCTTATCGATTAATTTTTGCAGTGTAATGAAGCCGTTGAGTAAAGCTTGAGGAGTGGGAGGGCAGCCTGCCACATAGACATCCACAGGAACGTATTCATCGACCCCCGATACCACGTTGTAACCTTCTTTAAAGGGACCGCCACCGGAGGCACACGATCCCATTGCGATCACGTACTTGGGTTCCGGCATCTGGTTATATAGTCGGACAATTTGAGGGATCATCTTCTTTGTGACGGTGCCAGCGACGATCATCAGATCTGCCTGGCGTGGGCTGGGACGCATGATCTCCATTCCGAAACGGGCGAAATCAAAACGGCTGGTGGCAGTGCAGATCATTTCAATAGCGCAGCATGCCAAACCGAACATCATCGGCCAAATCGATGATCGCCGGCCCCAATTGTAGATCTTGTCCAGCGTGGTAATCGAAACCTGTCCCATCAACTCCGGTGGAATATCATAACCGGGGTTATTCAAGTCAAGACTCATAAATTCTGCCTCCTCTACTCGGATTTCATGCCTCGGGAATTATACCCTCATCACCAATGATGTCAACGATTTATGCAAATATATATTTGCATTTATGTCAAAGTTTGATATACTAATATACAATTCATATGCCTAACGCCCGTCAGAAAATATTAAGTTACATTACGGAGAAGAAAAGTGCCACAGTGGAGGAGCTGAGCAAGGTGTTTAAAGTAACACCTGCCAATATACGCCACCACCTATCCATTTTGGTTGAGCAAGGGAGTGTCAATATCATCGGGTTGAAACCTGCTCCGCTCAAAGGACGACCTACTCAAATTTACAGCACCACCAATCAGATCAACCAAAACAACCTGGATCAGCTGACCAATGTATTGCTATCGTATGCTTTAAAAAATTCCGGACCCAACGAAGTAGACATCCTATTGAAGGGCATCGCCAGCCAATTAGTAGCAAAATATCCTCCAGATCACATTAATCCTACCAGGCGTTTATATTCTTCCATCCGAGCGCTTAACCGCATGAATTACCAGGCGCATTGGGAAGCTCATGGTGAGCACCCACGAATCATGCTGGGTCACTGCCCTTATAGCGCAGTTGTTGCCGAACACCCAGAAATATGCCAGATGGATAAATTTGTGCTTGAAGCTCTACTGGCTACCCCAATGGAACTGGTCGAGAAACTTACCAACACATCCAAAGGGCTGATGCAGTGTATATTTTTCATTCACAGACCCAATGCAGAAAATTAGTTCCTTTACGCAATTCACAATATAATATATAATATATAATATATCACCCCGCTGATACTGTATAGCACAATTTAAACTAAAGAGAAAAATGGATCAAATTAATTCCCTGGCTGAAAACGGTGAGTTGTTGCGCAAGCGCTCGTTGACCGATGAAGTTTATGAGATTTTGTCTGACAGGATCATCGCAGGCAAATATTCATCGGGGGATTGGTTACGGCAGGAAGACATTTCCACATTGCTGGGTGTGAGTCAGACACCGGTGAGAGAAGCGCTGGACCGTCTGGTAGCCACCGGCCTGGCAGAACGTGTGCCGTATCGTGGGGTCAGAGTTCCGATATTGGAACCGAAAGAAATCGTCGACGCGTTTTTACTGCGTCTGATATTAGAGACGACCGGTGCTCGCTTTGCTGTGAAGGTGATCCTCCCGGAGGAAATCGAATTCCTGTCAAACTTGGTGGAAAATACCGCCAATCTCCTCTCCCTTGAAGATATGTCGGTGCTCCGACAAATGAATAAGCAATTTCATACACGCATAGTGGAAGCCGCCCGCAGTCCCTTGTTGAGCAAATTGTACGAAATGACAACCAATGCCTTTCCGGATTGGATGTTATATGAGTATATGTTCCGTCACCCCGAGCTACTCGAGACGAGTCTAAAGAGTGAATATGGCGAACACATGGCAATTGTAAATGCTTTGGCGATCAAAGATGGCGATGAAGCTTCCTTTCAGGTAGCTCAGCATATTAAGAATCTATGGTATGGCTTACAAACCTACCTGGAAATCTCCGATGAATCGATCGAGGAGATAGAAAAACAAATCAGTGCAATGTTTCCTAGTAATCTTAAGCCTATAAAATAACTAAGGAGAAAAATATGCAAACCGATGATCTATTCAAAGCAATGGCTCAAAGTATCACGGATGGTGAAGCTGAGCAAGCAGCTGAGCTGGCAAAACAGTCAATAGAACAGGGTATCGACCCCTTGGATGCAATTAACAAGGGGTTCGTCATGGGAGTGAACTACGTCGGTGAGCAGTTCAGCTGCGGGAATATGTACCTGCCCGAGCTGGTGATGGCAGGTGAAGCGATGAAATCTGCAGTAGCTGTCCTCGAGCCGGAGCTCGCCAGGCGAGGCACTGAACGGAAAATGCTGGGCAAGGTTGTCCTGTGCACCGTAGAGGGCGATATCCACGAAATCGGTAAAACGCTGGTCGGAACGATGCTCTCTGCCACAGGCTTCCAGGTATTTGATATGGGCGTCGACGTGCCCGTAATGAAAGTAGTGGAGAAAGCGCGCGAAGTGGGGGCAGATATTGTAGCCCTGAGCGCCCTACTCACGACTACCATGGTGCACCAAAAAGATGTGGTCGAAGCGCTGGAAGATATCGGCTTGCGCAGCAAGGTAAAAGTTATGGTCGGAGGAGCTCCGGTTACCCAGGAATGGGTTAAGCAGATAGGCGCCGACGGTTACAGCGAGGACGCCATCGGGGCAGCTCGTATTGCCAAGCAACTCCTGGGCATCTAGATTTCGTTGGATGTCTATATGACTGTAAAAATCAAATCCATAACCAACCCGAAACTCAGCCTTGAGATCCTTACCCCTGAGGAAATTCAACGCCTGCATACTGTTACATTAGATGTTATTGAAACGACCGGCATTCGCTTCCCATCCAAACGCGCTCTGGATATTTGGGAACAACATGGCGCGGACGTAGACCGATCGAGCTCGATCGTAAAAGTGCCTGGTCCGATCATCGAGGATGCCCTTAAGCTCGCACCGTCAAAATACAACCTTGCAGCGCGCAAGCCTGAACAAGACCTGCCCCTGGATGGCAACCATGTTTTCCTGGGAACCGACGGATGTGGGGTGGAAGTGCTGGATATTAATACCAACACCCGCCGCATGTCCACCTGGCAAGACGTGGCAGACATCGCCAGGGTAGCCGACGCATTGGAGGAAATTGCATTCCACTGGGTGGCTGTCTCAGCGCAGGATTTACCCCCTAAGACACGTGGGCTGCACGAGCTTAGGGCGATCTGGGAAAACTCCACCAAACATGTACAAACTGAAAGTATCTACAATGAATGGGAAGCCAAAGCCGCAGTTGAGATGGCGTCTGTGATCGCCGGTGGCAGGGAAGCTCTGCGAAAACGCCCCGTGTTATCCATAATGCAGTGCACTGCCCCACCCCTGGGGCAGGATGGTGGTAGTGTGGATGCAGCGTTGATCGGCGCCGAAGCCGGTTTGCCAGTCGGTTTTATGACCATGGCGGCTTGTTTAACCACCGGTCCGGCGACGATGGCCGGCAACCTGGTGGTGGGAAACGCGGAAGTGATCAGTGCGACTGCACTAATCGAGCTGGCATACCCCGGGGCGCCGGTTTTTTATGCGGCTGCTCAAACCGCCTCTGATCTCCGCACCGGTGCGTATACCGGTGGTGGACCGGAGGATTTTCTTTTTGGTGCGGCACAGAACAAGCTATCTGATTTCTATAACATCCCCCTTTCCATGGGATCATTCGCCACCGGTGCCAAAGAGCCTAACTGGCATGCGGGTGTTGAAAACAGCCTATCCACCTTCATGGCGAGCCTGGTCATGTCGGATATGTTATTAGGGGTAGGCCTCTTACACGGCAGCCGGATCTGGTCCTACGCTCAGATGCTGATGGATTGTGAGATTTTCTCCATCATCCAAAAAGTAATGCAGGGAATTGTCGTCGACGATGAAACATTGGCTCTCGACGTGATCCGCAGCGTTGGTCCGGGTGGGAACTTCCTTAGTCAAAAACACACTCTGAAACACATGCGCGATTTCTTTATCCCTCAATTCATGGATCGCCGACCGTATAACGTGTGGGAGGAGAAACACGACGATGGACGTGATTGGGCGCTGGAAAAAGCTAGAAACATTCTTAAAACCCACCAGCCTGAGCCATTGGAGCCTGGCATCGCGGCCGAGTTCAAGAAAATCATCTTGAGCGTCGAGACAGGGCGATGAATATGCAGCCCAATATCACCCTCCTCAGCGATGAATTGGTCAAGCAAATCCTGGATGAGGCTTTTCAGCTACTGGTCACTCCCGGTATCAAAGTCCAATCTCCCGCTGCCATGCGGCTTCTGGAAGATGCCGGCGCGCAAGTGAATCGAGATGCCGAAGTAGCACAAATCCCCGAAAAAATGGTCTACCAGGCTTTGGAAACCGCACCTCACCAATTCTACCTTTACGACCGCAACGGCAATCCGAAAGTTAACTACGGAGGCAGTACCGTCCACTTTGACCCGGGCTCATCAGGTGTGCATATCCTTGACCCAGATACAAATGAACACCGGCCGTCCGTTTCAGGTGACCTGGTGAGTATTATCAAACTGGCCGAAATGTTACCCCAGTTTGATGCACAGTCAACTGCTGTGATCTGTAATGAAATCCCCAAGTCGATCAGTGACCTGTATCGCTTATACCTGGTGCTGATGTATTCAATGAAACCGATCATCACCGGCGCATTTGCCATCCCCACACTCGAGGTCATGATAGATATGCTGGCGATATTCGCTGGCAGTAGAACAGCGCTGGCCGAAAAACCTCAGGCCGTTTTCGACGTCTGCCCGTCGCCTCCGCTGATTTGGAGCAATTTCGGCGCTCAAAACCTGATCGACCTTGCCCACGCCGGGGTTCCTGCGCAGATGGTCTCGATGCCCCTGGCAGGGGCGACCGCCCCGGTTACGTTGATTGGAGCCGTAGTTCAACATGCAGCTGAATGCTTGAGTGGGATCACTATCCACCAGCTGGCGAAACCCGGTTCGCCTATTGTATGGGGTGGTGCACCGGCAATCTTCGATATGCGTAGAGGGACCACACCCATGGGGGCAGTCGAAACTGCCATGATCGATGCATCCTACGCACAAATTGGCAAGTTTATCGGCCTGCCCACCCACACTTATTTGTGCGCCAGCGATTCGAAAGTTGTCGATGCCCAGGCGGGGTTGGAAAGCGGGATGAGCGCAGTCATAGGCGCACTGGCTGGCATCAATATGATCTCAGGGGCTGGGATGCTGGATTTTTTGGCATGCTTCAGCCTGGAAAAGCTGGTCATTGATGCTGAAATTGTAGCCATGACTAAACGCTTGTTATCCGGCGTGCACACCCCCACAGAAACCCTGGCGACAGCTATGTTCGAAGGAATCAATTTCAAAGGCGATTTCCTGAAGCAAAAAGTCACCCGCGATTTGTTCAGCCAGGAGCAATATCTACCCTCCAAGGTGTTGGACCGCGATTCGATCCGCGGTTGGCACCAGGATGGCAGCCTGGATACGCTGGAACGTGCAAAGACGCAGGTTGTACAATTACTGGCCCAATATAAACAGCCATCACTCCCACAAGAGGCGATAGTTGAACTGCGCAAATTGGTAAAATTCCATGCTCTTCAAGCAGGTATGACGGCCTTGCCCGAACTGCAGCATTAATCAAGCTTTCCGGTTTTTCGCGCGGAGAGGTGTGCCGGTCGCACTTCTCCAGTCACTTAATCAGGTTTTGGCACATAACGCCAAATTGTAGATTCATAATTCTCCAGAGGAGCTTATGGACGAATTACGCGTAATATCTACTTCAGACGTGGAAGCCATCCATAATGCCAGCTTGCGGGTGCTGGTAGAGACTGGAATCATCCTCACCCATCCAGAAGCGCTAGAAATTTTATCCGGCGCGGGTGCAACCATCCAGAATAACAGGGTGCTGCTACCACCTACATTGGTCCAAGAACAGGTATCGAAAGTCGGAACCAGGGTCAGCATTCGCGGCAGGAACGGATCGGTTAAAACACTGGGAGATCATTCCGTGCATTGGCATAATCTTGGCGGCGCACGTGACATTTATGATTCGTCGACAGGAAAGCGTCGAAAAGCCATGCTAAAAGATCTCCAGAATTGCACTCGCCTGCTCGACGATTTGGATGGTGTTACCACTATCACGCCATTCTTTACTCCCCAGGATGTCCCTGGTCATTTGATGTCACTGGCGATGTACCGCTATGCCATCCCGAATACCACTAAACCGCTTCAAGGACCTGGCGTTCAAACAGCCCAGGAAGTGCTGTTCGCCATCCAAATGGCTTCGGTCATTGGAGCACCCGGCGAAGTTTTTTCTCTAAGTGTCTCCCCAGTCAGCCCGTTAAGTTTCCCCAATGATGCTGCGGCAGCAATCATTGAGATTGCACGTCATGGAATACCCTTTGCTCCTCTCCCCTGCCCCACTGCAGGGACGACTGCTCCTTTCTCCATTGCCGGAGCGGTCACTCAACAAAACGCCGAGATCCTGGCAGCCATCGTCCTTGCCCAGTTGGTCAGTCCAGGGTTACCAATCATTTACTGCGGGCGCCTGGCAATGATGGAGCCGCGCACTGGGATCTCAGTCTGGGGCGGGGTTGAATTAGGCCTGGCATCGGCAGCCACAGTCCAGATCGGTCATCGCTATGGGCTACCGGTCAATGTCTACGGTTTTTCGACCAACTCTCACACATTAGATGTCCAGAATGGGTTTGAGCGTGCACTTAATGCCATAATCCCTGCATTAGCTGGCGCCGATGAGCTGTCTGGTATAGGTGAGATGGAAGCGGGTGTGATGGGCTCGTTCGCCCAAATCGTATGCGATAACGAGATCGCTGCGAGTGTAAGACGGATGATTCGAGGGTTCGAGGTTACCGATGAATCCTTGGCGGTGGAGGTGATCTCTTCGGCCATGAACAGCAGCCACAATTTCTTGGGTCAAAAACACACGATGCATTATCTCAGGGGGGGTGAAGTGCTGTTGACCGCATTAGCAGAACGCGGGTCCTGGGAAAATTGGGAGTCACTTGGACGCACGGGTATGGCTGAACGTGCTCAATGTGTCGCCGAGCGGATCCTGGAGAACCATCAGGTACCACCCCTATCCGCAGACCAGGAGCAGGAACTAGACGAAATTTTAAACGAAGCAGACCGCAAATTGAAGAAAATATGATGACTAGAAAGGCTGATATGCTAAATCGAGCCAGTGAACTTCAAGACAATCTGACAGCTTATCGACATGACTTCCATCAACATCCAGAAGTTGGGTTCCATGAATTCCGTACCTCCACCAGGATCGCCGAGATTTTAACCACATTTGGGTGCCGTGTCCGCCAGAATGTCGGTATAACCGGCGTCGTTGGGGAAATTGGTAAGGGTAAACCTATTGTGGCCATCCGCGCAGATATGGATGCCCTCCCCATGCAGGAAGAAAACCTGGTTGATTACGCCTCTATAAGCCCAGGAGTCATGCATGCCTGTGGTCACGATGCGCACGTGGCGATCCTTCTGGGTGTGGCTGGGTTGCTGGCAAAGGAAGAAAACCTGCCGGGCACAGTCCGATTTATCTTCCAACCAGCAGAAGAAGTGGGCGATGATGAGGGTCTCAGCGGCGCTCCACGTATGATCCAGGATGGCGCCATGGAAGGCGGGGTGGGTATGGCGCTCGCGCTGCATGTTTCTGCTCACGTTCCTGTCGGCCAGATCCAAATCGGTGCTGGTCCATCGTCGGGTGGCGTCGATACATTCCGCGGCTCCGTGCTCGGTAAAGGTGGTCACGGCGCCAGGCCGCATGAGACTGTCGACCCGATTTACCTATCAGCCTACGTCCTGATGGCGTTGCATGGGATCGTTTCGCGCAGGCTGAACCCGTTTGATCCTGCAGTCGTCACGATCGGTGCAATCCATGCCGGCAGTGTCGAAAATATCATCCCGAACCAGGTCGATATGATTGGCACCCTGCGATATACCCGGGTCGAAGTGCAGAAACAGATCCACGAAGAAATAAAAAAAGCGTTTGAAGTAGCGAAAGCAATGGGAGGAGACTATAAGCTAAAGTTTGAGCTCGGCACGCCTCCGATGATCAATGATGAGAAAGTCGCCATCCTGATCAAGGAAACTGCCACCGACCTGATCGGCGCTGAAAATGTCAAGCCCCCAACGGATGGCCTGGGAGCGGAAGATTTCGGATGTTTTTCAGAGCTCGCTCCTGGGGCAATGTTCTACCTCGGCAGCATGGTTGAAGGAGATGAACGCGAGCACCATAATTCCAGGTTTGACGTGAATGACCGCTGCTTGCCTTATGGAGCCGCCATCCTGGCAGAGACTGCATTAAGATTCCTGCGAAACGGTGGGTTTTAACCCGCAGGAAATGAAGAAACTCTAGCTCTGGATAACCTGAACAAACTTGGTGCAGGGGGTAACTTCATCTCTTCACGCCGTACGATGAAATTATTTCGGGAAGCATATCTTTCTAGTACTATTTTCCCACAGTTGAGCTTTGAAAAGTGGCAGGAAATGGGGCAGCCCGATGCAGGTAAAATCTTGCGTCAGCGGACAATGGATCTGATCAGCAGTTCCAATTATCCTGACGATCAGAAGGAGCTGCTCGAAAAATGGGAGTATTTAATCTCGCACAATCAGCTGTTGAGCACTAGGTAAACCTCAGATTATTCGACAGTTACCGATTTTGCCAGATTTCGGGGTTGGTCTATATCCAAACCGCGCTTAGCAGCGATGTGATAGGCAAGCAGTTGTAATGGTATGACCGTGACCACCGGGCTAAGCAGCCAGGGTGTGTTTGGAACCCATAGCACATCGTCTACCAGAGGTGGGATCAGCTCATCACCGTCCGTGGCAACTGCAATGACCGTTCCACCCCGCGCCTTGGCTTGTTGTATCTGGCTGATCATCTTTTCATACCAGGGGTCGCGCGGCGCAATAACCACCACGGGCATCTCCCGGTCTATGAGGGCGATGGGTCCGTGTTTCATCTCACCTGCCGGATAGCCCTCTGCGTGGATATAGGATATTTCCTTGAGTTTAAGGGCACCTTCATAGGCAATCGGCATATTGATCCCCCGACCCAGATACAAACAGCTCCTCGTCTCTTTGAGCTTTTCAGCAATTTGCTCAACATCACCCTGCCGATCTAGGCATTTTCCAACCAAATCAGGTATCGCCAGTAAATTACCCACCAGCTGGCGCCGCGTTTTCTCGTCCAAGGATCCACGCAGATCTGCGAGAAGGATTGCTAACATATACAGATCGACGATCGGGGCAGTAAAAGCTTTAGTCGATGCTACCCCTATCTCAGGACCCACCTGCATGGATATATAACCGTCGGCTATGCGCATCGCCTGCGTCCCAATCGCATTGACAATTGACCACACAGCTGCTCCCTTTTTGCGCCCCTCCTCCATGGCTGCCAGGGTATCCGCTGTTTCACCCGACTGGCTGATCGCAAGTACAACGGTATCCTGATCTACAATCGGATCCCCATAGCGGAATTCGGAGGCAATTTCCATCTGTGTGGGGATGTGTGTAATCCGCTCGAGCAGGATCTTACCGATCATCCCCGCATGCGAGGCAGTCCCACAGGCCGTTATAATGATCTTTTGGATTTTACTTGCTTTTTCAGAGGTCAGATTTAACTCGGGTAGCCGCACCTGTCCACACTCGAAATCAATGCGACCAGCAAGCGTATCCGTTAACGACCTCACCTGCTCATTGATTTCTTTCAACATAAAGTGCCGATATTCACCTTTTTCTGCTGAAATCGGATCCCAAGCGACTACCTGTTCTTTGTACTCCACCGGCTTGCCTTCCAGCGTTTGAATGGTTAAGCCCCCGGCGGAGACGATAGCCACCTGACGCGATTCCAGAAACACCACCCGACGGGTATGTTCCAAAATCGCTGGCAAATCTGAAGCAATAAACATTTCATCCTTACCAATCCCAATGACCACCCCCCCGGCATTTCCAATCCGCGCAGCGACAATCTTATCGGGCTCGAGCGAAGACATCAACACGATTCCATGGGCTCCTTTAAGCTGGCGCATGGATTTTTGCGCAGCTTCTACCAGGCTGATACCCGTCGATGCATAAAGCTCGACCAGCTGGACAATCACTTCGGTATCTGTGTCGGAACTGAAGATAACGCCTTCCGCTGAAAGCTCATTACGCAGCTCCAGGTAGTTCTCCACAATGCCATTATGGACCAGCACCACATTACCAGTCATGCCGACATGTGGGTGGGCATTGCGAGCGCTTGGCTCCCCATGTGTCGCCCAGCGTGTGTGACCGATACCTACATGACCGGCCACCGGCAGCTCTGATACCAGCTCGGCCAGTTTATTTAATTTTCCCACATCCCGGCGGACTTCAATACGATTATTTTGGATGACCGCCAGTCCGGCTGAATCGTAACCCCGATATTCCAACCGTTTCAATCCATTCAATATGATGGGTGTGGCATTCTGAGGCCCAATGTAACCGACGATTCCGCACATAGTATCTCCCTCGAAACCACAAGATACAACTTGAAATAAGTCATAGCTTGTGTATTGGTTATGAGTAGTTTGTAGCTTGCCTTTGAGCTTCCTCGATTTTTGCCCAGGTATCCCGTAAAGGCACAATGCGGTTGAAGATTAAGTGCCCCGGGGTTGATTCAAGATCGACCACAAAGTATCCTTCACGCTCGAATTGGTAGCGGTTTCCTGGAAAAGCAGAGGCGAGGCTTGCCTCAGCTTTACAGTTTTCAAGCACATGGAGCGAGTTGGGATTTACATAATCCAGGAATCCTTCTCCTTCTTCCAGATCGTTCAGATCAGCCTTGGTGAACAGGCGATCATAGAGCCTCGCTTCGACGTCGATTGCACTGTGTGTAGAAACCCAGTGTAATGTCCCTTGAACCTTACGTCCATCCTGGGCATACCCTCCTCGTGTTGCAGGATCATAGGTGCAGTGCAGCTCGATAATATCGCCGCTCTGGTGATCTTTCACCACATCTATGCACCTGACGAAATAACCGTAGCGCAGTCTCACTTCCCTACCTGGTGCAAGGCGGAAATACTTCATGGGTGGATCTTCACGAAAATCATCCCTGTCGATATAAATTTCCCTCGAGAATGAAATCTTGCGAGTACCTGCATTAACATTTTCGGGATTGTTAACAGCATCCAATTCTTCAATCTGCCCAACAGGATAATTATCGATAATAATTTTAAGCGGATGTAATACTGCCATGACTCTGGGAGTGGCGAGGTTCAGGGCTTCGCGAAGCATGGATTCGAGCAGAGCAATGTCGACCAGGTTATTATGGTGAGGTACGCCAACCGCTTCCAAAAATCTCAGGATCACCTCGGGAGGATAGCCGCGCCGGCGCATCGCCGATAGGGTGGGCATACGAGGGTCATCCCAACCGCGTACATATCCATCCTTCACCAATTTCAGCAACATTCGTTTGCTCATCACAGTGTAACTGAGATTGAACCTGCCAAACTCAATCTGCCGTGGATGGAATATCTCCAATTCATCCAAAAACCAATTGTATAACGGCCTGTGGTCCTCGTATTCCAATGAGCATAGGGAGTGAGTGACGCCTTCTATTGAATCACTCTGCCCATGAGCAAAATCATACATCGGGTAAATACACCAGGCGTCGCCCGTTCGGTGGTGTGTGGAATGCAGAATGCGGTACATCACCGGATCGCGTATATTCATATTGCCGGCGCTCATATCTATTTTTGTCCGTAAAACCCGTGCCCCATCTGGGAATTCGCCCTTGCGCATGCGCTCGAACAAGTTTAGGTTCTCATCGACCGAACGCTCACGATACGGGCTGTTCTTACCGGGCTCCGTCAAAGTGCCGCGATACTCTCTGATTTGTTCGGCGCTGAGATCATCCACATACGCCTTCCCTTTATTGATCAGCTTGATAGCGAACTCGTACAGCTGCTCGAAATAATCGGAAGCGAAAAACAGCCGGTCTTCCCAGTCAAATCCCAACCAGTGGATGTCCTCTTGGATCGACTCGACATATTCGACATCTTCTTTAACAGGATTCGTGTCGTCGAAACGCAAGTTGCATTTCCCCCCAAATTCACGCGCCATACCGAAATCGATGCTGAATGCCTTGGCATGCCCAATGTGCAGATAACCGTTGGGTTCGGGAGGAAAGCGTGTATGCACACCACTATAGCGGCCTGATTGAAGATCTGCCTGGATGGCTTCACGAATGAAGTTAGTTGGAGTGGTGGATGTTGTCTCATTCATTATGTCCTCCTCGCTTATGAAAACACCCCGGCTCAAGCTGACGGGGTGTTTTGAGCTCTGGCTGGGGGCAAAGGATTCGAACCTCTACATACAGATCCAGAGTCTGCTGTCCTACCATTAGACGAGCCCCCAGTGATTAACTGGCAAAATTTTACCATGCCCATTCACTACCGTCCAGTCTGATACAGGCATGAGATTATGCGTTACATTTGCTCAAGGATATTAATTGCGAATTGAATTCGCTCGAGCACCTTATCCTTACCGATGATCTCCATACTCTCGAACAATGGTGGGCTGTCCTTTTGACCTGTCACTGCCTCTCTCAATAGCCCAAAAACCTGCCCTGCTTTGAGATCCGATTCGGCCATAAAATTTCGAATGGGAGGTTCTGCCAGATCTTTGCTCATCAGCGGCAGGGGAGCCAAGATGTGATAAACCTTCCTGGCAATATCAGCTGATTCTGCTGAAGTGAGCCCAGCTGCAATCAGGCGGTCCGGATCCGGAGATACGTTTTCCTTAAAGAAGAAACCGGCAACGGGGATGACATCATCCAATGTGACCAGGCGCTCTCGGATAATAGGAATTGCCTGGTAAAGGATATCTTCATTAACCTTTAATCCCCCATTGACCATATAAGGAGCCAGCCTGCTTGCCAGGTCTTTCCTGCTGAGATTGCGAATATGCAGACCGTTAAAGTAATCTAGTTTAGTGAAGTTGATCGCAGCAGGAGAAGGATTGAGATGTTCCAGGCTAAATATTTCGATCAAATCCTGCATGGTAAAAAATTCAGTATGGTCATCATAACTCCATCCCATTAAAGCCATCCAATTGACCACACCCTCGGGGATATAGCCCAGTTCTTCTAAATCTTTTATAAATATCGAATACCCATCTTTCATGGCCTGGGATGTATCACGTTTGCTCATCTTGCCTTTTCCAGTGGGTTTTAGAAATACCGATAAGTGAACCCATTGAGGTTCCCACCAGCCGAAAGCATGGATTATTAAAACGTGCAGGGGGAAAGTTGATATCCAATCATCCCCGCGAATCACGTGGGTAATGCCCATCAAATGGTCATCCACCATTGCTGCCAAGTGATAGAGCGCCAATCCATCTGACCTGACGATCACATGGTCATCGATTGCCGATGCATCCACCGTCATATCACCTCGGAGGAGGTCATGCACCGTTACTGAGCCGATCTCAGGTACTTTAAATCGGATGACATGCCGCTCTCCATTGGCTACCCTTGCTTCAGCTTCACTAGGGTCCAACCGGCGGCACAATCCATCGTAGTGTGTGTTTTCTTTGCGACTGATTTGCTCCTTGCGCACTTGTTCCACGCGTTCGGGAGTGCAGAAGCAGTAATAAGCGTGCCCCGATTCAACCAGCTGATGGGCGTATTCCAGGTAGATCTCCTTGCGTTGGGTTTGGTAATAGGGCCCACTCGGACCACCTACATCTGGCCCTTCGTCCCAGTCAATCCCAAGCCAGTGTAAGCTATTTATGAGCTCCTTCTCTGCCCCAGGAACATAGCGCTTTCGGTCAGTATCCTCTATCCGTAATATAAATTTCCCGCCCGTTTGTTGAGCTATCAGGTAGTTGTATAGGGCAGTTCGCCCACTACCCAGGTGGGTGTGTCCTGTGGGCGAAGGGGCAAATCGGACACGAACCGGATTTTGTTGATTCATGATATTACTCCCTAGGTCTCTGGCAGGGATGAATTTAGATAAAAGGATCCCGGTAAATAACTAAAATTCAAGTGGTTTATGGCGCAATATCACACTCTCAACCAATCCAACCCCGAGCAGCAGCGAGAGCAGTGAGCTCCCGCCATAACTAATAAAGGGTAACGGTAGTCCTGTGGCAGGCAAAAGCTTCAAGTTGACACCGATGTTTACCATTCCTTGGAAAGCCAGTAAGACCGCCACTCCATAAGCGATCAACGCTCCAAATGTATCTCTGGATAACCGCGCCACCCGTAGACAGCGGTAAATAATAAAGAGCAGCAGCAACATGATAACCACTGAGCTGATAAAGCCGAATTCCTCAGCAGTTGCGGAGAATATATAATCTGACCAGCGAACCTTGAGAAACCTGAGGTGGACCTGCGTCCCCTGGTTATAACCTTTACCTAGCCAACCGCCTGAACCGATGCTGATTAATGCCTGCCGAATATTGTATGTCTCGCCCTGGGTCGCGTTTGGGTCCGAAATAATGAAATTTAAAATCCGTTGTTTTTGGTAATCTGCCAGGAAAGGGAATGCCACAAATGGCGCTACGATCGCAACACCACTGAAAATAGCCAGGTATTTAAGTTTTAACCCACTTGCCCATAATAAACTGAACCAGATGGTTAAAATAACCAGTGAGGTGCTCAAGTTGGGTTGCAGGATGATCCACACCACGATGCCCAAGGTATATAAGAGGCTGCGGCCGATCCAGGTGATGTTACCCAGCTTGTCCATATTACGCGTAAAGAAATCAGCCAGTACCAGGATCACTACAATTTTGGCGATTTCAGACGGCTGGATCAGGATGACGCCCGTATCAAACCAACGGGCTGAACCGTATAAGGCCTGCCCGGCGATGGTCAACGCTCCCAGCAACACTGCGGTCACGATGTACATAGGGCGGCTGATGGAGGCCCACAAGTGGTAATCGATGGCAGCGACGACAAATATGACCACGAATCCCAAAGCAGCAAAAATCAGCTGCCGTTGGACGATATTCGCCGACTCAAGCTCAATGTTGCCAGCTACAGCCGAGCGGATCATCGTGATGCCAAAAATGGTCATCAAAGCAACCGCCCCCAGCAACCAAAAATCAAAGTGACGCCAGTTAGTCTGACTCATACTTGCTGCACACCAATGTTATTATTCTGGTCTTCTTTTCTGATCTAAACCTGATCTCCAACACTCTACGGACCGTTCCAAATTCGCATGATTATAGCAACGAGCCGCACAGGTTTTGGTGCTAAGGATTCACTGTGCTGTCGGCTGACTTCAATTCAAAATAGGCTTCCAAGACCCTACGGACGATTGGCCCAGCCACTGTAGATCCCTCCTGCCCGTTATAGACGAAAGCCACCACGGCGATTTCAGGATCTTCGTAAGGGGCGAAGGCCACCGTCCAGGCGTGGGACGGCCAGTTACCCGGCACGCACAGGTTTTTTGCCTTGGCAAATTCGTCACAATACTCCGCTGTGCCAGTCTTTCCGGCAGCAGCGATACTGACATTTTGGAATTCGCTCTTAAGCGTGCCTTCCAAGACTGCCAGACGCATTCCCTGGCGGATCTGATCAAAAACCCAGGGCTGCACAGTTTTCATTTCACCCGTAGGCCGGCACCCACGGATAGTATTATCCTCGTAAACTTGAATAACAGGATCGACCGTAAGGTCCCACCGTAAATGGGGCATAAACGGTTGGATAACGTTCCCTTCGCTATCCAGAACCTCATATAATAACGTTGGAGCCATTAATTTCCCGCTGTTCGCCACAGTAGCAGCCGACAATAAAACTTGCAGCGGTGTTGCCAGGTCGTACCCCTGACCAACACTGGAAATATAGGTATCGCCGGTAGACCAGCTCTCGCCTTGATTGATGCGTTTCCAGGTCGGGTCGGGGATTAACCCTGAAGCCACATCAGGGAGCTGAATTTCAGGTGTTTTATAACCACTGGGCAACCCAGCATACCCATCGGGAAGTGTTCCATATCCTAGTGCTCGGGCATAAGTGCCAAGCCGGCATATCCCCAAACCGGGATTGACTTCATCCTGGTAGCCACCGCCGACTTTATAAAAGTAAACATTACTGGAATTGGCGATGGCGTGCACGAAATCCAGCTGACCAAAGCCATCGGGGTTAGACCTATAGATCCAATCAACGAAATCTCTCGGCTTACCGGGGTCATTGGCATAATAACGCTCGGTGACCGTGATTTTCCCCGGAGTTTTAATGATTTCCTCTGGCGTGACGATGCCTTCGTTCAATCCACCGGTCGCTGTAACTAGCTTGAAAACCGATCCAGCCGGCAGCTCGGCCCCAACCGCTAAATTCAACAGCGGATTGCGCTTATCTGAAATAAGCTGGTTATAGTAATATGCAGGGATGACCCGAGCCATGCGGTTATTTTCATAGGTCGGGTAATTGACCAGAGCGAGAATCTCACCGGTGCGCGGGTTCATGGCGATCACCGCACCACTGGTCATCCGCTCTTCGCCCAATTGCTGATTCCAATCGTTAATCTCGTCAATCAGTATGGACTGAACTGCTTGCTGAAAGCGTGTATCAATCGTCAGCACAATGCTTGAGCCCGAAGTCGGTTGGATCGGTGGTACCAAATCATCCAGGATTTGCCCGGCAATATCCCATTCAACCACCCTGTGACCATTCACTCCTGCCAGTAGATTCTGGAAGGATAACTCCACTCCGGCATACCCAACTTTATCTCGGTTCGGGACGAAACCCGTGCTGCGATAATAATCTTCCTCGCTGGCAGGGATCGGGCCTAAGAAACCGATGATAGAAGAAGTCAGAGACCCGGTTGGATAGTCGCGGACTGGCACTACATCAACCGCTACGCCAGGCCAGTTCTTCGAATTCTCCTGGATTGACAGTGCAACCTGCTCTTTCACGTCGCAGGCAATCTTAACCGGCTCATATGGCGCGGTGGTTTCACCATATTTAACGATTTGGGTAATACCATGATCCGAGATACATGGGACATAAGGGTCAGTGGTGGAAACCTCACTGCGATTTACCGGAATCCCCGTGAGATTGGATACAGCCCGATATATGTTCTGGATTTCCCCATCATCATCGGGCATCAATGCGGGAGTGATTACTACATTGTATGAAGGGATGTTGCGAGCCAGGATAAAACCATTCCGGTCATAAACCATCCCGCGTGTGGCGGCTAAATTCAGCTCGTGCGTCCGGTTCTCGTTGGCTTTTGCTGACCAATCCGAGTATTGCAGCACTTGTAGATAAAACAGACGACCAACGTAAACGAAGAATATAGCAATCAAGATGACCCCGAAAATGATAATCCGCCAGGTTGCAACCATGTTTTTTAATGCACCAGAACTTTTCATACCTTTAACTCTTCCGGATACAGCCAACCAGCCATATCATGCATGATCGTAAAAATGGGGAATGCAAGAATTAGATTCAACAATAAACTCGGCAGGATGATCAAATTCAACGCGCTGATTATTGGGATGCTAACACCCGTAATGAGTCGTGCAGCCAGAGACAATAGCTGTACGATCAGCGTGCAAATGAACGTTGCGGCCAACATGGCCAGAAATGGTGCTTTCCAAATTCTACGTTTCAGCAATCTAGCGATTCCTGCACAGATAAGATAGGCTGCGAGGTAAACACCCAAAGGCAGTGCTGAGTATAAGCTTGCGAAAGCACCACCAAAGATGCACCACAACCAGACTGAATCGACTCGGTCTTGTAGTGACCACGCGATAATAAATAACAGGATCAAGTCTGCCGTCCCGTTCAATAACGGCATTCTGCTGACAATTGTACTCTGGATGATGGCTAAAATCCCAAAAAGGACCAAGCCGACCAAGGTTCTCATGCTGGTTTAATTAGGGTGTGCCTGGTGATGGAATTAATGGCGAGATATCAACTGGTTGGAAGTTGGTGATGATCAGCACGATATCAAGCTGCGAGAAATCCACTGCCGGCTGAACACTGGCGGTTTGAAAAAGTGCGGACGCTTCATTCCTCACCGTTAGAACCTGTCCAACGACAATATTTGCAGGGTAATTACCACCCAAGCCTGATGTCATCACCAGGTCACCGGGTTGTACAGTTGCATTCTGACTGATCATATCTAGCTCGACCTCACCGGTAATCTGCCCATTTAAGACTGCTTCTTCTCCGGATTGCTGCAGGATCACATTGATGCTGGAGCCTGGGTCGTTGATCAGCTGCACCCGGGCTGCACCCGCAGTTACTGCTGCGATACTACCCACCAATCCTTGTTGTGTGATAACCGGCATGCCCTTCCGCAGCCCATCGTCCGAGCCTCGATCGATGATGACGTAATGCATGAAGGGGCTCACGTCACGGGCAATCACAGAAGCAGCGGTATATTGATTTTCTACATGCCTGCGCTCATAATCAACCAGTGTCGAGAGCAATTCTGATTCGGTAACCTGATCCTGGAGCTCAACGATCTGCACCTGCAAAGCCGAATTCTCAGATTCTAGCTCAGAATTTCGCTGGCGCAAGCTGGTGATGTCTTCTGGCTGCGTGATCAAGCTTTGTACAGCTTGGTAGCGCTTCGCCAGCCAGGTTTGAGCTGAAACGAACGGATTGAGAAAGATCCGCGATAATGGGGTCAGGTAGCCCCCTAAAGCCAGACCGGTGATGCCCAGGGCTAACAAAATGAATACAAATAATTGCATTGAACGCGGGGAATTCATTTTCATATCGATGGGTCACTAATCTAATGGATGGTAAGTCCGGTGCTATAAATAACTGACTGGCTCAACTATGAACCTAGCGGACTGTATCGCCCGTCAGTCGATCGCTCCAAGCTAGTCAGTAGATGATGCAAGTTATCATAATCCTCGAGGATCGATCCAGCTCCCCTGGCAACACAACTCATTGGGTCTTCTGCAAGCCAGACACGAATTTTTAATTCTTCACTTAACCTTCGATCTAACCCTTGCAGCATACCGCCGCCTCCTGAGAGACACACCCCCACCTCCATCAAATCTGCGATGATCTCTGGTGGGGTCTCATCCATGGCATCCTTAACCGTATCAATGATCGTATTAACCGAGACGGCGATTGCCTCGCGAATTTCTACTGACGAAACTTCCACACTTTCCGGTAAGCCGGTGACCAGGTTTCTCCCACGCATGAGCACGGTTTTTTCTTCCGGCAGGTGTGCGGCAGACCCAATGCTAATCTTCGCTTGCTCGGCGATACGTTCACCGATGAGCAAATTATATTTATTGCGCATATATTGGACGATATCCAGATCCATCTCATCCCCTGCCACGCGAAGAGAACGCGAGATCACGATTCCGCCCATGGAAATGACAGCAACTTCTGACGTCCCACCACCAATATCGACGATCATGCTCCCTTTAATTTCATTCACCGGTAAACCTGCTCCCAATGCAGCTGCCATCGGTTCTTCAATTAAGCCTGCCTCGCGAGCGCCTGCAGACATAGTAGCATCATATACTGCCCGCTTCTCAACCTCTGTCGCGCCCGAAGGGATCCCAACTACCACGCGAGGTCTTGGTACTGGCACAATACTCTGCCGATGAGCCTTCTCAATAAAGTATTCAAGCATTGCTTGGGTTATCTCGAATTCTGATATCACCCCATCACGAAGAGGACGGACCGCAATCACATTCGGCGGGGTTCGTCCCATCATTTCCTTGGCTTCGGCGCCAATGGCTAAAGGAATCCGCGTGCGCTTATCTATCGCAACCCAGGAAGGCTCATTGATCACAATACCCTTCCCGCGTACATTTACCAGGGTATTTGCGGTACCCAGGTCTATGCCGATATCGAGCGAGAAAAAACCCAATAACCAATTGAGGGGATTAAACGCCAATCTTAGCTCCTGGTGATTTTCGCTTAGGGGCGCGTGGCACGCTAAACACGACCAGTGGAAAAATTATACCATTACGCATCTAGATAATAGGTATGGTAGGGGTTGACGCATGGATTGCCCCATGCAATATGCATTGCCCGTGCGCAGAGATCAATAACCATGGAATTCACTGTTTTTTCCCTATCCAGCGGGTCCATATCATCCTCTGAGTGGTTGCAGATGGAATTTGGGAAATTAATGTGGTCTTTTAGGAGCGCCTGAACTGACTTGATGGTATGGTCATCTGATTCGCGTAATAAACGGTTGGCTCGAAAATAACGCACCCTTGTGGAGACCAGCTCGTCAGGCTCGTACTCGATATTTTGCATGTTGGAATCTAGGTAATGGTTTGTATGTACCATATATCCATCGTGAGCATACAATATGGCGAATTTCCTGGCAGACACTTCGACGCTGTATATTTCTCCGCTCTCATGAGCCAACAGATGGTTATATCCCGCCGCCCTGCGCGGGATGAGCGTTTGGCGGATGGCTTCACTGGGCGTCTTGGCAGCCAGGATCGCTCGTGAAACCACCAGGCGTGGGATGCCTATCCGGCTGTCATTGGGATACACCGAATCACAGCATTGGGCGATTCCATAGGCATTGAAACCAATATTTGGCAATAATGCACCATAGGTCATGGCAAGGAATGGCGGGTCATCATTCGGCTCCGCGTGGATCAGGTAAACATCCGGCTCATCTTCCGGGATCCAATCTTCATTATGACCGATCAAGACGTGTCCATCTGCGGTTTTGGTCTCACTTATCGCCAGGGTGGTGCACTTGCTTAAATGAAGAGCATCGATTGTTACGGCCTCGAGGGCGTTAACTACCCCAACATCGTCAAAATCAACATTGGCTCCCTCAGATAACCCACACATTTCATCTACATATTCCGGGAACCGTTCTTCGGCAAAGGGGATATATTTACGTGCTTGCATCCTGGCGCCATCCCAATCCAGCTCCAAGGTTTCAAAGGTGGTGTTGATTAGCTCACGCGTATTCTGAATGTGGTGAGTAATCTGCTCCCTAAACGCTTCTCCAATTTGCCGGCCGATTTCCTTATGCGTGCCTTTTACCTTGATAATTGGAATCGGTTCAGTATGGATAAAATTGCTGGGGATATTGATCTCAAGATTCATAAAACACTTACATCAAGCCTGATCTGGTCATTGGTGACCTTATAACGTCTCTGAAATACAGTCTCTATTTGAGAGAACCATCAGAGATACATCTAATTATTATATTGGATACAACTAAACAGCTCAACTATCCATTTTCGAGAATGTGAAAAGTATAGCATATAATCGCTCAATATTCTTATCTCGTATCATGGACTGATGCTTAAATCTTCATTAATAAATAGCTTTACTTGGGATATAACGATAATATTCCAATATATCAACATAAGACTGTTTCAAAGTAACTCAGACCGAACGCTGAGGAAACTCCCCGGAAGATGAGCAGGAGGATAGTTTATCTCTTGGTGAAATCTTTTCTATTATTTGAGAATTATGGCGTAGAAAAATACTGCAATGCAATGCGCAAACGCGTTTCAACATCCTGGGGTGTGTCGCGTGGGATGTACTGCAAAGCTGCCTGGGCTTCCACCAGGCTATATCCCAAGCTGGTCAGGGCAGCCAGCACTTCGGTATCTACCTCGCTGATCCTGGAAAGGGGCTCCAATCCTTCCGTTGATGGCAGCCGGTCTTGCAAATGGAGCACAATCTTTTGAGCGGTCTTACTACCAATACCTGGTACCCGGCTGAACACCTCGGCTTGTTCGTTAAATACTGCCCGCCTGATGGTGTCTGGGGACAGGGTGGATAAAATGCTCATAGCAAGCCGCGGTCCGATACCGTTGACACTGTGCAATAGATCAAACATTTCCCGCCCTTCTTTAGTTTCAAACCCGCATAATGTCCATGCTTCCTCCCGGACGATCAAGCGCGTGTACAAATAAATGGACTCTCCTGGTTGCAGGCTGTCCCTCAGTGGAGTCGGCACCAAAACGTGGAACCCTACCCCATTCACATCAACGATAATGCCATCGGATTCCTGCGAGATAACACTTCCATGAAGTATGGATATCATTTATTGCCTCCTGTCATTCCCCTTTTGGATTATACAGAAGACCAGCGAGAAGTAATTGCCATAGATAGAATTCTACCAGCACTTTTTTCTTTGAGCACGAGCTCTCCGGAAATCAGGGTTCCATTCATGCCGTCAGTCATTTCCTGGACCAAATAATGTAGGGAGAGAGCTGAAGCCCGGATAGCATAAGCCGTGATGACCAGGAATACAGGTCGTGGTGCTAACAATGGTTTGATCTCCTGAAGCAGGAACGGAAGCATTTTGAAAAATTCCCACACTTCTCCCTTTGGACCTCGCCCGAATTTCGGCGGATCAAGAATGATACCGTCATAATGAACCCCTCGCCGGGCTTCGCGCATAACGAACTTCACTGCATCATCGATGATCCAGCGTATCGGTTTCTCATCCAGACCGGAAAGATGTTGGTTCTCTTTGGCGTATTGGATAGACTTTTTCGAGGCATCCAGGTGGGTGACATTCGCGCCGGACTTAACCGCTGCAAGGCTTGCGATTCCAGTGTAGCCAAATAAATTCAGAATATTGATGGGCGCCTTGGCAGCAGCCACACGCTCCCTGATCCAATCCCAATGTGTGGCTTGCTCAGGGAACACGCCCAGGTGTCGTGAATTGCTCGTCCGCGCCATAAAAGACAAATCCTTATAGCGCATATCCCATTGAGGCTCGATCTGGTGCTTGAACTGCCACTTGCCACCGCTCTCATCACTGGTAGGCTGGAAGAACGCATCGACCTTCTCCCAGGTCTTCGCTGGAAGAGCTGGTTTCCATACTGCCTGGTGTTCTGGACGGATAAATTTATACGGACCAAATCGTTCCAGCTTGAGGCCGTTTCCGCTATCAAGAAGCTCGTAGTCCTTCCAGTGGGGAGAGGACAATAATTCAATTTTGGGGAGTGTGCTGTTCAGCTGAGATTCGGTTTTCATGTCGAGTTTTCTTCATAAAGATCACGAATTTTTACGCTGTGGATATGGCAGATAGCAACTGCCAGGGCATCGGCAGCATCATCGGGATGAGGAATAGCCTCCAATCCCAAGATCGTTTTCACCATTTGCTGCACCTGGTTTTTATCCGCCCCGCCGTACCCCGCCACAGCTTGTTTGACTTCCAACGGCGTGTACTCACCAATCTTGAGTCCCAATTCTGCCATCGCCAGCAGTGCAACGCCCCTTGCCTGCCCGACATTCAGCGCGGTACGCACGTTGCGCTCAAAAAACAACTTCTCCACCGCTCCCATATCGGGTTGGTGGAGAAGAATGAGCTCTTTCATTTTTTTATAGAGATGAACTAATCGGTCAGCCTGAGGTTGATCTGCGCTGGTGCGGATCACCCCATACTCTAAAACGATGAGGCATCCATCCTGTTCTTCTTTTATAATCCCATAGCCAGTAATCGCTGTCCCTGGGTCTATCCCTAAGGTGATCATCCCGGTTTTATGGGTTAATCTCCCTCTAGCTTGGCAATGGCTTCGTCTGTTATGGTGAGGTTCGAAAAAACTTCCTGAACGTCATCCAGTTCCTCAAGGCTCTCGATCGTTCGCATCACCTGGATGGTAGCGTCAGGCTCCAATTCGATCTCATTCTTGGGGATCATGCGAAGCCCAGCTTCTTCCGGGGTTATTCCTGCAGTGTGTAAGGAATCGGAAATGGACTTGAATGAATCAACTGGTCCGATGATCTCGATCAGGTCCTTGTCAAAAATGACGTCATCAGCCCCGGCTTCAACTGCGCACTCAAAGACATTATTTTGATCGACTCCTTCAGCCGGGAACGAAAAGTACGCACAGCGGTTGAACTGCCATCCCACCGCGCCGGCTTCGGCCATGGTTCCACCATTACGGGTTAATGTATGGCGAATCTCAGCGATGGCACGATTGCGGTTGTCGGTGACCACCTCGATCATTAATGCAACCCCATGGTTGGCGTACCCTTCGTAAAATATTTGCTCGAGATCAATGCCTTCCTTGCTCTCCCCGGTCCCGCGTTTAATCGCCCGCTCAATGTTATCTTTGGGCATATTTTGAGCGCGCGCACGCTCGATGGCAAATTCAAGGCCTACGTTCGTTCCAGGATCACCACCTCCAACCCGAGCAGCTAAAGCAATCTCACGCGCTAGGCGGGTAAATACTTGACCACGTTTGGCATCGGCGGCACCTTTCTTACGCCGAATCGTAGCCCAATGTGAATGTCCTGACATAAAATTTACTCCTACAAGATCACTATTGGTTTAATCAAATATCTTTTTGAGCCTGCAAATTATACCATGCCTATTCTTTGCCTAGAATGTATGCCTCAGTCATCTCACGGGCAATCTCATCCTTAAATTGCTTGGGTGGTGACTTCATGAAATACGATGAAGGCGCTATCAATGGACCAGCAATATTTCGGTCCAACGCCAGCTTGACACACCGCACAGCGTCGATCACCACACCGGCAGAATTAGGCGAATCCCATACTTCCAGCTTCGCTTCCAGGTTGAGCGGGACGTTGCCAAAGGTCGTCCCCTCCATGCGGATATAGCACCACTTGCGGTCGCTCAGCCAAGGCACGTAGTCGCTCGGACCCACGTGGATATCCGTTTCAGGAAGGGTATACGGCAGCATGCTAGTTACCGCACCGGTCTTGGATATTTTCTTTGATTCAAGCCGCTCACGTTCAAGCATGTTGAGGAAATCGGTATTCCCGCCAAAATTCAGCTGGTATGTCCGGTCAAGCTTGACGCCCCGGTCGACAAACAGGCTGGTTAAAACACGGTGCAAAATCGTCGCTCCCACCTGGCTCTTGATATCATCGCCGATAATTGGTAAATTCCGTTCGATGAAGCGTTTCGGCCAGTATTCCGAGCTGGAAATAAACACCGGGATGGCATTCACCAAACCGCACCCGGCTTCCAAAATCTGCTCAACATACCACTTCGTCGCCATTTCAGAGCCCACCGGAAGGTAGTTGATCACCACATCCGTCTTGGTTTCCTTTAGGATGTTAATAATATCTGCGGTTGGTCCGGGAGCCTTTTTAAGTATCTGGGAGAGGTATTTCCCCAAGCCATCATGGGTCATGCCTCGGGAGACTGGAACATTTAATTTCGGGACATCGGTAAACTTGAATGTGTTGTTCGGGAAGGCGAAGATGGCTTCAGACAAATCCTTTCCAACTTTGGTATCTACCACATCAAATGCTGCAGTAAATTCAATATCCCGGATGTTGTATCCCCCCAGGTTTACATGCATGATACCGGGGATTTTTTCATCTTTCTTGGCGTTGCGGTAAAAATATACCCCTTGCACCAGCGATGAAGCGCAGTTTCCAACACCAATAATTGCTACACGTACTTTTTTCTCGTTATCACTCACAAAATTCCTCCTGGAACATTTTATTTAATCATAGATGACCGATAGATGATATCATTTTTCCTATAAATCTACTATGGTTATTAATGTCATAAAAATTATATATATGAAGATCGTGTTTGCAAGGCACACTTGCCAAACCAGATTGGCTAGATTATAATCCCTCCCGTTCGGGGCGTAGCGCAGTCCGGCTAGCGCGCACGGTTCGGGTCCGTGAGGTCCCGAGTTCAAATCTCGGCGCCCCGACCTCTTGGCGTGTTGCCTGATCTCCTTTAGTGACTCTAAAGGAGATTTCGTTATTAATGGCTTACCGAAACCCTCTAATAAACTCAATTGAAGGTTCTGAATATATCGAATACAATACATCGTAATCGAAATCCACGCCAGAACGGATCAAAAACCTGGTTTGGATGATGATTTTCGCCAGCAGCTATATCAATCGCAGAAGATGATTAGTATCACACCGCTAGTCAAATGAATTAAGTATGGCCATTCCTATAATCAGCTCAGTCCAACAAGAAGTAATTAATCTTCCAGTTAGTTCGAAGGTTTTTCTTGAAGGCCCAGCTGGAACGGGTAAGACCACAGTTGGAATAGAACGCATGCTTTACTTAATGAGCCATGGTGTCCCAGGTAGCTCCATCCTGGTGCTCGTACCTCAGCGGACATTGGGTATGCAATACCTGGATGCGATGAACACACCTGGTGTCGTCGCTGGTGGGCTTGTGAGCGTAGCTACACTTAGCGGTTTGGCTCAGAGAATGGTGGATCTATTTTGGCCGATTGTGGCTGATACTGCAGGTTTTTCCCGACCAGAGATTCCACCCACGTTTCTAAACCTGGAGACAGCACAGTACTACATGGCGCACATCGTTCACCCGCTGCTCAATGAAGGCTTATTTAATTCGGTAACCATCAACCGCAATCGCATCTATAGCCAGATCATCGATAATCTGAACAAGGCAGCGGTCGTGGGATTCCCATACAACGAGATCGGTGAGCGGTTAAAGTCAGCCTGGTCAGGAGAACCAGGACAATCACGGGTATATGAAGATGCACAAACCTGCGCAACCTTGTTCCGTGAGTACTGCTTGAAGCATAACCTGTTGGATTTTTCTCTGCAGATCGAGATATTCTGGCATCATCTTTGGAAGTCACGACTGTGCAAGGAGTATCTGACCGGCACCTACCAACATTTGCTGGTCGATAATATCGAAGAAGATGTACCCGTAACCCACGATTTATTGGCAGAATGGCTCCCCGTGGCAGAATCGTGCCTGGTGATCTATGACAGTGAGGCAGGTTACAGGCGCTTTCTGGGAGCAGACCCAGTCAGTGCGTACCAATTAAAAGTTCCCTGCGACCACGCATATTCATTCGCCGACTCTTTCGTCACCTCAGCTGAAATTCGTTCCTTGGCAGCCCATCTCAGGAAATCACTCCTGCGTAAGCCGGCTGCCACCCCGGAGTCAGACCCCCGACTAGCATTAACACATAAGACGCATACGTATTACCCACAGATGTTGGACTGGATCACTGAACAGATTGATCAGCTGATCAATACTGATGGGATTCGGCCCAAGGATATCGTGGTTCTGGCACCATACTTATCCGATTCCTTACGCTATTCGATCGTCAACCGGCTGGATCGTAAGCACATCCCGGTAAAAACACACCGTCCCTCCCGCAGTCTACGGGAAGAACCTGCGACATTGTGCCTGTTCACACTTGCTTCCCTGGTTAACTCTGAGTGGGGAACCATACCCACAAAGTTCGACCTTGCCCAGAGCTTGATTCAGGCCATTGATGGTCTGGACCTGATCCGTGCAAAAATCCTAGCAGATATTGTTTATCGGGTGCGTGAAAAAATCCCCGTCCTTTCACCATTCGACCAAATCGTCCCTGCAACCCAGGAACGTATCTCCTATATCATAGGTGAGAAGTACGAAAGGCTGCGACTGTGGCTGGAAGAATACCGCCAGTCGGGTGATGGAGAGCTGGATCATTTTATCAGCCGCCTATTCGGTGAGGTGCTCTCACAGCCCGGCTATGGGTTCCATTTCAGCTTTGATTATGGACAGGTAACTGCCAAACTGGTGGATTCGATTCACAATTTTCGCAGGGTGGTGGGGGACAGCCTGGAGGAATCGGGAAGTGACGTTGGCAAAGAGTACATCCAGATGGCTATCGATGGGGTGATCGCAGCGCAATATATTCCTAGCTGGCAGGCCCAGGAGGAGGATGCTGTCTTTATCGCCCCCGCCTACACTTATCTGATTAGTAATTACCCGGTTGACGTTCAATTTTGGTTGGACGTGGGCAACCGCAGCTGGGCTGAACGCATGTACCAGCCCCTCACCCATCCTTACGTGCTAAGCCGTAACTGGTTCCCAGGCAAAGCATGGACGGATGCCGAAGAGGTGGAAACGGGTGATCAGGTACTCTCTGCCCTGGTCTTTGGGCTGTTGAACCGCTGCCGGAAGAAGATATTCCTTGGGTTGAGTGAATATAATGAGCAGGGTTATGAGCAGCGTGGACCACTGCTGCAGGCATTCCACCGCGTTTTACAGTCGTTAGCCGCTGAATGAAGAGGAAGATGATGGTTCAGCTCCGTCCCAAGCAAAAAGAAATCTTGAGCTATAAACATGGCCGGATGGGCATTTCTGCCGTGCCTGGGAGCGGTAAAACCTGGACATTATCCTTCCTCGCTGCAGATCTGTTAAAGCGCAGCGTTCTGCTCGACGACCAGGAGATATTGATCGTCACCCTGGTGAACTCAGCCGTGGATAACTTCTACACCCGTATCAGCTCCTTCATCGAAGAGCGGGGATTGATCCCCAATATCGGTTACCGAGTGCGTACATTACACGGCTTGGCCCACGATATCGTCAGGGAACGTCCCGAGCTGCTCGGTTTGGATACCAATTTTCAAATCATTGATGAAAGAGAATCTGAATCCATCCGCGATGGCGTCGCCCAGGCCTGGCTGACCAGCCACCCTGATGATCTGGAATCATTACTTGACCCGAGAATGGACGATTCAAAACGGGAGTGGGCGAAGCGCGAGCAGCTCCCCCAGCTGGTTAAAGACGTGGCGTTAAGCTTTATCCGGCTGGCGAAAGACCACCGCTATACCCCAGAGCTGCTTCGAGAAAAGGTCAGGCAGCTGCCAATCCCACTTCCGCTGGCAGAAATGGGATTGGAGATGTACGAAAATTATCAAAATGCACTCATCTATCGTGGAGCCGTCGATTTTGATGACCTGATCCGCTTCGCATTGTCTGCTTTGGAATGGGACACAGCCCTGCTAGAGCGGCTACGCCATCGTTGGCCATATATCCTCGAAGACGAAGCCCAGGACAGCAGCCTGCTGCAGGAGCAAATCCTCCAGCTGCTCACGGGTGAGTATGGCAATTGGGTACGGGTTGGTGACCCCAACCAGGCAATTTATGAAACCTTCACCACCGCTAACCCTGAATTCCTGCGCCGGTTTATTAAGACTTCGGGTGTAGTTGAGAAAGAGCTGCCGAACTCTGGTCGCTCTACACTCGGGTTAATCGAGCTGGCTAACTATCTCGTCAGGTGGACAAACCAGGAGCATCCGGTGGAAGCGGTGCGCGGCGCTCTGCAATCCTCACCCCTGATCGAGCCGACCTCTTCCGATGACCCTCAACCCAATCCAAGCGACGGCCTGACCTATATTAATATCGAGGATCAAAAATTCACCCCGGCGGCAGAAATCCAGGCGGTAGCAGATAGCATCCAGGGTTGGTTGCCTGAGTACGCAGAGTCCACCATTGCAGTGCTGGCGCCGCGCAACCTGCGCGCCTTTGACCTGGTCGATGAGCTGAGGAAAAGGAATATCCCCTATCACGATGACCTGCTGCGCAGCTCGAGCACCACCCGTTTTTCAGCCGGCAGCCTGGGGAATATCCTGCGCTACCTGGCCGACCCGGGTTCTTCGAGCAAGCTCGCCACCGCATTCAGGGTTTGGAACCGCGATAGCCGACAAAACGAATTGGAGCATGCCCAGGTGGAAAAACTCGCCGAGGTCTTGCATAAGATAGGGCATGTTGAAGACTACCTCTGGCCTGCAAACGGTAAGGATTGGCTTGAAGAATCGAGCCTAGCAGAGCGATCACCAGAAGTCTACCAACAGCTCGAACAGTTCCGCCTGCTGGTAAGGCGCTGGCAGGGTTTGGTATTATTACCTATTGACCAGGTTGTGCTTACCCTCGCCCAAGACTTACTGACAGACCCGGATGAACTGGCGGTGGCACATAAACTGGCTGTGCTTCTAGGAAGGGCTCAAGATGCCCATCCGGATTGGCGCCTGGTTCAGTTATCAGATGAATTGGCAGTCATCGCCCGCAATGAGCGCCGGTTCCTCGGTTTCAGCGACAGCGATTCAGGTTTTGAACCCGATAAGTACAAGGGAAAAGTCGTTGTGTCTACCATGCACAAAGCCAAAGGACTGGAATGGGATCGGGTTTATCTCATGTCGGTCAACAATTATGATTTCCCGTCAGGAATACCGGGGGATCCTTATATATCAGAGAAGTGGTTTATTCGGGATTTCTTGAATATCGAAGCGGAGGCTTTGGCACAATTGAAAACGCTGGTTTCAACCGATGATTACCAATGGTACCAGGAAGGTGCGGCGACGATCGAGGCACGCAATGATTACGCTCGTGAGAGACTTCGTCTGCTATATGTTGGCATTACCCGTGCAAAAAAGGAACTGATCATCACCTGGAATAACGGTCGCCGTGGGGAATCTTTGCCCGCGGTGCCGTTGCTGGCACTAAAGTCATTCCTGGAAAGCCGTGGAGAGATCCAAGATGAGCCTGCCTAAAAGTTTCATATTCAGCCAGAGCAACCTGCAGGACTATGTGGATTGCCAGCGTCGATTTCAACTGCGCCACATCCTCCACCAGGCCTGGCCGGCTGTGGAAGCCGAGCCATACCTGGAGAATGAGCGCCTGATCGACCTGGGATCGAAATTTCATAAAGTCGTCCACCAACACCTGATCGGCATACCCGAAGATCAAATTTCAAGATCTATCTCTGGCGATGACATGTTGCAGACCATGTGGAGTAATTATCTGCATGCCTTAAAGGAAGGTGCGCTAGAACTTATTAATGATCCAGCCAGCCTACGATATGAAGAGATTACTCTCAGCATGGCGGTGACGGAATACCGCCTGATTGCTAAGTATGACCTTCTGGTTATTCGCCCGGATGGCAGGTGGACCATATTGGATTGGAAAACTTCGCAGAATCACCCTCAGCGAAGGTGGCTGGCAGACCGTTTGCAGACCCATGTTTACCCTTTTGTACTAATCGGCGCAGGTGAGAGACTCACGAATGGCAAGGCGATCGATACTGGGCAAATTGAAATGGTCTATTGGTTCGCCAACCAACCCGAGCAGCCGGAACACTTCCGATATGACCAGCTGAGCTATCAGGAGGACGGCAGGTTCTTGGGGAGCTTGGTTTCAACCATTAAGAATAAGTCAGAACCCATCTACCCTCTCACACCGGATGTGAAGCGCTGCCTGTTTTGCACCTACCGTTCATTATGCAACCGGGGTATAAAGCCTGGTGATTTGGAACATCTTGAAGAATGGCTGGAACCAGAAATGCCGGATGAAGTAACGATCGACTTTGATCAGATCGGGGAGATTGAGTTTTAACTTACCATGCTTCGCACCTGGCTTGAGCCTCAAGATATAACCGTGCCCAAAGATTTCCTGCAGGTGATTGGTGGCAACCCACTGGTCAGTCAGGTATTGTATTCACGCGGCATGACCGACATCGACGCTGCCAGGGGGTTCCTGAACGTTAAAGATTATCATCCATCGCCTCCCTCGGACCTTCCTGACCTGGAGAAAGCGGTTGGCATTATCCACGAAGCGATGTTAGCAAAAAAGAGGATAGGCATATGGGGTGATTTTGATGTTGATGGACAAACCTCCACTACCATCCTGGTTTCAGCGCTACACGGGCTGGGTGGGAATGTGGTCTTCCATATCCCTGTCCGGGGTGAGGAATCCCATGGCATAAGCCTACCGGCATTAAAGAAATTTCTGGACCAGGGCGTAGGATTAATTGTCACCTGTGATACCGGCGTCTCTTCACCTGAGGCGATCGATTTCGCCGTAAAAAGCGGGATTCCAGTGGTGATCACTGATCACCATGACCTCCCAGAAGAACTACCTGATGCCGATGCCATCGTAAATCCTAAAAAGCTGCCTCTAACGCATCCACTGAGCACACTCCCCGGTGTTGGTGTGGCTTATAAACTGGTGGAGGAATTGTGGCATCTCAATGGTGAAGAGGAAAAAACCCGTCTGTATCTGGATCTGGTGGCACTCGGCATCGTCGCTGACATCGCTTTGCTGAAAGGGGATACTCGCTACCTGCTCCAGCTAGGATTGGATGCGCTCCGCCATACAAAACGACCCGGTCTCCTTGCCATTATGGAGCTGACCGAGCTCAACCAAGCCAATCTTACCGAAGAACACATTGGGTTCGTCCTGGCACCGCGCATGAATGCCCTCGGGCGCCTGGATGATGCCAACAGCATGGTGGAGCTGCTCACTACCCCAAATATGGGTCGTGCACGCACTCTTGCCCTAGAGCTTGAAGGAATCAATGCCCAACGCAAGCTACTCAGTGACCAGGTGTTTCAGGCAACCCAGGCACAGCTCACCGGGGATGCCAGGCTGCTGGATTATCCGGTATTGGTGCTCTCGCACCCCGCTTGGCCGGCTGGTGTGATTGGCGTGGTCGCTTCACGCCTCGTAGAGCAGTATCACCGACCGGTGATATTACTTTCCTCCCCGCCTAACGAAGCAGCCCGCGGCTCAGCACGGTCGATCGAAGGGATTAATATTACCAACGTCATCGCTGCCAACCGAAACCTGGTTAAGGAATTCGGGGGGCACCCGATGGCTGCCGGATTATCCATCGATCCGGCCAAGATCCCTGATTTCAGATCAGCTGTTTCCCGGACTGTTCTGGCGATGGGAATTGGATTACAGAAGGAAAAGGATTTACCGATAGACGAATATATATCCTTGCCAGAGCTCTCTATAGAGTTGGTGGAAGACCTGGAACGGCTGGCGCCATTCGGGGCGGGTAACCCGCCTTTGGTGTTTGCCACCCGCAACCTTAAACTCACTGGCTATGCTGCGGTTGGCCGTGCAGGGGAGCATCTCCAGCTAACCATCGAAGATGAGCTCGGTCATATTGACCATTCCATATGGTGGCAGGGAGCAGAGTTTCCATTGCCTGAATTAAGGTTTGACCTGGCATATTCCGTGCGCGCCAGCACTTATCGCGGCCAACGTGAAGTCCAAATTGAGTGGATCGATTATCGGCTGATAGAGCCTGAGTCGATTTCATTGGATAAGGATAAAAGTGCAATTGAACTCATCGATATGCGGTCTGAGCCCAACCCGCTTAGGCGGTTGAAACAGCTGCAGGAAGCCGAGAAACTCATCGTCTGGGGTGAATCAATTGCCAAATCTGAGCTGGATTGCCTGGATCGGTTCTCACTCCATCCTGCTACAAATCTGGCGATCTGGACGATACCGCCTGGTCCTACAGAGATCCGGGCTGCCTTAGAAAAAGTGCAACCCGCCAGAGTATACTTATTCGCTATCGATCCTGGCATGGATATACCGGCTGCATTTCTAAAACGCATGGCCGGATTAGCGAAACATATCCTTAAGACGACGAAAGGAATTGCCAGTCTCACCGCGCTGGCGTCCGCCACTGCCCAGCGAATTTCGACGGTTAAAGCTGGCTTGGAATGGCTTGACCGGTCTGGGTACATCAAGGTAATATCCAGCGTGGGTGATAATGTCAGGCTCTCAGCCAGCACCGGGCAGAATAATTCAGCCGGAACAGTGGACACGTCAAAGGTCAATTCTATGCTGGCCGAAAGTGCAGCCTTCAGGCGTTATTACCTTACCTCCAATACTGAGCGCATTATTACTAGGGATATGGAGTAATAATGTGTTTTTATTTCGGTAATCATCATTAGCCTTGCCGAGTTTGCAATGACTCATTAAAATCAAGAAAATGGTAGAACGTATTTCGCGAAAAGGTTTTCTCAAGCTGGGAATGTTGGGGCTAACAACACTGGCTGCCAACCCATTCCCTAACTCAGCGGACGATTCCTCCCGTCCTAGCGGTACGATAGGCCGCGTCACCAAGGATTCCATCAGCGTATTTAAAGAACCTACCTGGCCAAAAGGTGAAACGGTCGGATACCTGCACCGCGACACTCTCGAAAACCTGTATTATTCATTAACACCCGAAGACGGTCCACCGTACAACCCGATCTGGTACCGCATCTGGAATGGATATATCCACAGCGCTTATGTCCAGAAGGTAAAATATCGGTACAATACGCCGGTCTTATCCCTGCCGCAAAGTGGTCAGCTGTGCGAAGTTACCGTCCCATTCACGCAGATCTACCAGAAAAGCCTAACCAGCGGCTGGCAGCCGAAGAGTCGTTTGTATTACCTGTCCACTCATTGGGGTGTTGGGGTCGATGAAGGTCCTAACGGTGCCCCTTGGTACCGTTTATATGACGAGCTGCGCGAAGATGAATACCACGTCCCTGCAGAGCATATTCGCATTATCCCCGATGCTGAGCTCGCCCCAATTTCTCCGGATGTCAAACCTACCAAAAAACGGATTGAAGTATCCATTCAAGATCAGACCCTGATCGCTTACGAAGGGGATAATGTGGTGTTATCTACCCATATCTCCTCCGGATTGAACCAGAGACCCGACCCGAACGGCGTTCCCTGGGATACTCCTCGAGGGGAGTTCAATATCCAGTCGAAAATGCCTTCCAAACACATGGGGGATGGTGACCTGGCCAGCGATGGCAGCGATCTGCCAGGCGTCCCGTGGACACAATTCTTCCTCACCCCGCCCGGGAACGCCTTCCATGGCACCTATTGGCACGATAATTTTGGGTTGCAGATGAGCCACGGCTGCGTGAATATGCGCACCGAAGAAGCCAAGTGGCTTTTTAATTGGACAACTCCAATATTTAAGACCCCCGTCGAAAACCATCGGCAGTGGGAACAAAGGGGAAACGGGACGTTAGTCATCGTCACCTGACCAGGGTCCCCCTTGCCAAGACTGACATCAAACTAACAGGAAGAATAACTGCGCCAATTAATCAACGGTAATATCCAGGGCATGATGATGAACAGGAAGAACGCAATTCTTTTCGGGGTTGGCATCGCCTTTATTTTCCTGGCGGTGTGGCAGATAGCGGCTGCCCAAAAAGGATTAGAAGTGATCAATCTGCACACTTCGAACCCGCCTGCTACGATCATCACCCCCGCCGATGCTGCTCCGGCCTCAAGACCTACAATTCTAATTGCCCATGGATTCGCTGGGTCGGCGGTGTTGATGCGCGGTTTCGCCCTCACTCTAGCTCACGCAGGCTACACCACCATCTCATGGGATTTTGAAGGTCATGGTGCTAACCCAAACCCGCTGGTATCCTCGAACGAATCGGATGTTCTGCTTATAGATGCAGAAGCAGCCCTATCATCAGCAGCCCAAACAGGTCTGATCGACACTCAGCGTGTGGCGATATTAGGCCATTCAATGGGAAGTGGCGTAGCTTTATCCTATGGTAAAGCTCATCCCGACACTTTTGCCACTATCGCCATCTCACCAGTCAACCAGACCGTCACACCAGATCTGCCCCTTAACCTGTTGCTGATGGCGGTCAGCCTTGAGCCGCAGTTCGCCTCCAATGCGGAAAAACTATTAGCTATGGCCGGGGGACAAAATGCGGATTTTTCATCTGGGGCTGCACGCCAATTGGTGATCGTCCCTGGTGTGGAGCATATTTCCATTCTCTTTTCACCCAACGCCCATTCAACCGCCCGCACCTGGTTGGATTCAACCTTCGGAGTGCAGCCTGGGGCGTCCAACTACACTGACCGTAGGATCATCTGGTTCGGCTTCGGTATCCTGGGATTTATCTTACTTTCGATCGCCACGGTGGATACACTCCCTGCCAGCTCCCATGAAAAAAAATCGCTGCTCCAAGATTTTTGAGACTGTTCGCCTTGATCGCCGGCTGCCTGGCAGCGTCGATACTATTATGGCTGGTAAGCCTTGCGGGTGTGAGGTTGAGCCAGATGCTTGGGCTGCTGGTCGGCGGCTACATTATCATCTGGTTCGGTATCGCCGGGGTGACCAGCCTGTTGATCCAGAGACCTCATTTTTACAGGCCTGGTTCAATCGAAATCCTCAAAGGATTGGCAGCTTTCGCCGCCCTTTGGCTCGGAGTGGGCTTGTTGGGTCATTTCGTGTGGCTGCTCTGGTTGCTGATCCCCGCCCGTTTATGGCTGTGGATACCGGCTTCGATCATCATGCTGCCATGGTTTTATGCCGTGGGTGAGGCCTCGAAACAGGCTAATTGGTCAGGTCGTATCGGCTGGTGGTTGTATCAGGTGGTAGCGGTAATCGCCGGGATTTTTTTGGCCATTACAATGAACCCTGATCTAGGTTTTGTCTTCCTGCTCCTCCCTTTGATCCCGGTGATACTCGGCCTGCATATGCTGGCCATTTCCTCAAAGCATGGCAACTGGGCCTTCGCACTACCAGGAGCCATGTTCCTTTCCTGGCTTTTATTAGCTGTTTTTCCCCTTCAATAAGGTATAAATAGCTTATGAATGATCAACAAGTAATTTTTTCAATGAGCAGGGTCGGCAGGTTATACCCCCCCAACAGACTGGTGCTGCGCGATATCTCGCTGGGCTTCTATTACGGGGCAAAAATTGGGGTGCTTGGCTTGAACGGCGCTGGTAAAAGTACCTTACTCAAAATCATTGCCGGTGAAGACAAAGAGTTCATCGGTGATCTGGCATTTTCCCGCGGCTATTCCGTGGGGATGCTGGAACAGGAACCCAAACTGGACCCAAACAAAACAGTGAAGCAGGTAGTGGAAGAAGCGGTCCAGCCAGTTCTCAATCTGTTGCATGAGTACGAGAGCATCAATGACCGCTTCAGCGACCCCGATGTTGCTTTCGATGCGCTGATCAGCCAGCAAACTGCAGTCCAGGAAAAGCTGGACAAAATGGATGCCTGGACGTTGGATAACCGCCTGGAAATTGCCATGGATGCCCTTCGCTGCCCGCCTGAAGACATGCCGGTATCGCTGATCTCGGGTGGTGAGCGCCGTCGAGTGGCCTTATGCCGCTTGCTGCTCACCGAGCCAGACATCCTGTTGTTGGATGAGCCCACCAACCACCTGGATGCAGAATCCGTCGCCTGGCTGGAACAGCATCTCAAACAATATAAGGGCACAGTGATAGCAGTGACCCATGATCGTTATTTCCTGGATAATGTAGCAGAGTGGATCCTCGAGCTTGACCGAGGTTATGGCATCCCTTGGCGTGGGAACTATTCCTCCTGGCTCGAGCAAAAGAAGGATCGCCTGGAGCACGAAGAGAAAAGCGAGACCAAGCGGCAAAAAACCCTCGAGCGGGAATTGGAGTGGATCCATATGTCTCCGCGAGCCCGCCAGGCGAAAGGGAAAGCCAGGGTATCAGCATACGAAAATTTGCTCAGCCAGGAGTATGAGCAGCGCCGGGAAAACCTTGAAATCTACATTCCGCCTGGATCCAGGTTGGGAAATCGTGTGATTGAGCTGAGTGGTGTATCCAAGGCATATGGTGATAAGCTGTTGATGGATAACTTAAACCTCAGTGTCCCTCATGGCAGCATTGTGGGAGTCATTGGTCCTAATGGTGCCGGGAAAACAACTATGTTGAGATTGATCACCGGTCAGGAACAACCCGACCGAGGAAAAATCGACCTCGGCGAGACCGTTCAGCTAGCGTACGTTGACCAGGCGCGTGATATGCTCGACAATGACAAGACCGTGTGGGAGGAAATTTCAGGCGGTGAGGAGAACCTCACCCTGGGAAGCCGGAAGATGAACTCGCGCGCATATGTGGCAAGCTTCAACTTCCATGGAACCGATCAACAGAAGAAAGTCGGCGTATTATCAGGTGGAGAACGTAACCGTGTCCACCTGGCGAAAATGCTCACCCAGGGAGCGAATGTGATCTTACTGGATGAGCCAACCAACGACCTGGATGTGAACACGCTGCGAGCATTAGAAGAAGCGATTGAATATTTCGCTGGCTGCGCCATCGTCGTCAGCCACGATCGTTGGTTCCTGGATAGGGTTGCCACCCACATCCTGGCTTTCGAGGGCGACAGCCAGATCTATTGGTTCGATGGAAACTACACGGATTATGAGCTCGACCGCAAGAGACGCTACGGGATTGCTACGGAAATTCCCCACCGCATCCAATATAAAAAACTCAGCCGATAATTCTATAGACAGAAGGATATTAATTATGGACGATCAATCGACACCCACCGCGAGCGAAGCTCAAGGATCCGAAGCACAAGCTTCCATACCGTTTAAGGCAGAAACCCGCCAGCTGTTAGATATCCTGATCCATTCCCTGTATACCGAGCGCGAGATTTTCTTGCGTGAGCTGATCTCGAATGGGTCGGATGCGCTTACCCGCATGAGCTTCGAAATGCTAACCAATCGAGATGTGCTCGACCCTGACGCAGAGCTAGCTATCACGATCACCTCCGATCCCACTGCCGGCACATTGACCATCTGCGATACCGGTGTCGGGATGACGTCGGATGAGCTGGTCGAAAACCTGGGGACGATCGCTCATTCAGGCGCCCGGGCGTTTATGTCCGCTGCCAAGGAAGGTGCGAAAAACGTTTCCGATATGATCGGACAATTCGGGGTCGGTTTTTATTCCGCCTTCATGGTCGCTGAGTCGATCCACGTGACTTCACGCTCCTATTTACCGGATACCAGTGCAGCATCGTGGTATTGTTCGGGAAACGATATGTTTTCGGTTGAACCTGCACAAAAAATTGACCGGGGTACGAAAATTGAGATCAAACTCAAAGAGGATGCGGGCGAATTTGCCCAGCAAAGTCGACTGCAGGAGATTATCAAGAGACATTCTGATTTCATCTCCTATCCAATCTACCTGGGCGAAAAGAAGGAACAGGTCAACAAGCAAACTGCCCTGTGGCGCCAGGTACCTCGTAAGGTGGACAAAAAAGATTATGATGATTTTTACCACCAGCTGACTCTGGATTTCTCTCCGCCTCTGACCCATATCCATCTATCAGTTGACGCGCCCGTTCAGATGTATGCGATTTTATATGTCCCCGCAAAATCCGAACGGAACATGTTTTCCATCCGCAAAGAGGATGGGCTAAAACTTTATTCCTGTAATGTGCTGATCCAGGAATATTGCAAGGAAGTTCTACCGGAATATTATCGCTTCATCCAGGGAGTGGTGGATACTGAGGATTTGCCCTTAAATGTGTCGCGTGAGACTATCCAAGCAAACAGGATCATGGCGAATCTTAAGACGCTCGTCACTTCCAAAATTACCGGGGCACTCGACAAGCTGGCGAAGGATGAACCCGCACATTACTCTGAATTTTGGAATGAGTTTGGTCGGTATATCAAAGAGGGTGTTGCCATTGAACAAACCGAACCTGAATCGCTATATCCCCTGCTCCGCTTCCATACGACCACTTTAGCCGATCAATGGTCTTCATTGGATGATTACCTGGGCAGGATAAAACCCGATCAAAAGGAAATTTTCTACATCCTGGGGGACGATGAACGCTCAGTGGTTTACAGTCCACACCTGGATATCCTTAAAAAGCATGGGCTGGAGGTGCTGCTCCTAACCGAACCGATTGACCCATTTATGGTCGTTCGCCTGGCGAAATATAAAGATTTTCCCTTGATGAACGTCTCATCTCCAGATTTAAAACTGCCTGCCATTGAAAAAGAACCCAAGGATGAGACTGCGCCAGCGCTTGATCCAAATGAGTGGATCACGCTGATTGAACGTTTTAAAAGTCAGCTTGGGGAGAAAGTCGCCGATGTGCGCATGACCGACCGTTTATCCGGTTCTCCATCCCGCCTTGTTGACCCTGAGGGGGTGCCAAACCAGGAGATGCAGCGTGTCTATCGCCTTCTAAAAGAAGACTTTGAAATCCCAAAAAAAGTGCTCGAGCTTAACCCTCAACATCCCATAATGCTTCAGCTGAACACGCTACCCGCAGATGTGGAGCTGGGACATTTGATCATCGAGCAAATCTATGTAAATGCTTTGCTAATTGAAGGGTTGCATCCTGATCCTGCAGGAATGATTGACCGCATCCAAAAAATCATCCAAGCGGCGATTAAATAAAAAAGGTTCGCTCGAGAAGAAAGCCGGGCGAACCTTAATAACTTTTCTGAGATTAAATCCAACTGTGGGTCACGTCCTGGCAGCAGCGCACAAAATCCAACACCGTGGGTACGTTTCGCATTAATGTTGCCATGCTCCCATGAACACCCAGCATGCGGGTCATTAATGCTTGCACCACCCCTACTTGACCCGATAATATTTTTATGAAGTTGCTGTAAGAACCATTAAGCACAAATGCGGGATTTAGGGTTGATGATTGCTCCTCAATATAAGCATCTCTACATTTTCCATGCCACAGGTCAAAATAGAGCCACTTTTCTTCTTGAATAGTTTTATCCGGCTCTAGTACGATGCGCATGTCCCCTTCCCAGTTTTTGGCAACCTGAGCATAATGCTCGTCAGTATTGAGCTTCTCTTTGATTACCTGCATCCATTCGGCGGAAGGGAAGATTGCTGTATTCATTTTTCCTCATCGAGGGTTCATCAGGGTGTGCGCTGGGGGGGACTTGAACCCCCACGCCTTGCGGCACATGGCCCTCAACCATGCCTGTCTGCCAATTCCAGCACCAGCGCAAAAGGTATTGGTATTATAATCGGCTAACTGCGATTGTCAAGCGAGCTTGAATATAGGAGCAAGCCATGCGTATTGTGCTGGATGCAATGGGGAGTGATACCTGCCCAGAGCCAGAGGTTGCGGCTGCGGTCGAAGCGGCGCGCTTGTTTGGAGAAGAAATCGTTCTCGTCGGTCCCGCTGAAGAGCTAAAATCTCGCCTGAAATCGCTTGATGCCCCCAACGGATCTGTCCGCCTGGTCGATGCGACCGATACCATCTCCATGTCGGATAAAGGATTAGCGTTGGCATTAAAAGCCAAACGGCGCAACTCCAAGACTTCCATGGCGGTGGGTATCGACCTGGTTAAATCAGGCCAGGCTGATGCTTTCGTCACCGCAGGCAACACCGGTGGGGCTATGGCGACTGCATATTTTCGTCTGGGCACTATCCCTGGCGTGGAGCGTGCTGGCCTGACTGCCACCTTTCCAGTGAAAGATGGTTTCTGCATCGTTTTGGATATCGGCGCAAACCCCGACTGTAAACCAGAGCATATTGTCCAATTTGCAATCATGGGATCTGTCTATGCCAATAAAACCCGCGGAATCGAGAATCCGCGCGTGGCCATCCTTTCTAATGGTGAAGAGGATGGCAAGGGTAATGAGCTGGTTCGAGATACCTTCCCTCTCTTGACTAAATGCGGATTAAATTTTATCGGCAATGTTGAAGGAAAAGAATTGTTTGCTGGTGAGGCTGATGTGGTAGTCACCGACGGGTTTACTGGTAATATACTGTTAAAATCAACCGAAGCGGTGGCAAAACTGATCATGGACATCATGAAAGAACAGCTGAAATCCAATCCAGTTTCGATGATAGGAGGAGTTCTCGCCAAACCCAGCCTGATGAAGATCAGAGCGATGCTCAATCCGGACGAGTACGGGGCTGCTCCCCTGCTCGGGGTGAACGGTTTGGTATTTATTGCTCATGGACGATCCAATACTCATGCCCTGGTAAGTGCCATAAAAGCCGCCCGTGCATCGGTTAATGCTAACCTGCTTGTATCAATACAATCAGCTATCCAAGATAGGATACAAAAATCACAACTCGAGGTAGTCATATGAAAGTACAACGTGCTGTTATTACCGGTATGGGGGCTGTTACTCCTCTGGGGTCATCGGTCGATTTATTCTGGAATGGCTTGATCAACGGAGCTTCAGGGGTTCGAAAGATCACTCAATTCGACGCTTCTGAGCTTCCCTGTCAGATCGCTGGCGAGATCCCAGACTTCGATCCTATGCAATATCTCGATCGCAAGGAAGCCCGACGGTTGCCGCGTTCGGCGCAAGTTGCAGTGGCATCAGCTATCCAGGCGGTAAACGATGCTGGCTTGCCAGGCACCATGCCGAATAAAGAACGCACCGCTGTAGTTTATGGAACAGCCCTTGGTGGAATCGATATGATGGTTGACGGGATATTCCAGCTCCGCGCTGAAGGATTAAGTCGTGGAAATCCCTTTACTCTGCCATTCGCAATCCCAAATCTCTCTTCTTTTTTAATCGCCAAGCAGTTTCAAGCCCTGGGCCCGAATAGGACAATTGTAACAGCCTGCGCTACGGGTACGCAAACGATCGGTGAAGCAGCTGAGCTGATTTGGAATGGCAAAGCCGACGTTGTGATCACTGGCGGGACCGAGGCCTTGATAGAGGATTACTCGGTGGCAGGTTTTTGCGCCATGCGGGCACTGCCAACCAGCTTTAACGATGATCCTGCTCTCGCCAGCCGACCTTTTGATGCCAGGCGTGAAGGTTTTATTCTCGCCGAAGGCGCGGGGACATTGATCGTTGAGAGTCTGGAAAACGCAATTAACCGGGGCGCTCACATTTATGCAGAAATTATTGGTTGCGCCTCCACATCTGACGCATTTCATATTGCTGCGCCAGACCCCGATGCAGCTGGTGCTATCCGCGCTATGCATTGGGCTCTGGAGAATGCAAGCATCGCTCCTACCCAGATTGATTATATTAATGCCCATGGGACATCAACACCACTAAATGACACAACCGAAACCAAGGCAATCAAGGAAGTCTTCGGAAAACATGCCTACAAGCTAGCAGTGAGTTCCACCAAGTCTATGATCGGTCACGCCATGGGCGCCTCTGGTGCACTTGAGGCCATCGCCTGTGTCTTGACCATCCTCAATGGCATCATCCACCCCACCATCAACTACACCACTCCCGACCCCGAATGCGACCTGGATTACGTCCCGAATGTAGCGCGAAAACAGACTGTCAACTACGCCTTATCGAATTCATTCGGTCTGGGTGGTCAAAATGCCTGCCTGATCTTGAAAAAATTTGAGCAATGATCATCATATTGAATTCTAAGGAATGTGCCCATGAAGGTAATCACCAACGATAGATTAATCAAGAGGAACGCCCGCATCGGTCAGATAGCAACGTTCGGTGGACTATTAGTCCTTGTCGGTGGTTTGGTCATTACTTACCGGAATCCAGCGTATGCATCACTTTCATGGGTGGCGTTAATTGCCGGCTTCGCTCTATCGCAAGTCGGCCTGTATTTCGGGAATCGCTGGGGCAGGCACCCTCGACCTGACGAGCTCGTTGATCAGGGTTTGAAGGGATTAAATGATCAGTATTCCATTTATCATTATAAGGCACCTGCATCTCACCTCTTGGTAGGTCCCTCAGGATTATGGGTCATTATGCCCTACTATCATGGGGGGAAAATTGTTTATGAGAAGAACCGCTACAAACAAAAGGGGGGTGGGTTCATGCAAAAGTATTTACGTATTTTCGGCCAAGAAGGTCTTGGCAGACCAGAATTGGAAGCCTCATCTGAAGTCGAAGCAATCGATAAGTTCATCAAGAAGAATATGCCTGATGTAGAAATCCAGGAACCAAGTGTTGCGCTGGTGTTTATTAATGACAAAGCTGAACTAGAAGTTGATAACGCTCCGGTTTTGACCATACCATTAAAAGAGCTAAAAAGCATAGTGCGTAAGTCTGCCAAGGAGAAACCCCTTTCTCCAGAAATGATCAAGCAGATTAACGATCTGTTCACCTAAACAAAAAAACCGGTGCAAAGTGAAGTGCACCGGTTTTTGATTCTGGTCGGTCTAACTTTTCAGGAAGGCTTCAATCGATTCCTTGCTGATCCTGAATGAATTGCCGATTTTCTTTGCCTTAAGATCACCTGAAGTAATAGCTGCAACCACATCTTCTTCAGAGACTTTCAGGAAAGTGGCAGCTTCTCCAGGCGTCATCACATCAGGAATTGCTCCTGCTGCAGCAGCTCCTCCAGCAGGTGTGCCTCCAGGAGGGGGTCCACCTGCAGGGGTCATGGCACCCGCGCCGGTCATACCTTGCAGGGCTGAACCCATCACCTGCCCAATCCCTAACCCGGCACCAATCCCAGCGGTCAATCCAGCACCACCGCTTGGGTTTTGCGCGGCGTCCCGTAGTGCATCCGCTGCCTGTAATTGCGTGTAGGTTGCCATATCCAGCATCCCCATGGCCCGCAGCTCTTCAGCAGACTTGCTGGAAGGCTTCAGGTTTTCAATATAGAATGTTTTTAATGTCAGGCCAATAGCTTCAAAATCTTCAAGCGCCTTGGCACGCACCCCCGCTCCGAGCTCTTCGGTTAAACCAATCATCTTGGGGATGTCATTATTAACCGCAGTCTCACCGAGCAGGTCCTGTAATTTAGAGAGCAGCATTGAACGCAACCGTGATTCGATATCGGAAGTATTGTAGGTTCCTTGGGTGCCAACGATCTGGGTGACGAACTGCTGTGCATCTTTCACCTGGAAGCTGTAGTTGCCGAAACCCTGCAGCAGGGCAACACCAAGGCCCATCCCAGGGTTGCGCACGATGATTGGTTGCGGCGTACCCCATTTCTGGTCCGCAAATTCCTTCATGCTGACGAAGTATACTTCCGCCGGGAAAGGGGTAGCAGTGTTGAAGAGCGCAGGGCCAATTTTATCGATTAACAATGGAATGTTATAGGTTGTGATCGTGTGTCGCCCTGGACCGAATGTGTCCAATGCATTACCATCTCTAAAGAAGACCGCTTCTTGAGATTCTCGCACGATCACCTGGCTGCCAATCCTGAAATCACCCGGACCGGTTTCAGGGAAACGGTGGACGATTTCGTCACGCATTTCATTTGGGTATTCAACTACATCAAATATTCTAGCCATTGTCTTATCTCCTGTTGGAATTTATCGGTTTATTCCCACGTTACGCAACAACCACTTCCTGGCGCCTCTCATACGCGGTGACGCACGCCTTGGAAACGCTTTGAAGGTTACGAATTGCAGCTGGCAAGCCATCCGTCCCGACGGAAGCCTGGACGTTATCGATTGCTCTTCCAACTTCATCGGTTTTATCCAACAAAGCAGCATCGAACTCATACAATTTGGCCAGCTCCGGCTCATTGATTTTCACTGCTTCGAATAAGCTGGAATAACCGCGCGGTGCAGTCCTCACGCGATCGGCAAACGTCCGCAATCGAAGGGCTGCCTTTTCAAGGTCATCGGTGTATTTTATCTCTCCCTGATTGATGAACTCGACCTGCAAGTCTGACACACGACCTTCCAGCTCACGGAAGCGGCGATAAATCGTATCGCGAATAAGCTTATCAGAATCCCTTCGGTTTTGACGCTCAACATAGCCTTTAAATCCTGGTATCTTGCTGGCTAGTTGTTTGAAAATATCCATACTGCTGGTAACTTTTTGGTAAATCTGATCTTTGAGGTCACTCATTTTTTCCTCCGCACATTGTTGTGAATATTTATGTGTATAGTAAATTCGATTATAGTCTTTGTTGAATTTTAATACAACAGATTCTATTAGGTTTACGTATTCTGCCCCGATGCGTTGCATCGATGATGATTAATAAATTCGGGATTATAATCTCCGCCATGATTCTTCAAAACCAGGTTTACCTTGATTATGCCGCTACGACCCCCGTTGATGAGCGCGTCATGCAAATCATGCTGCCTTATTTTTCCGAGTCCTTTGGGAATCCATCTTCGATTCACAGGTTCGGTCAGGCGGCTGAAGCTGCTCTCGAAAACGCACGTGTGACCATCGCCCAACGGATGCACTGCCTGCCCGAAGAGGTCATTTTCACCTCATGCGGCACCGAAAGTGATAACCTGGCGTTACGGGGGTCAGCTTTTTATGCACGGCAGGCTCGAGGAGCAAACCATATCTTGATCAGCCCCGTAGAGCATCATGCCGTCTCCAAGACTGCTGAGCAGCTCACCCGAGTTCACGGTTTTGAGCTCGAGTATCTGCCGGTGAATTCGGTGGGGCAAACCACTGCAGAAGATGTCGCCGCCTGTTTACGCCCCGACACCGCAATTGTTTCAGTAATTTACGCTAATAACGAAATCGGCACCATTAATCCAATCTCAGAGATTGGACAATTATGTCGAGCCAAAGGGATCATTTTTCATACAGATGCAGTCCAAGGCGCTGGATATCTTTCAGTGGATGTCAATTCGTTGAATACAGATCTGATCTCTATAGGAGCACATAAGTTTTACGGTCCAAAAGGTATTGGGGCACTGTATGTCCGCAAAGACCTGTCCATCCTGCCTGCTCAAACGGGTGGTGGTCAGGAGAATGGCATGCGTGCCGGGACACAGAACATCCCGTACATCGTCGGCATGGCCGAGGCCTTGCGTCTTGCCCAAACAGAAAAACTAGCGCGGATAGCCAACATTCAGCCTTTACGTGATCATTTGATCGGCACCGTTCTGGAGGAAATCCCCGATACTCAATTGACTGGGCATCCACAGGATCGCTTACCTAACCACGCCAGCTTCTTATTCAAGGGTGTCGATGGCAATGCCTTACTTATGATGCTTGACCTGGAAGGATTCGCCTGCTCATCAGGCTCAGCCTGTAAAACGGGCAACCCGGAACCATCCGATGTGCTGACCAGCCTGGGTTTTACGCGTGAATGGGCGCTGGGCTCCTTGCGAGTGACATTAGGCATGTACACTCAACCTGCTGAAATCGAACAATTTCTCACTGTACTACCGCAGGTGATTACAAAGCTGCGCCTGGTAAATTAAGGTTACGGAAAATATGAGCAAAAATCCCATTGTTGCCATCGCCATGAGTGGTGGAGTGGATAGCTCTGTAGCAGCCGCTCTCCTGGTTGAGCAGGGTTACACAGTGATAGGTATGATGCTGCGGTTATGGTCTGATCAGGATGCAGATCGTTCGAACCGCTGCTGCACTCCCGATTCAATGGCGCAGGCACGCCGGGTGGCTTCACTACTCTCGATCCCTTTCTATGTTCTAGATGCCAGACAGGTTTTCTACGATCAAGTAGTCAATCCTTTCATATATGACTATGCGCATAACCTCACCCCCAACCCGTGCATCTATTGCAACCGCTCCATCCGCTGGGATTTCCTGCTTAATCACGCTTTGACTACCGGGACCGATTTCCTGGCGACCGGTCATTACGCCCGAATCATTCGGGACCAGGATCAACCAATCAAATTACTCAAGGGTACAGACTCCACAAAAGACCAATCTTACGTTCTGAACGTGTTGACCCAAAACCAGCTCCAACATGCCCTATTCCCATTAGGCAGCTATACCAAGCTAGAAGTTCGGCAGCTGGCACATCATTATAAATTACCGGTCGCTGAGCAGCCCGAAAGCCAGGACCTTTGTTTTGTCGGTCCAGACGGCGATTACCGTCAATTTCTGCTCCGTCACGCACCGGAGACTTTTATCCCGGGTGAGATCATTGACCGTCAGGGAAACATCCTTGGATATCATCAGGGATTAGCAAATTTCACCATCGGGCAGCGCAAAGGACTGCGCCTTGCCTCCCCCACCCCGCTTTACGTTCTCGAAAAAGACTTCGCCCATAATCAGATCGTCGTCGGAACGAAAAATCAATCTACAAAAACTTCGCTTCACGCTGAGAAGGCAAACTGGATCGCCGGTGAACCGCCCAATTCAGCCCTTCGTGTAACGGTGAAAATCCGCTACAAGGCAAAAGAAGCGCCCTGCGTCATTACAGGTTCGGATGGCACCAGTTTCGATCTAAAATTCGAAAACCCAATGGGCGATATTACCCCCGGGCAAGCCGCGGTGTTATATAATGGTGAAGTCTGTCTTGGCGGTGGAATCATTGCAGAAAAGTAAATCTACCTGAGGGCGAGCTGATGTCCATTCCAACCTTATTTCTGGGTCTCATACTTTCGACCTTATATGGTGCAATATTTCATCTCTGGCGAGGGGGGAATGCCGGGCGATTACTGTTGTACCTGATCCTATCCTGGATTGGCTTTTGGATCGGTCAATTAGTCGGTAATTTGCTCAACGTATCATTCGACACGCTCGGTCAGCTGCATCTCCTGTTTGCCACGCTGGGAAGTCTGATCTTTTTAGCCATCGGCTTCTGGCTCAGTCTGGTCCAGGCCGAACCTAACACTCACTAATTAAAAAAATCCCCTCACCAATGTGAGGGGTATGCAATTATAAGGGAGGGAAAAATTATTCTACTAGTTTAATAACGTTTGCCGCCTGGAGACCTTTTGGGCCTTGCTCAATGGTAAACTCAACTTTTTGTCCTTCATTAAGGGTCTTGAAACCCTCAGAATCGATAGCCGAGAAATGTACAAAAACATCTGGGCCATCCTGGCGTTCAATGAAGCCGTAACCTTTGCTTGCATTGAACCACTTGACAGTACCTGTCACCCGCTCACTCATCTTTTCACTCCTTACTTTGTTAATTTTTCTGCCGTGGCACCCGGGCTCAATTCGGTTCAATCAGGTGGTTAATAAAAATATCCGGTCCGAACTGCACTTCTTGTTCAGACCGGTTCCTCATGAAATCCAGAAAGAACACACGTGCCACATGAACTGATATTCAGTTTATCAGGCATGTTTATTTTAGTCAAGGTTTTAAGCTTTCGCTCATATTCTGTCGATTATTCCATTCCCGTCATGCTATGTGCGTATTTTGAAGGTACAATTGTTTCCTAAAACTTGGATGTGTTAAGAAGGGAATTAGAAATGGCACAAATCGAATCGTTTTTATCTGCTCGAGCTTTCCTGGCGCCGCAATTAGTATACGATCGCATCTATTTCATCAGCAATCTGAGCGGTCAAATGAGCTTATATGCGATGGATTATGGTGGCAGTGTACCCGAACCATTGCTGCCCCCTGGCATTGCCTTGCAAAACCCGGAGCTTATTGGTGGAAAGTCCTTTTTTGTCTTTCTCAAATTGGGAAAAATCCTCATCATGTTGGATAAGGATGGAGATGAAAATTATCAGCCCAAATTGATCCCGCTCACAGGCGGATATCCAGAAGCGGTTCTCAATAATTTCTTTGAAAATTATCGGGTACATCTGGTCAGCTGTGACCGTAAGAACCAAATCTGCTACTTTTCAGCTGAGTCCCGCACAGCACAAATGAATGAATCTTACAGGTGGGATCTGAACACCGATGAGCTGGTCAAAATTGATGAAAGCATGTGGGGAGCGTACATCGGTACTTATAATAAAAACCATACCAGACTGTTGATCCTCGATGGATACTCTGCGGGTGATAACATTCTGTATTTATGGGAGAAAAATACAAATCAGCGCAAGCTAATCTACGGGGTTCCTCTTGAAGCTCGAAAACCAGATCAGGTTGTACCACTGAATGCGATCGATCCTATCCATTTTGTTGACCGGGATCGGGGTTTGTTGCTTGCCTCAGCGATTTTTGATGATACGTTTGGGTTCGGTTATCTCCGTTTCAAACACCATTCCGAAGTAAAACAGGTCGCAGTAAAAGGGATTAAGCATAAGGGGAGAGGCGAGCTCAAACGTTGCGAGTTCATTCGAAAGAATACCTTCATTATAGAATACAACATTGATGGATGTTCCTGGGTCTATGAGGCCGAATTCGACCTCGACAAGCTGATTATGCGGTTGGGTAAAGTGCTAGTCGGTAAAGGCCCCATTTCCAATGGTGTCTTGGAATCGATCAGCTATGATAAGGAAAGCGACACATATATCCTCAGCCATTCGAGTGCTACTTCTCCAACCCAGATATTTACAATATGTGGCAAGAAGAGAGACTGCATCTGTATCCATACCAACGAACGGGTGCTGGGTGTATCTGAATCGATGCTATCCGGTGGTGAAGATGCATCTTTCAATACGTATGACGGCTTGAGGGTATCCGCCCGGTTATACCTCCCAGCGCCCGAGCTCAAAGTGAATCCTCCCTACCCACTGGTGTATTATATACACGGCGGTCCACAGAGCCAGGAACGCCCGGACTTTGCCTGGTTCTCTATGCCACTGATTCAATTTTTAACCCTGAACGGGTTCGCTGTCTTCGTGCCCAACGTGCGCGGCAGCATGGGCTACGGATTGAGCTATATGAAGCAGGTTGATCATGATTGGGGAGGGCTTGATCGTCTGGATCACGTGCACGCAATGAAAGTGTTGAAGAAAGATACCCGCCTTGATGTCTCCCGCGCTGCAGTGGTAGGCCGCTCATACGGCGGCTACATGACCCTCACCATGGCTGCTCGGCACCCGGAGTTGTGGTCAGCTGCGGTAGATATGTTCGGACCTTACGATTTGCTCACATTCGGCGACCGTATACCCGAAACCTGGAAGCCATATTTTAAGGTCTCACTCGGTGATCCGGTTAAAGACCGGGATTTTCTGGTCGAGCGATCACCCCGCACCTATATTGATCAGATCCAATGCCCGCTGCTTGTCATCCAGGGAAAAAATGATCCCAGGGTGATCGAGCAAGAATCACGCGACCTGGTTGAACACCTGCGCGGGATTGGTAAACAGGTGGACTATCTCATGTTTGAAAACGAGGGTCACGATGTGCTCAAGCTTGAGAATCGTGTCGTATGCTACAACACCATCACTGATTTCTTCAAGAAGTACCTGATGAAATAATGGAATCTAATATAAACGCTCAGGCGCACGTAGGTGATATCGCCCAACTGATAAGCGCCCAAAACAAGCGCTTTATCTTCCGTATTGTGAAAGATGGGAAGTTTGAGACTCACCGTGGTTACATTAGTCATAATGACTTGATCGGAAAGCCCTGGGGGACGAGGGTGATGAGCCATATGGGCAGCCCGTTCGTGCTTTTGCAACCATCACTGGCTGATATTTTGGTGGAGACTCGCCGCAACACCCAGATAATGTACCCTAAGGACATCGGCTATATCCTCGTTTTCATGGATATCGGCCCCGGAAAGCACGTTCTTGAAGCTGGGACAGGCTCAGGCTCATTTACCACTGCCCTGGCATTTGCAGTTGGTCCTCAGGGTCGAGTGACAACCTATGAATCTCGTGCGGAGTTCCAGTACCTGGCGCAAAAGAACCTGGACCGGTTGGGTCTTGCTGATCGGGTTGATTTCAAACTGCGTGATATCGCCGAAGGTATCGATGAAAGGAATGTCGATGCTGTATTTCTCGATCTGCCCAACCCACAGGACTACATGGTTCAAGTCAGGGAAGCACTAAAACCTGGAGGCTACCTAGGCTGTATCATGCCGACCACGAACCAGGTTTCAACGGTTTTAATTGCTTTGAAGCGTGCAAATTTTGCCTTTATTGAAGTATGTGAAATCCTTGTACGTTATTACAAAGCTATTCCCGATCGACTCCGTCCCGTAGATAGGATGGTTGCCCATACTGGTTACCTGGTATTTGCGAGATCAGTGGTTGAAGAAATTACCAACTTCGTGAACACCGATCGAAAACGTAGGGCTGAAATTGATGACCAGCATGAAGCTGACGAACTTTCATCCTGATATTCCCCGAAATATATGCCTGCAATCACCGAAGAATATATCACTCAACGCCTGGCAGAAGCCCTGCAACTAACCGCTGACGATTTCCACTGGTCTGAATCACTGCCTGATACCCCTCGCCAAGCGGCAGTCTTGATCCCCCTGTTTCACGCCAGTGACGAGGACAGGCAGAATCAGGCATGGCAAGTCTTACTCACTCGCCGTACCGAAGCAGTAGCAGAACATCAGGGGCAGGTCGCGTTTCCCGGAGGTCGGGCGGAGGGTACCGATTCCACGCCGGAATCAACTGCCCTGCGTGAAGCCCATGAAGAGATCGGCCTCCACCCTTCGGAAGTCAGGATTTTAGGACGCATGAATCGCTTGCGCACCATCACTAACTACTGTGTCACCCCCGTTGTTGGTGTAATCCAGTGGCCCTTCCGAATCCAGCTTGAAGAAATTGAAGTCAGCCGGGTGTTCTCCATCCCATTGCAATGGCTGGCAGATCCTGCCCATCATGAAATACGTTCTCTGACGGTCCCCGAACCCTACGCACACATCCTAAAAGAGAAAACCCACACGGTGATTTATTTTCAGTCCTATCAGGATGAATTGCTGTGGGGTGTCAGTGCTGAGATCACCATGAATTTGATCGACATTATATATAATAAAAAACTGGCGGGTACTTCAATCGCCCGCCAGTCGTAACTACTTGGCTTCTTCCTCTTCCCCCTCTTCCTCTTTCTTGCCGTGTTCAATTACCTCCGGCTCCTCAGTCACCACTTCCTCAACCACTGGAGCCTCTACGACTTCTTCAGCTGCCTGCGCAGTGATTAATGCGATCATGGTATCAGGCTCGGCCAGGATTTTAACCCCATCAGGGACTACCAAGTCGCGGACGTAAATTCCATCCCCAATTTTCAACAGTCCTGAGACATCAACCACGAGACGCTCAGGCAAATCCTGGGGTAAGCATTCGACTTCCACTTCATCGGATCCGGTCACCAAGACACCACTGAAATCCTTGATTGCCGGGGCGAGGCCAACGATTTCCATATACACCTGTGCGCGTAATTTCTCCTTCATGGAGACTGCCAGGAAATCAACGTGCAGCAGTATACCGCTGATTTTGTTGCGCTGTTTCTCCCTCACCAGCGTCCGGTGTGTTTCTCCTTCTACGTCAACAGTCACCAATGCCGACGGGGCCAGTCCTGCCAGACTCTTGGCGGTGTCGCGCAGGTCCATCACAATTGAAATGGGTTCGATATGGTGACCATAGATCACTGCGGGAAGCTTACCTTCCCGTCGCATCGCCTTTACCTGCTTACCTAAAAGAGTACGGCGACTTGCCTTTAGTACGATTTCTGCCATTATTCCCTTCCTCGAGCGCCTCTCACCTCTCAGGAAAATAATTCCTGAGGATTACCTTCGCTCTTTTGGTTATTCCGGTATCCACCGGTTGGTAATTAGATCAAAGATATGGACGGAGACGAATCTCCGCCGTCGATCTATACATATCCTTTAGCAAAAAAATCGCCTCCACTTTGGAGACGTCTCAAAAGCAGGCTGAATTTTAGCCGCCTTCTGCACTTTCGTCAATACTATCGCCTGTGGGAAGTTATAATTACATTATGCATGCCATACAGATTTTACCCGACGATTATCACCTCCAAAAGACATTGGACTTGTCCGGTTCTCGCACTGTATTCTGGTTAAATATTGCCGCCATCCCTCTGCTGATCCTCTTTGGTTGGCTATTTGTTCGCCTGACTAATGTATTCCGCTCAGCTAACCCTTTTACGAATGGATTTTGGGGATTGGTGTCCTCTTTTTCAGGATGGGGTTTGTTTGCGATACTCGCTTTGATCATCGTTATGCTGGTCTTCCACGAGCTGATCCACGGGATGTTCTTTTGGTTGTTCACGCGGGAAAGACCAAAATTTGCGCTTAGGTCAGGCTATGCCTTTGCAGCTGCGCCCAATTGGTATTTACCAAAATTTCAATATATCATCGTTGGATTATCACCACTGATCGGCATTTCTGTAATATGTATCATACTGGCTTCGTTCGTTCCTCTCACCATTGTTCCATACCCTTTATTTGTTGCTACCTTCAATGCAGCTGGAGCGCTGGGGGATATGATCGTAGTTGCCTGGATTTCGAAACAGTCTAATATCATTCTGGTAAAAGATCAGGGAGATAAATTCTTTTCTTTTTCACCAAAATCCGAATGATCGGTCAGACTCGCATATTACCGGCAATTCCCCGACAGGATATTCAAAAATATCAGGTTAAGCTTGGCAATCTACAGCTTAATGTCTTCTCACTGCCGGGTCTGCCAAACATGGAGCTGAGGTTTCCTGCTGCCCGGTTGATCGCTGAGAATGTCATACTTCGCCCTGCGCATCGTGTACTTCTATTTGGCTGCCAACAGGGCGCATTGGCAGCTTACCTGTCGCGCTCCCTCCCTGCGGGTCAGCTAAGCATCACCGATCACATTTTCACCGCCCTGGAGATGACCAGGATGACGTTATCTGCCAATGATGCTCCACCGGTTGATATTTTGACGGGTATCGAGCTACCTCCCGAGTATGCCCAAAAATTTGATGTGGTGCTTATCCAAATTCCAAAAGGTAGATTGCTTACTCGCAGGTGGCTGTTGCAGGCTTTCCATTCATTGACCCCGGATGGCAGCCTATATATAGTCGGCTCAAATCGTGCCGGGATCCAGTCAGTGAACAAGGATACGCAAGAGTTATTCGGTCCTGGCAGGATCGTAGCTTACAAAAAGGGCAATCGGTTGTCGCATTTTATCAAATCTGTTGATGATAAGCCACCACCCGAATGGGCAAATTCTCCCGGTATTGCACCCCATACATGGGTTGAGTTTTCCATTTCGTTAGCTGATCACAACTTTATAATCCGCAGTCTTCCCGGAGTATTCTCGTATGACCACCTGGACGAAGGCACCCAAATGCTGCTGGGTGCCGTGAATATTCCGGCGGGTGCGAAAGTGATGGACGCAGGCTGCGGTTATGGCGTCATTGGCTTATTTGCCGTTGTCAATGGGGCGGGGCTGGTGCACCTGGTCGATAATAATTTGCTCGCCGTTGAAGCTAGCCGGGAGACGCTGTCAATAAATGGGATTAAAAATGCCGAGGTTACTGCAGGCGATCTACTCGACCTGCGGTTCGAGGATCACTATGATTTGGTGCTATCCAATCCGCCTTTCCACACAGGACATGCCGTGGATTATCAGGTCGCGCATGCCTTGATCGAAAATTCTCTTCGGGCTCTCAATCCAGGCGGACGCCTGACCATCGTAGCCAATCGGTTCATTCGTTATGATCGCCTGATCAAGGAAATTTATGGGAACATCTCCATCGTAGCTGAATCAGGTAAATTTCACGTCCTTTCGGGATTAAAATCAAGTTGATAAGTGTTTGATACTCTTAGGGAGGTTCAATGGATAATCCAATCATCCATATCATTGATCTGAATTTTTTGGGAAGAAGTGGGACTATCGGAGCATACCTGGTTCCTCATTCAGCCGGAGCAATCTTGGTGGAAACCGGTCCTGGCTCGACAATCCAAAATCTACTCACCGGGATCAAGAATTTTGGCTTTCAAGTCGAAGACATTAGCGATGTTTTTCTCACCCATATCCACCTGGACCACGCTGGAGCTGCCGGATGGTTAGCTCGGCAAGGTTGCCGTGTCCACGTCCATGAGAACGGCGCTCCGCACCTGGCGAACCCCGAGCGATTGCTTGCCAGCGCCGGTCGTCTGTACGGCGATAAGATGGATAGTTTATGGGGCGAGTTTTTACCTGTAAAGGAAGACAGGCTCACCATCATGCACGATAACGAGGTCATGATGGTGAACGATCTGTCTATCCGCGCCCTCGACGTCCCCGGGCACGCCAGTCATCACCTGGTTTACCTGATCGGTGATGCCTGTTTCAGTGGTGATATTGGCGGCATCCGGCTCAATTCGCACCATTACCTGAGCTTGCCGATGCCACCTCCTGACTTAAACATCGAACAGTGGCGCCAAAGCATCAAACATATACAAAAATATGCTCCCAGACGCATCGTCCCAACCCACTTCGGAGTCTATTCAGATGCCAGCTGGCATTTACAAGCTGTCTTGGATGGGCTGGATGAAGTAGAGGCCTGGATTAAAGAGAAACTGCCGCTCAACCTCTCATTAGATGAGTTTCGCCAACAATTTGCTGAGTTCGAGCGTGCCCGGGTCGAGAAATATCACGTGGAGAAATCTTTCGTGGAAAACCAACAAATCGCCAATTCGTCTTCGATGTCTGCGGATGGTATATTCAGGTACTGGAACAAATTCAGGAAACCATCCTGATTTAAAACTTACTAGAAGCGTAACGCGGCCAGGTTTTCCATTGATCTTGTATCGCAATGCCTGGTTATAGGCCTTTTTACAAAAATCAGCAGGTCTGCGCACAACTTGCCCGATGAAAAACAACACGCAACAAGGAATTGGAGATTACTATGGAATTTGATCACTATTTTACAAATGACGAGCTAAATCAGATACTCGATGAGTGGGCTGGTAAGTATCCTGATATTGCCCAGGTGAGCATGATCGGCACCAGCCATGAAGGGCGCCCAATCCGTTTGCTAACTCTGACTAACCGATCTACAGGCACTGATCTGGAAAAACCAGCCATCTGGATGGATGCCAACCTTCATGCCACTGAAATCCTGGGTACTACTGCCGCCCTTTATGTTGCTTTTCACTTATTGGACGGGTATGGAAAAGATAACAGGATCACGCGTCAGCTGGATCAAAGCGTATTTTACATCCTACCGCGGGTGAACCCCGACGGAGCTGAGTGGGGCATGGCTCCTAACCCACGCTATGTACGCTCGGGGGTCCGTCCTTACCCGTGGGAAGAGAAAGATGAAGGAATGTTTCCACAAGATATCAACGCGGATGGGAAAATCCTTCAAATGAGGTTTGAAGACCCCAATGGAGAGTGGAAGATCAGCTCGCTCGACCCACGCTTGATGGAAAAGCGCGCCCCAGATGAATATGGCGGCACCTATTACCGCTTGTTTACGGAAAGCATGTTGGAAGATTATGATGGCTACATCATTAAAATGGCCAGGCCACTCGAAGGCCTTGATTTCAACCGCAACTTCCCCTTCGAGTGGCGCACCGAAGCGGAGCAGGAAGGAGCCGGTCCCTATCCCTCCTCAGAGCCGGAGATTCATGCGCTCACCGATTTTGTGGTCACACACCCGAATATCAATATAGCCATCACATTTCATACATTTAGCCGGGTGATCCTCCGCCCTTATAGCACCAAATCGGACGACGATATGAATACCGAAGACTTGTGGGTCTTCAAAAAAATCGGGGAGATCGGCACCAAGATTACCGGGTATCGCTGTGTCTCCACTTTCCACGACTTTAAATATCATCCCAAGGAAGTTACCACCGGTGCCTTCGATGATTGGATGTATGACCACCACGGGGTGTTTACTTATACGATCGAGTTGTGGGATTTGCCCACCGAAGCCGGGATCAAGGACCGCAAATGGATCGAGTGGTGGCGTGAACATCCGCATGAAGAAGACCTGCAAATCCTGAAATGGATCGACGAACATGGTGCCTCAGATGCATATATGCCGTGGCAGCCGTTCGACCACCCCCAGCTGGGAAAAATCGAGCTGGGTGGCTGGAATAACATGTACACCTGGCGCAACCCACCCCTTGGTTTCGCTGAGGCTGAGGTGAAAAAACTCTACCCATTCATGCTTACCCTTAGTGAGCTGCTTCCACACCTTTCGATCCACACCCTAGGGATTGAAAAATTGGATGCGGATAAATTCCATGTAAATCTGGTAGTTGAAAACAGCGGTTTTTTGCCGAGTTTCACCAGTCAGCAGAGCAAAACCCGCAAATCCTGCCGTCCTGTCAGGGTGGAGTTGGAGCTCCCTAATGGTGCCGTGCTGGCAAGCGGAAAGCTACGCCAGGAGCTGGGTCATTTGGAAGGGCGGAGCAATAAGCTTGATCTGGGAGCGAATTACACTGATAGCCCCACGGATAATCGCGCCCGGCTTGAATGGGTAATCCAGGCAGCCCCGGGGACCAAGATCAAACTTAGAATTATGAGCGAACGTGCCGGGTCGATCAGCCGTGCAGCCGTCCTGCAGTAATAAAGACGTAAGGAAAAGCTATGAACCAGACCCTCGTCCAGGAAAAAGTACAGCAAGCCATCGGTATCTTGCAGGAAATGGACACCGACCTATGTCTGACATTCGTCAGGGAAACCACAGCTGGCGGTGACCCCATTCTCCCGCTCATCTATGGTTTGGATCTCACCTGGCAAAGCGCTCTGTTATTGACCAGGACCGGTGACCGTATTGCTATTGTCGGCAGGCTCGAAGCTGAAGCTGCCCTGCGAACCGGCGCCTACGATACGATCCTCCATTACGATCAATCGATTCAACCTGAATTGTTGGGTGTGCTCGAGCGCCTCGACCCAAAACAAATTGCGATCAACTATTCCATCGATGATGTACATGCTGATGGATTATCCTATGGGATGTACCAGCTACTGTGCCGTTATCTCGATGGAACACCTTACCGCTCCAGGTTGGTAAGTGCCGAGAAACTGCACAGCGCGCTTCGTGGACGGAAAACTCCCCAAGAGCTCGAATGTATCCGGGCTGCCATCCGTACTACCAGTTCAATCTTTCAGCGCACGGTCGATTTTCTCACGCTCGGAATGACTGAGATCGAAGTGGGCGATTTCATGCATGCCCAGCTGGACGAATTCGATGTGCTAGCCGCCTGGGAGCTGATCAACTGTCCGACGGTGAACACCGGACCTGAATCACCCATTGGGCATGTAGGACCGTCTGGGCTGAAAATTTCCCCTGGCCATATCGTCCACTTTGACTTCGGTGTGCTGCAAGACGAGTACTGCTCCGATATGCAGCGTGTAGTGTATTTCCTCCGCCCGGGTGAGGAAGCCCCTCCCCCGGAGGTCCAACATGGGTTCGACACCGTCCGGGCAGCCATCCAGGCTGCATTCCACGCCATGGAACCAGGCGTCAATGGCAAATCGGTTGACCAGGTTGCCCGCAAGACCATTCTCGATGCTGGCTATCCCGAATTCCCATATGCCACCGGTCACCAAATTGGACGCGTGGTCCACGATGGTGCTGCTATCCTTGGGCCTGAATGGGACCGATATGGTGATACACCGAATTATCTGCTCGAGCCCGGGCAGGTTTTCACTATCGAGCCCGGTTTGGCAGTCATAGGATATGGCTATATTGGGCTTGAAGAAGATGTGCTTGTCACGAGCAGCGGAGCAGAATACCTGGGCGCTCCTCAGGTAGAAATGATCGTCAAGTAATTTGTGATATAAGCTGGCGAAATCTACAGCAGGGAGATCGCCTGGGCTATCTTTTGCCTGAATTCAGGTCGGTTGAACTTCTGCCACAGCTCGGGGAAGGATGCAGTCAGGCGGAAGCGCTCGGCGTGCAAGTATGCCAGGTATTCAACGATGGGTTCGGGGCTGAGACGTTCGGCGATCGGTTTTTGTGACTGAGCTTTATCCCACTGCTTCAAAAACTGTCTGACCAGCATACAGGCTACGTCTGAATCGTGAAGCTCACCTAGCCGGTCCTGCAGTTGCTTGATCTCATTTACTGCCTGGTCGGCTCCTTCCCCAAGGATTTCCTTGAAATATTCCAGGGTATAGCGAAATTTCTTGAACTCAATTCGCAATGCATGCAGCTGGGTTATCGAGGCAGTTGGCACTACGCCCTCGTACACCCTGACTGCTGCATACCGGCCGTAGACAAGCACCGGGACAGTATCTCTAAGGCGCGAATTCCTCCCACTTTCCAGTACGGGATGGTCATTAATGCTCTCAGAACCCTGGAGGAATTGATTAAAATTTCGCTTAAAGTGTTGGTATGTCTCACTCCGCAGGTGTTTTAGCATCGCGATGCGTTCTCCGTCAATCGTCGCCTGCCACGCAGATAACAGTGGTTCGAGGCCGGGTCTCTGGTTTTCCTTCAACTTCTTTTGATAACCCAGTGCATTCTCCAGAATGACGTCCATATCCCTCACCTGCCCTAATACCCGCCCGATCGTCCGCAGCCCCTTAAGCTGGCGTTTCATGATTTTTGGATCGAATGCCGGGCTGAATATGTCAAAGGCTGACCGCATTCGCCGTGTGGCTACCCGCATATCATGTAGCTCCTCGATATTCTCGCCCAGGATAGTGCCGGCTTCATGGTAGAGCATGACGGCAAAATAAAACTGCCACACCTTCCAGCCTGCGTCAGCCATGCTGTCATCCGGCATGATCCCGATCGATTCGCTTGGCAGTGGATATGGGATTTCCATCGAGGTTGTAGGTTCACCCTCTGCAAGCTCTAGTGCTTGAGGCTCCAGCTCCAGGTCATCCCGATCGAGATAAACCGGCTCGTTCAGCGCTTCGGTTGGCGAATCGCTGGCGAAATCCAGGTCAAATATGCCCATTCCCTTAACCAAATATTGTCGTTTCCAGTAGCGCGCTCTGCCGCGCGAAATCCCTGCGTCAGCAGCAGCTCGGATGGTGGGTTTTCCTTCAGCATAAGCCAATATCAGGCGTGCTCGATGGTTGATCAGCTCAGGCCCGCTTTGTGATAAAACCACCAATTTTTGTTTTTCCCCATCATTTAGAGTGATTGTAGGCATGGGATTCATTATAGCATACGGATTCATGACCTATTTGTTCACCTTAGTCTCTTCGAGACTCTTGATCTCCGCATCCACCATGAGCCGCACCAGCTGTTCGAAAGAAGTCTGGGTTTGCCAGCCTAATTTTTGCTGCGCCTTCTTGGGGTTTCCAACCAGCAGCTCGACATCTGCCGGTCGCATATAAATCGGGTCCTGAACCACAAACTCCCTGTAATCCAGGTCTAAATAACTGAATGCGAGCTCGGTGAACTCTCTGACGGAATGGGTATGCCCCGTGGCCAGCACAAAATCCTCCGGCTGATCCTGCTGTAATATCAGCCACATCCCGCGCACGTAATCTGGTGCATATCCCCAATCACGCTGCGCATCCAGGTTCCCTAGCCGCAGCTCTTTCTCAAGATGGGATTTGATCCTCACCGAAGCCCGGGCGATTTTACGGGTCACAAATTCATGCCCGCGCCGTGGGCTTTCATGGTTGAAGCAAATCCCCGAACACGCAAACAGGTTGTAACTTTCGCGGTAGTTCACGGTGATCCAATGACCATAAAGCTTGGCTACACCATATGGGCTGCGTGGATAAAATGGCGTGCTCTCAGATTGAGGCGACTCATGCACTTTGCCGAACATCTCGCTGGTGCTCGCCTGATAGAACCTGATGTCCGGGTCGACTAGTCGGATCGCGTCTAGAACCCGTGTCACCCCAAGCGCAGTCACCTCGCCTGTAAAAACCGGCTGCACCCAAGAGGTTTGTACGAATGATTGTGCCGCCAGGTTATACACTTCGTTCGGTCTGTGGGTCTTGATAATGTCGATAACGGAGATCTGGTCCATCAAGTCACCGGAGACGATGGTGATCTTATCCTGGATGTGCTCGATGCGCTCGAAATTAATCGTGCTCGAACGCCGTACCATGCCAACAACCTCATAACCCTGTGCAAGTAAAAATTCCGCCAGATAGGATCCATCCTGACCGGTGATGCCAGTAATCAGCGCCTTTTTTATTGCCACGGCATTCTCCTTTCTTTTACTTAAGCATATCAGTACATCCCGGTTTTGTCTGCTAATTGGCTTAGCAGATTTTTACTGCGATTCAGAGTATAGTTAATCAAAATGGTCGAGACGATCGGGAAGCTATCGCGTATCTCCGCCAGAGAAATAACTGGATCCAGGCTAGCCTGGCCAGCCGATTGGCAATGTCGCGCGTAACGATTTCTCACATCGAGATGGACCTGACTATCCCCAGTGAACACTGCATCACGCTTATGGCCGGATTATTCAAGCTCACTCCTTTGGAACTCGTAGATGGAACGACGTATCCAAAAGCTAAGGCGGAGCGCTTGCCAGAAATGGTAAATTTGTATAGCCAGCTGGAGCTTGAACTCAGCTTGCTGATGAATGATGCTGTCTGGCTCGGGCGGATGGATAATCCGAAATGGAAGCCCAAATGCATGAATGAAACAATCGCAAAATGGTCATCTCGCCTCGAAGAATGGAACGCCAGGTACCTCGATGAGCACGTACGATATACCCTGTTAAGGATGAGATAAATGTTGGATGAACTAAAAACTTAGACGATTATCGGCTCTGGAATAACCATCCGATAGTGCCGAAGATAGTTCCATTTCATTCTTGATCAATCGATATGGCACACCCAAGAGTTTGATATTCCCAACCAGCTGATCTGCCCCCTCCGCACCGCCGAACGTAGATGTGTCAATGATGACAACAATGGGTTTAAGCCCGCGCTGCAGCAGATAATCCACCACCAATGCCACATCGCGTGACGACGAAGGTGTGATCAGCACAACGGTGCTGCCGCGCACCATGTGCTTGACATGGGTCTCAATTAAGGTCCGTAATGGCAGGCTGCCTTCTGCCCGTGTCAATGCCAATGCTTCCAGGATCTTCCCCAGTTGGCGTCCACCACGGTCAGGTGATATCAAGGTCAGATGCTGCCCGGCGCATACAAAACCTACTGCCCGTCCCCTGCGCAGATAATCTCGCACCAACGAGGCGGCAATACAGACGCCATACTCTTCTGTCGACGGTGGAAGAGGAATTTTACCGCTATGAGTCCATAGATCTTTCACGAACACGCTCTGCTCCGGTACGGGTATTGACGCCTGGACTTTTAAGGCGGCGTCTAGAAAAATCCATACATCTGCCAGCGGATCAAGCTCGAACTCCTTGACGATGAGCCGCCCCCGCCTGGCTGTGCTTAACCAGTGGATACGGTTCAAGGGGTCGCCTGTGGAATATTCGCGCACACCGGCTGCATTGGGTGTAACCTGGTGTGTCCGCCGACGTAATGCCTCACCTCCGGGCAGTAGACCCGGTGGGTTGGGAAATCCGCGCACAACCACCATCATCGGGTATACAAGCAGAGAATCCTCTTCAGCATAGGACCGCTCGACTGGGAATAACCCGAATAAATCACCCGAAGCAATGACCGTCGGGCCGAGCGGAAACACTCCTCGTCGGGTGAGGCGCGCCCGGGCCATATAAGACCTGACCTGCTTACCCCTCAACATGGTCAGTACACGTGAGCCGTCTGAGCCCGGTAGCGTTGATTCGTCGCGTATTTCAAGCCATAAGCGTGGAATCCGATTACGGTTAAGCACCTCAAATTTCTCTTCAAAGATTTGGCCCACCTGGGCACGCACAGTTCGTGCGGATCGCGAAAATTTTAAGCCGCGCAGAGAAAAAGCTGACCATATCCAGGCACCAAAGAAAAGCAGGGCCCAAAAGATGGATAGGCGATAATACAGCTTACCCCCGGTGGCAAACCCTGCAGTGATGCTGAGCGCCAATAAGGCTAGGACAACTTTTTGACCGGTGGTCATTTTTTAGGTGCGGCCTTCAAATCTCCCCCAGGGACTGGAACCATAATCAGGATTTCGTCGAGCACCTGATCGCTGCTCAGATCACGTAGCCGGGCAGCAGGGCCGAGGATCACTCGGTGGGAAAGGGCTGGTTTTAACAGCGCTTTGATGTCATCCGGAAGGACGAAATCACGTCCCTGAATCGCTGCCAACGCCTGCCCAGTCCGATATAATGCCAGGCTGCCGCGTGGGCTCGCGCCGAGGTATACGTCGGCATGTTGACGGGTCTGGTGGGTTAATTCGACAATATAGTGTTTAACGGCCGGTGCTACGTATACAGACTTAATTGCTTCCTGTGTATTTAAAAGCTCATCTGCCGGCGCCACTTGTTGGAGATCATTCACCGGGTGTTGGTACTGTTGTCGGTCGAGGATATTGATCTCATCGTTGATCTCCGGGTAACCCAACCTTATCCTCATCAGAAAACGGTCCAATTGCGCTTCAGGCAGAGGAAAAGTTCCTTCATACTCAATCGGATTTTGGGTCGCCAGTACCATAAACGGTTTCGGTAAGATATGCGTCACTCCATCAACCGTGATTTGGTGCTCTTCCATGGCTTCCAATAAAGCTGCCTGGGTTTTCGGAGTAGCGCGGTTGATTTCATCTGCCAGCACAATCTGCGCCGTGATGGGGCCAGGTCGAAACTCAAATTGAGTACTGACCTGGTTATATATCGACACACCCGTTACGTCACTCGGCAGCATATCGGGAGTAAATTGAATCCGGCTAAAGTCGCAGCCTAATGACTTAGCAATGCTGCGGGCCAGGACAGTTTTCCCAACCCCAGGGACATCCTCGATCAGTAAATGACCCTGGCAGATCAGGCTGATGATGGATAGCTCGACCGCGTGGCGCTTTCCCACGATTACTTTTTCGATATTATTGACCATTTTTTCTGTAAAGGTTTGGATATCTGTCATGCCATACTCCGATTACCAATTTATGGGTAGAATGCATTTCCGAAGCAAATATTATCATAGATTTTCTAACGGGCAGCAATACATCTACTCAGGCAACCGTTGACAGGTTCAATCAAATCATCTCTTTATAGTTTTATGCTAAAATCCACCCGGAGGTATTGCCACTCATGCCAACCAAAGTCATCCTTAACCCCTATGCCGGCCGATGGAAGGGCTTGCAGAAACACGAAGAAATCGAAAATGGTTTAAAATCCGCCGGGTTCAATTTTGACCTGGTCATCACCAAAGCTCCTAACCATGGCACCGAGCTGGCATACCAGGCGGTCAAAGAAGGCTTTTCCCCCATCATCTCTGCCGGGGGGGATGGCACTGTCAGCGAAGTGATGAACGGCATTGTCAAAGCCACCCAGGAATGGGGAATTGAAACTCCGCCATTAGGAATCCTGCCCCTCGGGTCGGCGAATGATCTTATGGTGAACCTGGGGATACCGACCAACATTCCTGACGCGATAACGGTCATCGTTGGCGGGCACACCAAGAATATAGATCTTGGCGAAGTCACTGCCTGGGATATCGCCGGTAAAAATCAAAAGGTAAGATACTTTGATAACAACAGCGCAATTGGTCTGGAACCCTGTATCACCCTGATCCAGCAGCGAATTTCCTGGCTGCGTGGCTCGTTCCGCTACGTGGTTGCCGCAATTCTTGGGGTGCTAAAGAATCCCCAATGGAAGATGCATCTGCAGTGGGAGGACGGCGAATACAATGGTCCTGCCACCCTGGTAACGGCCGGAAATAATCCACTTACTGGCGGAGTCTTCTACATGGCGCCTCACGCTAACCCCTACGATGGCAAATTGAATTTCGTGTTTGGTTCTATCACTTCCAGACTCGAAATCCTGCGTGTGTTGCCCACGACGATGAAATCCGGTGCAGGGAACTATATAGAGCATCCAGCTATTCACGAGATCAACGTCAGCTGGCTGAAGATCCACACTGACCAACCCACGCCCCTGCATGCAGACGGTGAAATCCAGTTCGAGTCCACTCAGGATATCGAATATCGTCTCCTTCCGGCGTATATGCCGATATTGATGAATGCTGAACCCAGATAGGTCAGTTAGTGCGCCGAAATTGCCGATTACGATACGGGTAATCACAGCATCCTTACGCCTTTTATTCAATCTGCTTTATCACCAATTTGCCTGGACCTATGACGGTGTCGCCTGGATTGTCTCGCTCGGGGGTTGGCAAAAATGGGTCTTATCTGTTATGCCACACCTTAATGGACCGAGAACGTTGGAGATTGGGTTCGGTCCAGGTCATCTCCTGGCAGCGCTCAGCCAGAAAGGATTAACACCTTTCGGGATTGACGAAAGCCGCCAGATGATTCGTATTTCCAAACGGCGTCTGACCAAGCTGGGAGTGCACCCAAACCTGGTCAGGGGTAATGCCAGGGCGCTTCCATTTGCCGGGAAAACGCTTCACCAGGTGGTGATGACCTTCCCATCCGAATATATTCTGAATCCTACTACTCTTGCTGAGATCCATCGCGTACTGGTAGACGATGGGATGGCTGTCATCCTACCGTTGGCGTGGATTACCGGAAAGTCGCCCTTGGAGCGAGCAGCTGCGTGGCTCACCCATATCACTGGAGAATCACCAGAATGGCATGAGCAATCATTGGAAACCTTGAAAAACGCTGGTTTTCAAGTCGATTGGGAGCTAGTTGATCTCGGCTCGAGCAAAATTCTGTTGATCTGTATGGTAAAGTCAGCCAGTTCGAATGCAGGTTTGCACTCGTTGTAGTGCGATATTGTTGTAAAATGTAGGGTATGGAGATAAAGCTGGCAGTTGCCAAAATTAATAAGTACGCCACGTCCGAGAGTGGTGACTCGGTTGAAGTAGTTGAACGCCCAAACGGTGGAATTTCGGTGGTTATGGCGGACGGGCAGAGCTCTGGTAAAGGTGCAAAACAAATATCGTCACTCGTCGTCCGTAAGGTAATCTCCTTGCTATCAGAGGGAGTTCGCGATGGAGCCGCGGCACGGGCAGCCTCGGACTATCTATTCAGCGAGCGAAAAGGGAAAGTCTCTGCCACACTGAATATAGTCTCCATCGATCTGCAGACTGCCACGATGGTCATCACGCGCAATAACCCGCTGCCGGTTTTCATTGCCTCTAATGATGAAATATGTGCTTTCGATGATGAATGCAATCCAATCGGCATCTATCGTGACACGCGCCCATTGATCAGTGAAATGCCGCTCGAGCCAGGACTAACCGTGGTCTTATTTACTGATGGTCTTACCCACGCCGGCTCGAGGAGTGGGGAATCCCTTGATGTAAAAACATTTCTGGAAGCCCACATTGAAGAGGAAGTAGCCGAACCGCAAGTCATCGCTGACCGTCTGCTCTCGGACGCGATGCAGCTTGATCATGGTCGTCCTGTAGATGATATCTCAGTTGTAGTCATCCAAGTCACAAGCCAGAACGTCGATTCTGTCCGCCGCATGACGGTCGAGCTACCCCTCAGCTGATCAACTATGTTGTCAGACAATCCGAAACCTATTACCACTTTCCGCAACCGATCCAGAGCAAGAGAATTAAAAGCCGCGTGGCGTGATATCTGGCTCTTATTGGGAAGATTCGGCGTGCCATTATTCATATTCCTTTTGGCGATTTTTGGGGGTGGCATTGCCTACTATCTCTTGTCTTTCAAAGCTGGTGAGCCTTTGGGGAACCTTCTGGAAGGTATCTATCAAGTGCTCTCGATGACTTTCCTTCAGAACAGCGGCAGTTTTCCACACGCATGGTATCTCGGAATTTTTTATTTCATCATGCCGGTGATTGGGCTCATCATTTTGGCGCAGGGAGTGACAGAATTCAGCGTGATGTTATTCAACCGCAGGGCACGTGGGAAAGAATGGGAGATAGCTGTGGCCTCAACATACGATAAACATATCATCCTGGTCGGTTTAGGGCATTTGGGTTTTCGTGTGGCAGAAGAATTGATCAATATGGAGCAGGATATCGTTATTATCGAGTCTAATCCAAAAGCTGATCTGACTGCCACGGTGAAAAAGATGGGGATTCCGGTGATCCCAGACGATGCCAGTCACGAGCTGACGTTGCAATCAGCAGGGGTAGAGCGTGCACGTTCGATCATCCTGTGTATACAGAATGACAGCTTGAACCTGAAGATCGCCCTCAAAGCCCGGCGACTGAATCCCAACATCCAAGTGATCTTACGAATATTTGACGATGATTTTGCCCAGGGACTGCAAGAGCAATTTGGTTTTTCAGCCTTCAGTGCCACCGGGATGGCAGCGCCCGCCTTCGCCGCTGCTGCTTCAGGGGTAGACATGACCCGACCGATCACCGTTGAAGGTCAATCTATGAGCCTGGCACATATAAAGATCGATCCCAACTCAATAATAAAAAACCAAACGATCAGTGAAGTTGAACAAAAATATAAACTCAGCGTAGTGTTTATTCGTAAGGACAGCACATCCGATTTCCACCCAGCGGCCGATTGTCGCCTGTCGGCGGAGGATGAGCTGGCTGTTTTAGGCGGGTTAAACGAAATCAGAACCTTAGCCATTGATAATCACCCATCCAGTTAAGCGCCCAAGCATATGTTAATTGGGGTGGTTGGCCCGTGTGGAGCCGGAAAATCCTCCCTCGTGGCAGGTTTGAAAGCCGAAGGGTATCAGGTCAGGCATATCGCTCAGGAACACTCCTATGTTCCCGATATGTGGAGAAGACTGACCAATCCGGATATTCTGATCTATCTCGACGTCTCCTACGAAAACACCGTCCAACGGCGAAAGCTGGATTGGACTTCTGATGAACATGCTGAGCAGCAGCGTAGGTTAAGCCATGCTCGTCAGCATGCCGACTTATACCTGAATACCAATTCGATGACCGTACTGGAAGTCCGTGACTCTGCGCTGTCTTTTATCAATTCCTTTAAACAGGCAACCATCCACAAATAGACATTCCCCAGAATAGGGAGTATAATTCCATTCGCCAGTCGATTTTGGCGATTGAGCCAGCATTCGGCTGGCGTTTGCATGAATCATGGAGGTTGAAATCATTAGATGAACCGGACTTATCGATTACTTATACCTATCATATTGATCCTGCTTATCGCCATCTACATAGACATTCCGGGGAGTCCTGGGATTCATGGTCTCGGTTTTAATCGAGCTTTCACTGACCATCTTGGCTTGGATCTCGTTGGAGGTGTCCAGGCCTTATTGGAAGCCGATGTACCTGCCAATACTACGGTTAGTGCTGCTAATATGGCAATTGCAAAGCAGATTGTGGAAAACCGAGTTAACGCATTGGGAGTGACTGAACCACTCGTCCAACAAGCTGGCACAAACCGAATCGTGGTGGAGCTGCCCGGTGAAACCGATCCAGCAACAGCTCTGGCTGTAATCAAAGAAACTGGGTTGCTTGAATTTGTGGACATGACAACTCTCACAGCTCAGCAGGCCCAAGCCCTCGTTGGCACAAAGATAAAAACCGATTATACGGGTGCTGGAAGTCAACCTCCTACAAATCCGACCACGATACCGATCACTCCTGGTTCAACTTCTCAAACGCCGGAAATTTCACTAACCCCATCTGCGACTCCAACCACCACAATCACCTCTACTTTACCTGTCCAATCTGGACCTACCTATCACACTGTAATGACCGGAGCGAATTTAAAAAATGTCCAATCGACAACCAATTCGATTGGTGCGCCAATTGTTGCATTTCAATTAAATTCTGACGGCGCGAAAATTTTCGGGGATTTCACCAAAGCCCATATCAGTCAAATCCTGGGTATCGCTCTAGATAAAGTGGTTATTTCGACCCCTGCTATTAATAATGCCATTACGTCGGGAAGTGGGACAATCACTGGTAATTTCACCCGGGCTGAAGCTGATAAATTCACCGTTCAACTTCAATCTGGATCATTGCCTGTTCCACTAAAAGTAATAACCAGCTCGACTGTTGGGCCAACCCTCGGGCAAGATTCTCTTAACAGAAGCCTGGTAGCTGGTTTGATAGGGATGAGCGTGGTCATTTTGTTCATGGCACTCTATTATCGATTGCCAGGTCTTGTTGCTGACCTTGCCCTGCTGTGCTACGCCTTGATCACGTATGCGCTCTTCCGCTGGATCCCTGTCACGCTGACGCTGCCCGGTATCGCCGGGTTTATCTTGAGCGTAGGCGTGGCTGTGGATGCAAATGTCTTGATCTTTGAACGGTTAAAAGAAGAGCTGCGCTCAGGAAAGTCACTCAAGAATTCGATTGACTTGGGTTGGAAAAATGCCTGGCCATCTATCCGCGATTCGAACTTCTCCACGCTGATCACATGTGGCATACTTTTTTATTTTGGGTATACATTTGGAGCGAGTATTGTTAAAGGTTTCTCCCTAACCCTGGCAATAGGTGTAGGCGTGAGTATGTTCACCGCCATTGTCGTCACCCGTACTTTCTTACATGTGATCCTGGATAGAATAAATTTCACCGAACACACTCGATGGTTTGGTCTTTAGGAGCCTTTGATGATTGATATCGTAAAACGGCGCTATTTATACTTTGGGATTTCATTATTGGTCATCATTCCCGGGATGATTGCCCTGCTTGTGTGGGGGTTGCCCTTAGCCATCGATTTTAAAGGTGGAAGCTTGCTGGACATCAGCTTTGTTACCGGGACGGTTCCTCAACCCGCTCAAGTGACAGCATTATACGCGGAAAACGGATTTAGCGATTCAATCGTGCAAACCTCAGGGACAAATGGACTGGTCATCCGCTCCTTGGAAATGAGCGACGCTCAACAGAGCCAGCTTATCTCACTAATGGAATCGCGCTTTGGGGTCACTACCACAGTGAACCGATTTGAATCAGTGGGACCATCGGTGGGCCAGGAAGTCGCCAAACGTGCCGCTTTTGCAGTAGGCTTAGCCGCCTTGGGAATATTGGTTTATCTCACCTTCGCCTTCAGGGGTGTATCCCATGCATTTCGTTACGGCGTGGCAGCCATTATCGCTATGCTGCATGACGTTGCAGTGGTCATCGGCGTGGAAGCCATTTTAGCGCACTTTCTCCATTGGGAAGTTGACGCACTCTTCCTCACCGCCCTTCTGACCGTGATAGGCTTCTCTGTCCACGATACTATTGTGGTGTTTGACCGCATCCGTGAGAACCTGAATATCTACCGCAAACTACCGTATGAGACGGTAGTCAACCACTCGATTGTTCAAACGCTGGTGAGATCGGTGAACACACAGCTGACCGTCATGCTCACCCTACTTTCACTAGCGTTGTTCGGTGGCATCACCATTCGCCACTTTGTCGTCATCCTCCTGGTGGGTGTTTTCAGCGGTACTTATTCTTCGATCTTCAACGCCTCGCCGATTCTGGTGGTGTGGGAGAAAAAGGAATGGAAAACGTGGTTTCGCCGCAACCCTAAAACTGTATGATGGCTATACGCAAAAGGCAATAAATTACCCCATATCTGAATTCAAAATTAGCGGCGCGGGAGAGGGATCCAATACTGTTGGTAATAAATTCCTCTTCTGCGCTCTTCTTTTTTTCCATGACAATCATTCGGGGCACTAGAGGGTGATACCAGGTGCTCTAGGTTCAAATTCCTCTCTTGCGTCCCTACATACGAGCTCATAAATAAGCGCCGAGTTATTCCATCCTCATCCCCCCACCAGCGCGGCAACCACATCCTGGAAATATATCAATATCACTGCTCCGATCACCAGGAATGGACCATATGGCAAAGCAGCAAAAGCCTGGTATTTGCGCGTGACCATCATCACCACGATGTAGATCAAGCTGACCAATCCTCCAATCAAGACCGCTATCACCAACCCAACAATAATCGATGGCCACCCCAGCATCAAGCCGAGCACTCCACTCAGGTTGACATCTCCGAACCCGAACGCCACATCGTTGACCTTCAGACCACGCCGGCGGTTGACCAGCTTGATGATCAATACCCCCAGTAGATAGATCAGCCACATAATTCCAAATCCCACCACCCCGCCGATCAAGCTGCGTACTAACCCAACCCTGATAGTTCCAACCAATAACCCTAATACCGCCCCAAAAATACTCACCGGATGCATGATCAATCTGTATTCCAGATCAATCAGCACTATCACCCCAAAGTATGCCAATACAACCATTCCCAACCAATAACCTACCTTTGCCGGTGGGAAAAAACTCATCAGTACCGACGCAACGATAAAAAGTCCGTCCACGATCCACACGCGGATACTTCTGTGTTGATTGCATGCGGGGCATCGCTTCGGCCACACCAGATAATTCAGCCAGGTTTGATCGGTTTCACACACAATACAAAAAGGTTGGGTGAGTTTCCGGCGCAGGGGCAGTACGTCTGCCAGATAATTAACCAGCATACCGAGCAGCCAGCCGGGAATGATCGCCAGAAAGTTGTATGTTATCATAGAGGAAATTATAGCAAGCTTTTACCAGATAGATACATCACCGAGGGCATGTTATCTATTTTGTAAGGAGGATGTGATGGAAAAGTTGATCATTCAGGGGGGGTACCCACTGAGTGGAGAAGTGACACCATCAGGTAACAAAAATGCTGCCCTGCCTTTGTTGGCTGCTTGTCTTCTGACCGATGAGCCCGTCCTTCTGCACAATGTACCCAATATTCGCGATGTGCAGGACATGATCGCCCTGCTCCAAAGTCTAGGCGCAGACGCGGAGAAGATCGATAACCATACCTGGAAGATTCACGCCGCTAACCTCAGCGCCGCAGAGCTAAAACCAGAGTTATGCCGGCGGATACGCGCTTCGATATTGCTGGCAGGTCCGATGGTCGCACGCACCGGTGAGCTCAGGCTGCCTCCTCCGGGTGGTGATGTGATCGGCCGGCGCAGGGTGGATACCCACATCCTCGCCATACGTGCTCTCGGTGCTCAGGCTGATTTTGATCGCTCAGACCGGGTGTTCGTCTTTTCGGCTAAAAAACTGACCGGTGCAGATATTCTTCTCGATGAAGCCAGCGTGACTGCCACCGAAAATGCCATTATGGCTGCCGTCACCGCAGAAGGCACCACCATCCTTCGCAACGCCACCTCGGAACCACACGTCCAGGAGCTGTGTCATTTTCTCAACAGCTTGGGTGGCAGAATTGAGAATATTAGCTCGAACACCCTGCACATCGAGGGTGTCAAAAAGTTGCACGGGGGTGAATTTGCCATCGGTCCCGATTATCTGGAAGTGGTGAGTTTTATTGGTGCAGCTGCCCTGACGCGCGGCGACATCATGATAAACAACGCCGGTGCTCATTATCTTGACATGATCCGACTAGTCTTGGGTAGATTGGGCGTGGAGTGGCAGGTGGATGGCGATAAGATTCTGGTGCAAGCGCCGCAAAAATTGGTGGTAGAACCCGACCTGGGAGATGCCATACCGGTCATCAACGTGATGCCCTGGCCATCTTTTCCCACCGATCTGATGAGCATTGCCATCGTGATTGGCACGCAGTCCAAGGGCAGCGTTCTGTTCCATGACTGGATGTATCCCAGCCGCATGTTCTTCACTGACAAGCTGGTTGGCATGGGCGCACAAATCGTGTTGTGCGATCCTCACCGCTGTATCGTTCAAGGACCAACTCAACTTTATGGCGAAGTGCTCGAGAGCCCCGATATCCGTGCAGGAATGGCACTGGTGCTGGCCGCGTTGACGGCTGAAGGGCAATCCGTCATCCGAAACTTAGGGCAGATAGACCGAGGCTACGAGCGCATCGACGAAAAACTACGCTTGCTAGGCGCTAGGGTTGAGAGAGCTACTGAATTGTGATTGATGTGACAATTAATTTCTGGAGACCTGACTTACAACATCCAAAAACTGGGTAACGATCGTACGTAGAATAGGTTCAGGCAATGCCCCTACCTGGCGGTGGACGATCTTCCCTGCAGAAACAAACAGCATCGTGGGTATACCCTGAACACCATATTTCATCGCCCATTCCGGATTCTCATCCGTATTGATCTTTGCTACAATGACCCTACCAGCATTTTCCTTGGCAATCTTTTCCAGCGTGGGGGCAATCATCTTGCATGGCCCACACCATGGCGCCCAGAAATCAACAATTACTGGCACATTTGAATTGAGTACTGTCTTTTCAAATGCATCATCGTTCACATGAATGGGTTCGTCGATTATCATTAAAACATCTCCAATTTGGTTTAACAAGTTAGATGCAAACCCTGTCAATTCGTTGCATTTGCAGAATGCTACTCTGTTTGGATTTCAGAGCTCAGGATCTGGTAAGACGTCCTGATCTGTGCCGATTGTCGCAGCATCGCACTGACGGAACAGTACTTCTCTTCAGATAGCTGGATGGCGCGCTCGATTGCCTGGGGATCAATCCCTTCTCCCCAGACAAGATAAAATACCTCAATCTCCGTGTATATTTTTGGAAAATCATCCGCCTTTTTCCCGCGTACTTTAACTTTTAAAGCCTGTAAAGGTTGGCGCTTTTTCTGTAGAATATTCACGATATCAACCCCGGTGCAGCCCGCCAAACCTACCAGAATCATTTCCATCGGAGAGATACCCGGGATTTCGTTAAGCCTACCCATTTGAACAGCCCCACCCGTTAGATTACTGCCGATGAAAGCTCCCCCACCTTTCCATTCGGCTTCGATTTCACGCCATTGATCTGACATAACATCATCCCTCAGTGAATTTGGGTCAAGTATAGCATGGGCTATTTCAATTGTCAGGTATAATCCCGCCATGATGTTCAACGCGGCTAATCAGCAGGTCTCGAATTATACGATCACCACCCCCGTGTATGAGGGTCCGCTTGATCTTCTGCTCCAGCTGATCGAACGGGCAGAATTGGACATCACGAAATTATCTCTCGCCTTAATCACCGACCAATATCTCGAATATATACATACGCTGCCCGACCTCGAGGCGGATGAAGTCTCGGCATTCTTAGTGGTCGCTGCCAGGCTGTTGCAAATCAAATCTGAAGCCCTTCTGCCCCGTCCTCCGCAGCGCGAGCCCGGCGAGGAAGACCCGGGTGAGGCACTTGCCAGGCAGCTCATTATGTATAAGCGCTTTAGAGAAATCGCCACCATCCTCGATCAGCGCGAGTCTGATGGGTTACGCACCTATTTACGAGTTGCCCCACCTCCTAAACTGGAGGGTAGTTACGACCTCACCGGGATTACGATAGAAGATATCGCTGCAGCCGCACAGGAAATATTCTCGAACCTCAGTTTAGCAGATGCACTGAGCACAGTCGTGCCGCCATCCCGTGTAACCATCCGCGAAAAAATTGCAGTAATCACCGACGCTCTCAGGCATCAAAAATCGATATCCTTTCGATCACTGGTGAATCACGAAAACTCGCGCCTCGAGATAGTGGTCACTTTTTTAGCCATGCTCGAGCTGATCAAACGACACCTTGTGCGTGTGTCATAGGATGGGTTATTTGGGGATATCTCGTTGGAGGTATCTGAAGCCTGGGATGACATGGACGAGCTAGAAACCGAATTCGGCGAATAAGGTTAAATCAAGCCGTGATAATCAGGCTCACTGGGCAGTGGTCCGAACCAAGGATATCTGAATGTATTTTCACATCATTGACTGCAGGAACCAGCGCCTCTGAGATCATAAAGTAATCCAACCTCCAGCCTGTATTGTTCTTCCGTGCATTCAACAGATAAGTCCACCAGGTATATCCAACCCGGTCGGGGAACAACATTCTATAGATATCTACAAATCCGTGTGAAAGGTAAGTATCAATCCAGGCGCGTTCTTCCGGCAGGAATCCAGAAGTCTTTTGGTTCGCCTTTGGGTGGCGCAGGTCGATCTCATTGTGCGCGGTATTAAAATCCCCGCAGATGATCAATCGCTCGTCTGAAGCATGCATCCGGTCGCAAATATCCAATAAGTGTGAGTAAAACTCCAGCTTGTATCCTACTCGTTCCATGCCGCGCTGCCCGCTGGGGAAATATACATTAAATAAATAGAATCCCGGGAATTTCGTGCGGATCACACGACCTTCGTGGTCAAATTTCTCTCTACCAATGCCATAATCCACCGCTAAAGGTGGGATGCTGGTGAACGTCGCCACCCCGCTGTAACCGGGCTTAACCGCCGGGTTCCAGTACACCTGATGAGAGTTGAATCGCGCCTGGTATTCGTCAGGGATTTGTTCGGGTCGGGCCTTGATCTCCTGAAGGCACAGGACGTCCGGCTGCTCCTGCTGAACCCAATCCCAGGCACCCTTGTTAAGCGCCGCCCGGAGCCCATTGACGTTCCAGGTGGTGATCTTCACTGCAACCCTTCCATCAATTGCATCGGCACTACCGCCGCACCAACAACCCCGGGACCGGTATGCACTCCCAGGACCGGGGAAATGCGCAGAACCTCCATCTTCCCAACTTTTACTTTTTCTTTCATCAGATCTGCCAGTTTATTGGCCTGTTCCGGTAGCTGGCCATGCAAAACCGATACCCACAGGGGGGTCTCTTTGCCGTAGAGGCTCTCAATGTGATTGGCGATCGTCTCCAGGGCTTTCGGGATCGTCCTTGATCTGCCCACGTTCGAATATTTCCCGTCTGACTTTTCCACCCGGATGAGTGGCTTGATCCCCAACAATGAGCCTGCCAATGCCTGAACCCTGCCGATGCGGCCCCCGCGTTGTAGATATTCGAGAGTCTCTAATGTGAAAATCACCTCAGTTGCCTCGCGGATTTTTGCTAGCTGCTCAATGATCAGTTCTTTGCTTCGACCTGCCCTGGCGGCTAGCGCGGCTGCCAGCACCTGGAAGCGTTCGCCGCCTGATAAAGTTAGGCTGTCCACAATGGTGATCATTTTCCCGGATATCTGTGCCGCGCCTGACCGGGCTGACTCGATCGTTCCGCTCAACCCGGATGAAATGTGGATCGATAGCACATCTTCACCCTGCTCGACTAGATTGTTATAAATATCAGCAAATACTCCAGAGGACGGTTGTGATGTAGTGGGTATGCGTGGGGCAATGTTTATCAACCGCCGATAAAAATCATCGGGGGTGATATTATTCGATCTTACCTCTCCTTCAGGAAATTGGATAAAAAGAGGGGCGACCTGAATTTTCAACTCTTCTGTATCATCCCTGGTTAAATCGGCAGCACAATCAGTCACAATTTTCATATATTAATAATCTCCTTTGGCACCACCCATGCTTGGGTTAAAGCCTCATAATTAGCCTAAATTGTATCAGTTTGTAGATGGATTTCAAGACCCGCACAAAAAAACTGTGTTAAAATCATCCATTGCTGTTTAAAGTGGGATATTTTCAATCATTATTGAGAGGCAATAATTCCCCATGAAGCAAATTATTCCATCCGTCAAAGGTACGCGCGACTACTACCCTGAAGAAATGGCATTCAGAAATTGGCTGTATCAGAAGATCCGTCAGGTTTCTGAATCGTTCGGTTACCAGGAATGGGAAGCCCCCATGCTGGAAACGATCGCTTTGTACGCCGCCAAATCGGGCGATGAATTGGTTAACCAGCAGTCTTTCACATTCCCTGACCGCGGCGGTGAAATCCTCACCCTCAGGCCAGAGCTCACCCCCAGCCTGGCGCGATTGGTGGCCCAGCGCCAGAACCAGCTGGTATTTCCACTTCGCTGGTGGTCATGGGGACCTTTCTGGCGCTATGAACGTCCTCAGCGGGGACGGACGCGCGAATTCTTCCAGTGGAATATTGACTTGATCGGTGTGGACACGCCCGAAGCGGATGCCGAGCTCATCGCCATTGCCGCTGGTTTTTTAAGCCGGATTGGGCTGTCTGCTAATAAAGCCGTGATCTATGTGAACGATCGGCAGCTTACGAATTCAGAGCTGGTAGCGCTGGACGTGCCGGCTGAAAAGCGCTATGAGTTTTTAAACCTTATCGACCGGCGCGGAAAAATGCAGCCATCGGAATGGGATGCCAATGCCCTAGACCTAGGGATGGATCCCCGCCAATTGGTTGGCATGAAAACTTTTCTGAGTGATCCGAATTTGTGGAAAAAATCGGATACTTTGGTGCGGATCTTCGAAGCCCTTGATGTTATGGGCGTGCGCGAGTACGTACGCTACGACCCGAACACCATCCGCGGGTTGCTCTACTACACCAGTACTGTCTTCGAAGCCTATACATTGGATAGTGAGATCAAACGCGCCTTGCTCGGCGGCGGTCGATACGATAACCTTATGTCTCAGGTGGGTGGAGACCCTCTGCCCGCGGTCGGTTTTGCTATGGGCGACCTGGCGATCGGATTACTGCTCCAATCATTAGGCTTGGAGCCGAAGGAAATCACACTCAGACCGGCAGAGGTATTCGTGACCGTATTCGACGCAGTTCGACAGCCGCTCTCAATGGCGTTGGCATCCGAGCTCCGCAAGGCGGGTATGAACGTAATTTGCAACCCCGAAGTCACCAAGCTGCCCAAACAGTTCAAATATGCAGACAAGATTGGCGTGCGCGTTGCGGTGGTGATCGGTCCGGATGAAGCCGCCAGCTACCAGGTGACCATCAAGGACCTACGCGATGCCAGTCAACGTACCGTCCTGCGAACCCAAGCAAGTGAAGAGATCAAAAAATTGCTTGAAAGCCACCGCCCCATGTGATAAAATCAGCCCGCTCATGGTGCCTATGGTGTAGCGGCAACACAGATGACTGTGGATCATCTATCACGGGTTCGAATCCCGTTAGGCACCCCACCAAATATAGGAGATTCCGCGAGGATTCTCTTTTTTTGTTTATATATGGGGGGTTGGAAAAAGGGGATATTTCAAATTACTGGGATTTGGGTGCCAATCGGGTTCCATTCTATCTCGACAGGCATTACTAGATTGTCCATTATTTCTGCTGCTTCACTCTGAATTTCAGGAAGTAAGTGGCTATAAGTATCCAGAGTAATACTTACTCTCGAATGACCTAATCGTCTGGATACCACAATGATCGGAATTCTGTGATTTATTATCAATGAGGCAGCAGTATGGTGTAAGTCGTGAAAGCGGATTTCTGGAAGTCCCGCAACCCGGATCAAGTCTTTAAACCTGTTGTATCTGTAATATCCATATTCATCTCCTAGATGCCTACTTCGTCATCCTGAAGTTTACACACCCGGAAAAAGTGATTATAGTTGTAGGAGTCTTGGTTGCCCTGATGATGGCACCGATTAGTTAGGTCGTCGGGCGGTTTGACGAAACCAATTTCTATTCAGGGGAGTAAGGAGATAATATGGAAGGTAAAGTCTGTTTAATAACCGGTGCAAATGGAAGTCTCGGCAAGGCAACAGCTGTAGCGCTAGCACAGCTCGGAGCTACGGTCATTTTAGCTTATCGAAATAAGGTGCGGGGAGATAAGGTGAAGGCGGATATTATTTTAGCCACAAAGAATTCCGCGGTTGAGTTAATCCTTGTTGATTTTTCCTTACAGGAATCGATCCGAGAGATGGCGACTGCTTTCAAGGAAAAGTATGAGCATTTGGATGTGTTGATTAACAATGCAGCGATCTATAAATCGCAACGTGAAATGACCCCGATGGATTGGAAACGATGTTTGCCACAAACCATCTCGGACCATTCTTGCTAACGAATCTATTGCTCGACAAACTAAAAACCAGCGCACCAGCCCGCGTTTTGGTTATTACCGTCCCCTCTACCACTTCCCTTGATTTTAATAACCTTAAAGGCAAGCAGCGATTTAGTTCTTTACAGGCGTTTGGCGTTACGAAGATGTGTAATTTGTTTTTCACTTATGAACTTGCAGGTAGACTCGCGGGAAGCGGCGTGACGGTAAACGCTGTGCATCCCGGCTTGATGAAATCAAACCTGATGAGAGAAGCGCCTTTAGTGATGCGTTGGCTATCCCAACTCGCAGCCACGGCTCCAACGAAGGCGGCGTCATCGCTGGTTTATCTTGCCTCAGCGCCAGAGATGGCAGGTGTTACTGGTAAATTCTTCAAAGATGGGAAGGCGATAGAGTCAAACCAATATTCGCATGACCAGGTTATACAACGCCAATTATGGGATCTAAGCGTCGCACTAATCAAACCAAAATAGGCAGTATCTACTCAACAATGTATGTAGTGAACGATGGGGTTTCTGGGTATTTATTAGTATTTTTATATCGCAGGGTTATTCTTGCTCAATAATAGAATCCACGCCCTCTCCACCGCTACAAACACAATCTATTGAGCGGCTTTCAGTAACCGAATACGAAGGTTGCAAGATCAATCGATTTATGAAGGCTATATCTACGGAGAGATAATATGATGATACCTCAAGAAATCAGAACCCTCATTGAATCTGGTCGCCTAGCCCACCTTGTCACTCTCAATCGCGATGGGAGCCCTCAAGTCATACTTGTCTGGATCGGGTTAGACGGGGACGAAGTGGTTGCTGGCCACCTATCCAGGAATCGTAAGGTGAGAAACATTGAACGCGATGCCCGGGTCGCGATCTCCCTCGAGACGGACGCAAAGAGTTCAATGGGACTTACAGAGTACGCAGTTCTCTACGGCGAGGCTCGCATCCAAGTAGGTGGTGCACCCGAGCTGCTCCAGCGATTAGCCGAAGTTTACATGGGGCCTGATGTGAAGTTCCCACCGATGGAAAACCCCCCGCCTGGATATGTCACACGCATTCGAATTGACAGAATAGACGGGGTTGGTTCCTGGACAGGTCGCCCTGTCTGAGACACAAACCCAGCCTAACATCATTTGCAGAGGACCTGCGGGATTCTGCGGTATTTTCGGACTTTTTCCTACGCCCAATCGGAATCCTGCTCCCAAGCCGAGTCCACGCCCGCCCACACGCGATTGACGTAAACCGTTATGTGGATATAAAAGCAATACATTGGAAATCGGCATGGTACCAAGAGAGCGAGACACGAAATGCAAGTTTCATGGAAAAGTAGTGATCTCAGCTAAGGACTTGGTCATGGGGAAGAGGTACACCTTGAGCTGGGCAAACGCTGAGGCGAAACGCTCGGATTTCTTGATGGATACAGCGGGTTGAAAGATAAGGATCCTAATGTAATTGTCTATTTTGATCAGCGTTTGAAGGAATTCCCGAGTGCATTAACCTCTGAGCTACGTTTGGCGATTCTACTATGTCTTACATACAAGAAGCGGTAAATAGGCGAATCAAGAATTCATGGGTCAGATTTTGGTTTAATGAATAGCTAGCAAATCAGATTTTGCGATGGGAATCAAGTCAATATCTTATTGTTGCAGAAGTATTCCAATCCACGCTAGAAAGCCGAACAACAATGCATGGAGAGTGGGTTTTTTGTGATTTGGAAAATGGATTAGAGAATTAGAGATGATGCTGTTTGAGATCATCATTTCCATCTAATCCCCCTCAGGACAGGTCATTGGGTCGCCTTCCTTGCTTCTTAACGATGCACATCAGGAACAATTTGGGAACAGATATGCTGAAACAGCATGCAAGGAGCGCAGCGAGTTGTATGGTGATTTTGTTACGTCCTAGACGTAATAGACGGCTTTTTTACCCTTTTCCCCTGCCTGCTTATTTATTGCACTAAAGAGGTCGTGGGTTCGAATCCCGCCAGGTCTACAAAATTTTTTCGCGAGAGAGATATTCATTGATTTTGAAGCGGTCGAGTCTTTGAATACTTCTTAATCATCGTAATTACCCCTTTATGTCGAGGATATATATATAAATACCAACATATACATAGGGGACCGTCAAATCTGTCATCACATCCCATCAACACATGTATATCCCGTACGCTGTCATCGAAGATCGATCACGTCATCTGAAGATATGACCCATATTGCAAAATGATATAGCTAGTGTTATGATATTAGTGAAAGTGCTTTCATGTAAACAGTTGCAATATACTTAGTCTTATCTATGGGTAAAGGTTTTATGCTTATATATGCCAAGCATCTAGCCAGTTGCAGAGTTATTAACCAGAATTTGCCTAATTGAAAGGTCGCCAGTAAAAATATAGTACTGAAGTGGGAAGTTACTTTATAGTAAGTCGGTTACCGTTAAGCATAAAATTATCTTTAATCACTAATATTTGACCGGCACCCACGATGCCCAGGACTTATTAGAAATTAAGACAGAGGTGATATGTTGCTATGACAGTGAAGAATAAAGTCCAACTGATTACATATCCGGATTCGTTGGGAGGCGATCTTAAAAGACTTGTTCAGGTGCTTGATCAATACTTTCCAAACCTATTTGAAGGTGGGATTCATATTTTGCCGCCTTTTCCTTCTTCCGGGGATCGCGGCTTTGCTCCTTTAACCTATATGGAGATTGAGCCAAAGTTTGGTTCGTGGGAGGATATTAGGAAAATTGGTGAAAAATACCCTGTCCTGCTAGATCTGATTATCAACCACATATCCTCGAAATCCTCTTATTTCCAAGATTACCTGCATTATGGATGTAACTCTGCCTATGCAGATTTGTTTATACCCATTGAAAAATACTGGCCAGGTAGGAATCCATCCAGAGAGGAAATCGAGAAGATATTCCTGCGCCGACAAAATCCGTTTTCTGATTACTCAATTCAAGCAACCGGAGAAGTAAAAACCCTTTGGACAACCTTTGGTAAAACCTCCCCTTCAGAGCAGGTGGATATTGATGTAGATTCCACGGTTGCTCGGAATCTTATAGCAGAATGTATCTCGAATTTCAGTAATAATAAAGTAAAAATCGTGCGCCTCGATGCGGTAGGTTATGTGATCAAGAAAATCGGTACTTCTTGTTTTTTCGTTGAGCCGGAAATCTTTCAATTCTTGGACTGGTTAAAGCGGATTGCAGATTCATGTGGCATTGAATTGATGCCCGAACTTCACGCGGATTTTTCAACCCAGATTAGATTGTCCGAAAAGGGTTACTGGATCTATGATTTTATTCTCCCCTACATGATTCTTGAAGCCTTGTTATTTAAGAACAGTAAGAATCTGAAGGAATACCTAGCTATTCGGCCTCAAAGGCAATTCACTATGCTCGATTGCCACGATGGCATTCCCGTCAAACCGGACTTGAACGGTCTTTTCGAGGTTGAAAGTGCTAAAAATCTTGTACAAATTTGCCTTCAACGGGGAGGTAACCTGAGTCGCATATTCTCTCCGAACTATAAAGACATTGATGGCTTCGATGTACACCAAATCAGGGGAACATATTACTCCATGTTAGGATGTGACAATAATGCTTATCTAGCTGCAAGAGCTATCCAGTTCTTTGTGCCCGGTATTCCCCAGGTCTATTATGTTGGATTGTTGGCAGGAAAAAATGATAAAGTTGAAGCTGCAAGAAGCAGAGACAGCAGGGAAATAAATCGTCATAATTATTCCGTCCGGGAAATCGATCGAGAAGTACAGCGTCCTATAGTTAGAAATATAATCAGATTGATTCAATTTAGAAATTCACATCCGGCATTCGATGGAAATTTTACATTGAATAATTGTTCGGATCACGAAATTTCACTGGGCTGGGATTACATAAATAGTTATGCCAGGTTGAATATTGACTTACTAGCAAATACGTTTGAGATTAAATATAACGATGGTTTATCCGACAAAGAAGAAGTTCTATCTCTTGAGTGAAATGGGCACTCAGACCAAGGACGGCAAACAGCAATATTTTTGGTTTATTTGGAACCCTCGACGCATCTTAGCTCCCTCGATAAATTGAACACCTTCTTCTGCCTAATTTAGTTTGGCAAAATGCACTGGCGATAGCAGGATAATACCTATTAATCAACAATAATCACGCCATATTCTTTCGTTATCAAGATATCCGCTAATTGTTTATGTCCGGCTATAATTTTATGTTCTATGCTTAGTACTTGCTCGATAAAAGGATCGCCCACTTCTTCGCCCCGCTTTCTTTTCTGGCGGTGTTCAAGTGTGTCTAACCAATTCCTGCATATGAATATCCTGGTGTCAACGTGTTTAAGCAAAGATGTATATGTTCCTTCTGCAATCAAGACTTTAATTCCGACCAAATTGATGGTCTCGTCTTCAATTGTATTTGAATCATAATCAACTAGAGGTTTGCTTATTTCTTTTTTCCCATGAATGGCGTCCATAAGATTTTGTTCCAAAACATCAAGTTTGACTTCTACATGAGGTCCGAGCCATTCCGGATCTTCCCGCCTTTTCAAGTCATTTGATTTGGGTGGAAGCATAAAATAATCATCCTGTCCAAGCAGGACAGATTTGATTTCAAATTTATCCAATTCGTCTGAAATTGCCCTACCAGTTTCAGATTTTCCGCAACCAGATTCTCCGGCAATTGTGATTATATATCTTGTTTTTTTTCCTCGAATATTTTGAATGATTATTGAAACAATCTCACCTGCCGCTCGTTTATGGTAGTCCTGTATAACAAGTCTATCGCCTTTCATAAACAACCTCATTGAGCGTTCATATAGACATTTATATCAAAAATGCTTCAATCAAAGTCCATGTTACAACCCCATCAGGAAGTTAAAAACCTGATCATTAAGATCCGGTAAAGGTTCATGGCCGAAATCAGGATATATCATCATTGTCTTAGGCGAAACGACTTTGTTATATACGGCGAATTGGGTTGAGGGTGGGCAGATGGTATCCATCAATCCAATCCCCCATAACACTTCTGCCTGGATGCGAGAAGCCAGGAATTGGATGTCGATATAGCCTAACTTCTCGAAAACACTGTTTTCAAGTTTATGAGTGGGGTCCGAGTGACGGAAATATTCTTGTAGTTCAAGGTAAGCGTCCTTTGCCTGGTCCATTTCCCAAACCCGCTTATAATCACTGAGGAAGGGATATATCGGAGCTACGCGCTTGAGGCGAGGCTCCAACGCAGAGCAGGCAACAGTCAAGGCGCCTCCCTGACTGGCTCCCGTTGCCCCGACCCGGTTTGCATCCACCTCAGGCATTTCCATCACAATTCTGGAAAGCTGAGCCGTATCAAGGAATATTTGCCGGAAGAGCAATTTTTCCGGCCAACCCTTCAGGGCATCGTCCAATCCGCGAATGATATGCCCGTGGAGAGTGTTTCCAGTTACACTGCCCTTGTCTTCCGACAATCCTGCTTGCCCGCGGCAGTCCAATGCCGCTACGGTGAACCCCTCTGAAACATAACCGAGCTTATCAGACCAATCACCGGAATCGCCCGTGTACCCGTGGAACAACAAGACGGCCGGATGGGGATGAGGGGATTTTACCGGGTGCAACAGCTTGGCGTGGATTCGTGCCCCTCCCACCCCGGTAAAATACAGTTGAAAACAAGCCGCATTCGGTGCCTTAAAGTCAGTGGGAATTAATTCGACCAGCGGATCGATCGGCCGCATTTCAGCCAGGCCTTTCTCCCAGAAAGCATCAAAGTCTTGTGGACGAGGATTGATGCCTTGATAGCTTTTTAACTGTTCGAGTGGAAGATCGAAAATGAGTGGCATTTTACTCTTACTGTCCTGGGTTATTTCCAACGCTGTAAAGAAGATGGAGATTGCGTTGGTTCCAGACCCGCATTTATCCCTTGACCGAGCCCTGGAGCAGGGCTGTGATGATCTGCCGCTGGAATAGCACGAAGATGACCAGGGTAGGCACCAGGATCAATATCGTACCAGCGCAGAGCAAGGGAATATTCGTGGCATAGTGGCCCTGGAATGCTCCTAGCCCACCGGCCATCGTTCGCTGGTTAGGGTCCTCAACGAGCACCAGCGGCAGGAGAAACTGGTTCCACGTCCAAACGGTCATGAGGATCCCAAGCGACGCAATCGGCGCGCGCGCCAGTGGGAGGTGGATCTGCCAGAATAGGTCCCAGGTGCTCGCGCCATCGACACGAGCCGCATCTGATAGTTCGGTCGGCATATTGACGAAGTGGGTGCGCATCCAGAAGACCGCAAAAGGCATGTACAGGGCAATCAGCGGCAGCACGATGGCGAAGCGGGTGTTGTAGATGTGTATTGTGCGCTCCAAGAAGTAGATTGGAATGATGATCCCTGGAAACGGGAGCGTTAGACCAAACACAAACAGGAAGAGAAGAAAAGCTGCACCGGGGATGCGGAGCAGGCCGATTGCGAAACCGGCCATGGTCGAGATGATCAGGGAAACAGGCACAACGGCAACGACAATGAATATGCTCGACGAGAGCAGCTCGGGCATATGTGCTTCCTTGAACGCCTCCACAAAGTTACCCCACTGTGGGTGAGCGGGCCATTCGAGCCCACCGGGCACTGTCGCAGCTGGATGCAGTGCAGTCATGAAGATGCTGATGAAGGGTAGGATCGTGAATGCCATCAGTGCCACGAGGAACACCCTGCCTGTCCAGAGCTCGCCGCGTGCAACCCTCATCGCGAACCCTCTCGGCTAAGACGCTGGATCGGGATGATGATCACAACGACGAGGATCATGAGCATGACGGCGAGAGCAGACGCCAGGCCTATCGCTCGCTGGGTGAACGCAAGGATATAGATCTGGATCCCCGGGACCGAAGTCGAGTTGCCAGGCCCGCCGGCTGTCGAGACGTAGACGATGTCGAATGCGGCCAATGCGTTGATCACTGTGACGGTAAGACAAACGCCGATTTCATTTCTGAGAAGTGGGACAGTAATTCCCACGAACTCCTGGAGCCAGTTGGCGCCATCGATCCTGGCTGACTCATAGAGCGATGGGTCTATTTTCGTCATACCAGTCAGAAGCAACACGGTGCAGAATCCCAGCAAGACCCAGATACCGATGACACCGACAGCTGAGAGCGCAAAGTGGAAGTCGCCCAGCCAGGCTCGGGTGATCGGGCCAAGCCCAATGCCCTTGAGGAGCTGGTTGATTAAACCCGGGAGAGCCAGCAGCCAACCCCAGATAATACCAGCAGCGACAAGCGGTATGACCTGGGGTAGGAACAAAACGGTTCGGGAAATTGCGCCTAAGCGTCCGGTAGCTACACGATGGATGATACTTGCGACGAGAAGACCAAGGGCGACTGGAATGAAGCTGAACCATACTACCAACCAGAACGCGTTGACAATTGTCCCAAGCAGGTCGGGCACCTCGAAGACAGTCAGATAGTTCTTGAGTCCCACCCACTTCATTGGACCGACACCGTTCCACTTATTGAACGAGTAAAAGATGGTCAGGAGAAGGGGAACAATAACAAAGAACGCGTACATCAGCAGGGCAGGCAGTGTGAACAACCAGCCAATAAAGGTCTCCCGGCGGACCCGTTTACTTAGGAATGCCCACCGGGAGTTTTTGATTGCTTTTGGGCGGTTGTCTGACATTTCTATCGTTGTCATCGTTGTTCTAATAGGTGCAGACATCGTCCTGCGGCTGAATCACTACTGAGAGAGCTCTCTTACATACTCAGCCTGAACAGCCTTGAGCAAGCCAGCCGCGTCCTGCTGGCCGCTGACCATCTTCTGGAGCTCGGGCGTCCAGCCCTGGGCGAAGATGGAGCTGGTCGCGTTGGCGATGAAGTCCATCGAATTGCCGGCCGCACCGACGACGGGACCAGCGGCAAGCGTTTCGTTCGTGACCGAGCCGGCAGCCACGGAAGGCATCTTTGCATTCGCTGGCCCGCCGGGGTTCGACCCAAATCCGGTGACGTTGATCTGGCGGGCTGTATCGTTCGTGGCGACCCAGTTGAAGAAGAAGGCTGCACAGTCCGCGTGCTTGGCTTTGGCTGCA